>NZ_FNSM01000001.1:3250500-3556500 GCF_900105415.1 Streptomyces sp. TLI_105 | reverse complement strand
GAACGGGCCCGCGTGCACGGCCCCGTCACCAACCGGGACCTGCTCGTGGCGTCCCTCCGCCACCCGGAGTACGCCGACCCGGCCGCCCTCGACACCGGCTTCTACGAGCGGAACCTCGACGCCCTGATCACGCCTCCGCCGGGCGAGGAGCACGCGGCCGTGGCCGCCGCCCTGGCCTCGGCGGCCTCCCGCGAGGGCCGTTTCGGCGGCGGCTGGCGCAACGTCCGCTCGCAGGACGAGACGAGGACGTACGGCGACCACGAGATCCGCTACCGGCCGGCCCGGGAGGGTGGCTACGAGGTCGTGTCCCCGGAGGGCGTACGGGTGGTGTCGGCGAGCCCGGACACCGTACGGCTCGAAGTGGCGGGAGTGGCCAGGACCTTCGAGGTCACAGCCTACGAGGACGCCGTCCACGCCGGCCGCCACCGCCTCACCGCCCGCCCCCGCTTCACCGACCCGGCCGACCTGCGGGAGCCCGGCTCCCTGCTCGCCCCCATGCCCGGCACCGTCGTCCGGGTCGCGGACGGCCTCGCCGTCGGCGACCGGGTCGCCGCCGGGCAGCCCCTGCTCTGGCTGGAGGCCATGAAGATGGAGCACCGCGTCTTCGCCCCCGCCTCCGGCACGCTCACCGCGCTCCACGCCGTCCCCGGCCACCAGGTCGAGGTCGGTGCCCTGCTCGCCGTCGTACAGACCGATGCACAGGAGGAAGACCCCGTATGAGCACCGACATCGAGCCGCAGGAACACACCGCGCTCCGGGCCGCCGTCTCCGCCCTCGGCCACCGCCACGGCCCCGGCTTCGACCGCGCCGAGCTCTGGGCCGAGGCGGGCAAGCTCGGCTATCTGGGCGTGAACCTGCCCGAGGAGTACGGCGGCGGGGGCGGCGGCATGGCCGAGCTGTCCATCGTCCTGGAGGAGGCGGGCGCCGCCGGGGCCCCGATGCTGATGATGGTCGTGTCGCCCGCGATCTGCGGCACGGTCATCTCCCGCTTCGGCACGGAGGAGCAGAAGCGGGCGTGGCTGCCGGGGCTCGCGGACGGGTCGAAGACGATGGCCTTCGGCATCACCGAGCCCGACGCGGGCTCGAACTCGCACCGCATCACGACGACGGCGACGCGCACCGAGGACGGCTGGGTCCTGAACGGCCGGAAGGTCTTCGTCTCGGGCGTCGACATCGCCGACGCGACCCTGATCGTGGGCCGCACCTCCGACGCCCGCACGGGGAACCTGAAGCCCTGTCTGTTCATCGTCCCGCGCGACGCGCCCGGCTTCGGCCGCCGGCACATCGAGATGGAACTGGCCGCGGACGAGAAGCAGTTCGAACTGACCCTGGACGAGGTGCACCTGCCCTTCGAGGCGCTCGTCGGCGACGAGGACGCGGGTCTCCTCCAGCTCTTCACGGGCCTCAACCCCGAGCGGATCATGACGGCGGCGTTCGCGATCGGCATGGGCCGGTACGCCCTCGCGCAGGCGGTGAAGTACGCGAAGGAGCGCCAGGTCTGGAAGGCCCCGATCGGTGCCCACCAGGCCATCGCGCACCCGCTCGCCCAGGCGCACATCGAGCTCGAACTGGCCCGGCTGATGATGCAGAAGGCGGCGCGGCTGTACGACGCGGGCGACGACATGGGCGCGGGCGAGGCCGCGAACATGGCGAAGTACGCGGCGGCCGAGGCCTGCGTGAAGGCCGTGGACACGTCCGTCCACACGCTCGGCGGCAACGGCCTCACCAAGGAGTTCGGCCTCGCCCGCCTGATCACGGCGGCCAGGGTGGCCAGGATCGCGCCGGTCAGCCGGGAGATGATCCTGAACTACGTGTCCCACCAGACGCTGGGCCTGCCCAAGTCGTACTGAGCGGGCCCCGGTCCTCGCGCTTCCGGGGCGGGAGGGGAGCGGGTGGCACCTGGGTATGACACGGAGGTTGGCTCCGGGGTGTGACGACGGGGCCGGCGAGGGGCCGCGAGGGTACGGGCATCCGCCGAACGAGCCGAGGAGCCCGTCGATGTCTGCGTCGATGACCCTGATCCGCCGAACCGTCCACACCACCGCCCGTGCGTTCCTGGCGCTGCCGGCCGGCCTCGCGGCGGTCGTGCTGACCCTGACCGGGCAGTCGGGCCGGGCCGCCCGCCTGCGGGCCCGGCTCGCCGGCGGGGACGGCTGGACCGGCGCCCGGGTGCTCGGCCGGGCCGTGCTCGGGCTGCCGTTGGACCTGGCGGCCTTCGCGCTGGTCGGGTACGCCCTGTTCAACTCGGTGCGGAACTTCGGCTATCCCCTCTGGTACCTGGACACCGACTACCACCAGGCCTGGGGCGGCCCGACGATGGCCGGCGTCTGGGCGGTGCACGGCCTCGGGTGGCTGCTCTGCCTGGCGGTGCTCCTCCACTGGCCGGTCCGCTGGCTCGCCGGGGGCCAGCGGGCCCTGGACCGGCGCCTGACGTCCCATCTCGGTTGATTCCGCCTCCGGTTGTGAAGGACGCGTGTACGATCCCTGCATTTCGCTCACGTCCGAGCGCCTTGAGTCCCGGGAGAGACGCGCGTGCACCAGAACACCCACCAGTACCAGCCCCCGCCGCCGTGGACGCCTCCCCGCCGCTGGTGGCAGCATCCCGCCCTGGTCGTCACCCTGTTGGTGATCTTCCCGCCGGGCGGCATAGCCCTGGCCTGGCTGAGCCGCTGGAGCGGCCGGACCAAGATCGTGGCCACGGTCCTGTCGGCCCTGTGGTTCCTCATCGCCCTCGCCGTCGACGACCCGGAGCGGAACGGCACGGACGCCCCGAAGCCCGCCGCGACGGCGACGGCCTCCGCGACCCCGACGCCCACCGCGCCGAGCACCGCCCCGACCACCCCCGAGCCGAGCCCGACCACCGAGGCGCCCACCCCGGAGCCGACGCCCACCACCGTCGCGCCGACCCCGGAGCCGACCACCACCCCGCCCCGGACCTCCGCCCCGAAGCCCGCCCGCACCCGCACCCCGGCGCCGGAGCCCACCACCGAGGAGCCGGAGCCCGCGCAGACCACGGAGGAGGCCCCCGCCGACGTCTCCTACGCCAACTGCGCCGCCGTCCGCGCCGCCGGCGCCGCCCCCATCCACCGGGGAGAGCCCGGCTACGACAGCCACCTCGACCGCGACGGCGACGGAGTGGCCTGCGAACGCTGACCCACCGGCCACAAACCATGCAGGCACGCTTGATTGTTTTTCGGAGGGCTGACAAGGTCTCCCCAAGTCCCGCCCGCAGCAGCGATCCTGGCGACCACCTTTCACCTCTCCAGGGGGCCCACGCATGGTGTTCCACAGCGAGTACGAGGCCGTTCCCGCCCTCTCCCTGCCCATCCACGACGCCGTCCTCGGACGCGCCGCCGCGTACGGGGACACCCCGGCCCTCGTCGACGGGGCCGGGGAGCTGACGCTCACCTACGGCCAGGTCGACGCCTTCCACCGGCGGGTGGCCGCCGGACTCGCGGAGGCCGGGGTGCGCAAGGGGGACGTCCTCGCCCTGCACAGCCCCAACACCGTCCTGTTCCCGGTCGCGTTCTACGCCGCCACGCGCGCGGGTGCCTCCGTCACCACCGTTCATCCGCTCGCCACGCCCGAGGAGTTCGCCAAGCAGCTCCGCGACTCCTCCGCGCGGTGGATCGTGACCGTCTCCCCGCTGCTCGCCGCCGCCCGCGCCGCCGCCGAACTCGCGGGCGGCATCGAGGAGATCCTCGTCTGCGACCAGGCCCCGGAGGGCGAGGGAGTCCGCTCGCTCCAGGAGTTCCTCGCCTCCACCGGACCCGTCCCCGAGATCACCGTCGACCCCGACGAGGACGTCGCCGCCCTCCCGTACTCCTCCGGCACCACCGGCGTCCCCAAGGGCGTCATGCTCACCCACACCTCCATCGCCACCAACCTGGCGCAGCTGGAGCCGCTGATCCCGATGGGCCCGGGGGACCGCATCCTGGCGGTCCTGCCCTTCTTCCACATCTACGGCCTCACCGCCCTCATGAACGCGCCCCTCCGCCGGGGCGCCACCGTCGTCGTCCTGCCCCGCTTCGAGCTCGACACCTTCCTCGGCGCCATCCAGAAGCACCGCATCAACGGCCTGTACGTCGCTCCGCCGATCGTCCTCGCCCTCGCCAAGCACCCGGCCGTCGCCGACTACGACCTGTCCTCGCTCGAGTACATCGTCAGCGCCGCCGCCCCCCTCGACGCCGCCCTGGCCGAGGCCTGCTCCACCCGGCTCGGCCTGCCGCCCGTCCGGCAGGCGTACGGCATGACCGAGCTGTCCCCGGGCACCCACGTCACCCCGCTCGACGCCACCGAGCCCCCGCCCGGCACCGTCGGCCGGCTGCTGCCCTCCACCGAGATGCGGATCCTCTCCCTCGACGACCCCGCGAAGGACGCCGCGCCCGGCGAGGAGGGCGAGATCGCCATCCGCGGCCCCCAGGTCATGAAGGGCTACCTCGGCCGCCCCGACGCCACCGCCGCCATGATCGACGCCGACGGATGGGTGCACACCGGCGACATCGGCCGCGTCGACGAGGACGGCTGGCTCTTCGTCGTCGACCGGGTGAAGGAACTGATCAAGTACAAGGGCTTCCAGGTCGCCCCCGCCGAACTCGAAGCGCTCCTCCTCACCCACGAGGGCGTCGCCGACGCCGCCGTCATCGGCGTCACCGACGCGGACGGCACCGAGATCCCCAAGGCCTACGTCGTCCGCCAGCCGTCCGCGCCCGGCCTCACCGCCGAGGACGTCATCGCCCACGTCGCCGCGCGGGTCTCCCCGTACAAGAAGGTCCGCGCCGTGGAGTTCATCGACGCCGTTCCCCGGGCAGCGTCCGGAAAAATCCTCCGCCGACAGCTAAGGGACCGCACGTGAACCTGATCGACGTCACCGAGGAACGGGGCATCACCACCCTCGCCCTGAACTCCCCGGCCACCCGCAACGCCCTCTCCGCCCCGCTCGTCACCGAGCTCGCCGACGCGCTCACCGCCTGCGGCAAGGACCCGGCCGTACGGGCGGTCGTCCTCACCCACACCGGCTCCACGTTCAGCGCGGGCGCCGACCTCAAGGCCCCGCCCAGCCCGTACGCCTTCGTCGACCTGCTCCGGCAGATGGTCGAGCTGCCGAAACCGGTCGTCGCCCACGTCACCCCCGGCAGCCACACCCGCGCCGGCGGCCTCGGCCTGCTCGGCGCGGCGGACATCGTCCTCGCGGGGGAGGGGGCGGACTTCGCGCTCACCGAGGTACGGATCGGGGTCGCGCCCGCCGTCGTCTCCCTCACCCTCCTGCCGAGGCTGGACCCGCGCGCGGCCGCCCGGCACTACCTGACGGGCGAGCGCTTCGGGGTCCCCGAGGCGGTCGCCATGGGCCTCGTGACCGCCGAGGACGGGGAGCTTCCCGGCATCCTCGACGCCCTCCGCGCCGGCTCCCCGCAGGGCCTGCGGGAGGCGAAACGACTGGTCACCGCTAGAGTCCTGGAGACCTTCGAACGCGACGCGGAGGACCTGGTGCAGAGGTCGGCCACGCTCTTCGCCTCCGCCGAGGCGCGCGAGGGGATGACGGCCTTCCTCGAACGACGGGACCCCGCATGGCGGCTCTGACCGCACAGAATCAGCCGAAGCCGGACGGGACCTCCAAGCCCGGACGGCATCCCAAGCCCGAACGGAACCCCAAGCAGGACCGCAGCCGCGCCACCCGGCAGCGGCTCCTGGAGGCCGCCGTGTCCTGCCTGGCCGAGCACGGCTGGGCGGGCTCCACGGTCGCCGTCGTCGCCGAACGCGCCGGCGTCTCCCGCGGCGCCGCCCAGCACCACTTCCCGACCCGCGAGGACCTCTTCACGGCCGCCGTCGAGTACGTCGCCGAGGAACGCTCGCAGGCCCTGCGGGCGGTCCGTACGGACGACCGCGAACGGGCCGTCGCCGCCCTCGTCGGCCTCTACACCGGGCCCCTCTTCCGGGCCGCGCTCCACCTGTGGGTCGCCGCCTCCGGCGAGGAGCAGCTCCGCGAGCGGGTCACCGAGCTGGAGGCCCGCGTCGGGCGCGAGTCCCACCGCATCGCCGTCGAGGTCCTGGGCGCCGACGAGTCACGGCCCGGCGTCCGCGAGACCGTCCAGGGCCTCCTGGACATGGCCCGCGGCCTGGGCCTCGCCACCCTCCTGACGGACGACCGCGCCCGCCGGGAACGGGTGGTGTCCCAGTGGGCGCGGCTGGTGAGCGAGGCACTGAGCGACTAGACGCCCGGGATCGCGCGGGCGCGGAAGGCATCGCGAACCGCGGCCGCGGCCTGCGTGCCGTACATCTTCTGCGCGGTCGCGACCGTCGTCAGGGCCGCGTCCTCGAAGCTGGTGTCGGCGGCGAAGCCGAACTGCGCGTTCACGATGATCCGGTCGGCCGTGCGGGCGCCGAGCTTGTTCCGGATGTCGAAGAGCGCCCGGGACCAGATCTCGCCGTCCGCGTGGACCTCGCCCACGCGGTCCGCGTAGGTCTTGGTGCCGTCGATGCGGCGCAGGCAGTGCGGGGCCGCGCTGTAGCCCGTGGAGTCCCAGTCGGCGACGCAGGCCAGGTCGGTCTTCATCGGCCAGCCGTACTTCGCGTCCGCGTTCGAGCCGACCTCCACGGCCAGGTAGTCGCCGAAGGCCTCGCCGATCGCGCCGGCCTCCGGGGAGGAGCCGAAGCCGGGCACCTGGGCGTTGTGCACGGCGTGGCCGTACTCGTGGACGATGACCTCGGCGTCCTCGGCGTCGTCCACGCCGCCCTTGCCGAAGCGGATCTCGGCCTTCTTGTCGGTGAAGAAGGAGTTGTCGGCGCCCCACTGGTTGAGGCGGACCGGCTGCACCCGGTCGTTCGCCCCGCGCAGCTCGGAGCCGAAGCCGAGGCCCTGGAGGTACTCCTGCGCCTCGTTGACCCAGAAGTACGCCATGACCTGCTCGAACTCGTCGTCGGAGCGGTCGTACGAGGCGGCGTCGGCGGCCTTCGCCGGGTTGCCGGTCTCCGAGCGGACGGCGGCCCACTTGCCGGACAGGGCGCCGCTCGCGTCCAGGTTGCGGAGCGCGACGGTGGCGTACGCGGAGGCGGGGATGTCGCTCACCGCGTCCTTGTGGTCGGTGAGGGTCTGGTCGCCCGAGGACTGGACCGGGTTCACCATGAAGACGCGGGCCTGCGGCGCGGCGGTGGCGGCGGAGGCTCCCGCGGACGGGAGCAGCGCCGCGGTGGCGGCGGCCACGGTGACGGCGGCCGCGGCGGCCAGGCCACGAGAGGTGCGGCGGGTCATGGACATCCTCCTGCGATGGGATGCGACGACGGGAAGCTTGGCGTGTACTCACCAGGCAATGGCGGCGATCTTCGCGCAAGCCCGCCGGTTTGAACAGACTTTGAGCCATCGCGGCACGGGACGTGACGGGGACCACAGTGGCCCGCCCGCCACCGCAGTACGCTGACCCCATGCCTCTGCTCGTACGCCGTCGCCACGTGGACTACGTCCGCGTCACGAGCATGGGCTGTCGCCGCTCCGCCTGACCTTCCGGGGTACCACTCCACACCCCCGCGGTCCCTCGTTCAGAGCCCCAGCCGACCGGCACCCGTGGCCCCCGCCCCACCCTCGGCGGCCGCCCCGGGCACCCGTATACCCCGCGGATGCATACATGACGAACAGCTCGTACTCCTCGCAGCTCCCCATCGTGGACCTCTCGGCCGCAGACCGGGACCCCCAGGCCCGGAGGCTGCTCCACGCGCAGCTCCACTCGGCCGCCCACGACGTGGGCTTCTTCCAGCTCATCGGGCACGGCATCACCGAGGCCGAGACCCGGGCCCTCACCTCGGCCATGCACGCCTTCTTCGCCCTGCCCGAGGCCGACCGGCTCGCCCTCGACAACATCAACTCGCCGCACTTCCGCGGCTACACGCGCATCGGCGACGAGCGCACCGGCGGCGCCCGCGACTGGCGCGACCAGCTCGACATCGGCGCCGAGCGGCCCGCCCGCGACCCCGGCCCCTGGGAGGCCCCGTACTGGTGGCTCGAAGGCCCCAACCAGTGGCCCGCCGCCCTCCCCGAGCTCCGCACGGCCGCCCTGCACTGGATCGACCGCCTCAGCGGCGTCGCCGAGCGGCTCCTCCACGAGCTGCTCGCCTCCATCGGAGCGCCCCGGGACTTCTACGACGACATCTTCGGCCCGCGCGCCCACCCGCACCTCAAGCTGGTGCGCTACCCGGGCAGCAGCGGCGAGGGCGACGACCAGGGCGTCGGCGCGCACAAGGACTACGGCTTCCTCACCCTGCTGCTCCAGGACCACGTCGGCGGCCTCCAGGTGCAGCGCGAGGACGGGAGGTTCCACGACGTGCCGCCGCTCCCGGGCGCCTTCGTCGTCAACCTGGGCGAGCTCCTGGAGGTCGCCACGAACGGCTACCTGATCGCGACGAACCACCGGGTGGTCTCGCCGCCCGGGGCGACGGAACGATTCTCCGTGCCGTTCTTCTACAACCCGCGCCTCGACGCCCGGATCACGCCGCTCCAGTTCCCGTTCGCGGACCGCGCGCCCGGCGTCACGGCCGACCCGGCGAACCCGCTGTTCGCCGAGTACGGGCGCAACGAACTGAAGGGCAAGCTCCGCGCCCACCCGCTGACCACGGCCCGCCACCACGCGGACCTGCTGCTCGCGCAGGAGCAGCCGGCCCAGCTGGTGTAGGCGGGGCCCCGGCGCCACGGGCGGGGCCCGGGCCGCCTGTGCGGGGTCGGCCCGGGCTGTCCGCGCGGGGTCGGCCCGGACCACCTGTGCGGGGTCGGCCCGGACCGCCCGCGCGAGGTCCGGCGGTCCTAGCCGGCGATGTCGGCGTAACCCTCGACCTCGCGCGGGTTCCGCTGGCCGGGGCCCGTGTAGCGGGCCGAGGGGCGCACGAGGCGGCCGGTGCGCTTCTGCTCCAGGATGTGCGCCGACCAGCCGGCCGTACGCGCGCACGTGAACATCGACGTGAACATGTGCGCCGGGACCTCGGCGAAGTCGAGCACGATCGCCGCCCAGAACTCCACGTTCGTCGCCAGGACCCGGTCGGGGCGGCGGTTGTGCAGCTCCTCCAGGGCGGCCTTCTCCAGGGCCTCGGCGACCTCGAAGCGCGGTGCCGCCAGCTCCTTGGCCGTACGGCGGAGCACGCGCGCGCGGGGGTCCTCGGCGCGGTAGACGCGGTGGCCGAAGCCCATGAGGCGCTCGCCCTTGTCGAGGGCCTGCTTCACGTACGCGGTGGCGTCGCCGGTCCGCTCGATCTCCTCGATCATGCCGAGGACGCGGGAGGGCGCGCCGCCGTGCAGCGGGCCGGACATGGCGCCCACGGCACCGGAGAGCGAGGCGGCCACGTCCGCGCCGGTGGAGGCGATGACGCGCGCGGTGAACGTGGAGGCGTTCATGCCGTGCTCGGCGGCGGAGGTCCAGTAGGCGTCGACGGCCTTGACGTGCTTCGGGTCGGGCTCGCCGCGCCAGCGGATCATGAAGCGCTCGACGATGGACTCCGCCTTGTCGATCTCGCTCTGCGGGACCATCGGCAGGCCCTGGCCGCGCGCGGACTGCGCGACGTACGAGAGGGCCATGACGGCCGCGCGGGCGAGGTCGTCGCGGGCCTGCTCGGCGGAGATGTCGAGGAGCGGTTTGAGGCCCCACACGGGCGCGAGCATCGCGAGCGCGGACTGCACGTCGACCCGGATGTCACCGGAGTGCACGGGGATCGGGAACGGCTCGGCGGCCGGCAGGCCCGGGTTGAACGCGCCGTCGACGAGCAGGCCCCAGACGTTCCCGAAGGAGACGTGGCCGACGAGGTCCTCGATGTCGACCCCGCGGTAGCGGAGGGCGCCGCCCTCCTTGTCGGGTTCGGCGATCTCCGTCTCGAACGCGACGACTCCCTCGAGCCCGGGTACGAAGTCGGACATCAGGCGGCTCCTCTATCGATGATCGATCAACCGTGTTGGTCGATGGTGGGGAATCAACAGTCATCCAGCGGAAGAGTCTGTACGGTTCCGATGATGCGGGGAAGCGTGACATCCGGCACACTGCGCCGATTCGGCAAGAGAGGATTAACGCCCCGTGGTGCCGGGCAAACTGGGGCGCTGCGGCAGGATGGCCCTGTGACCGACGCCCTGGATCCCGCCGACATGCGCGAGCAGTACCGCACCACGGAGCTGTCCGCGGCCGACCTCGCCCCCGAACCGATCGGACAGTTCGCCCGCTGGTTCAAGGAGACCGCCGCGAATCCGGCGATCCACGAACCGAACGCGATGATCGTCTCGACGGCGACCCCCGAAGGCCGCCCGTCGTCCCGAACGGTCCTCCTCAAGCACTACGACGAGGCCGGCTTCGTCTTCTTCACCAACTACGAGTCCCGCAAGGGCAAGGAGCTGGCGGCCAACCCCTACGTCTCGCTGCTCTTCCCCTGGCACCCGCTGGCCCGCCAGGTCATCGTCACCGGCCGCGCGGCCCGCGTCGGCCGCGACGAGACCGTCGCCTACTTCCGCACCCGCCCCCACGGCTCCCAGCTCGGTGCCTGGGCCAGCCCCCAGTCCACGGTGATCCCGTCCCGCGCGGACCTCCTCGCCCGCTACGAGGAACTGGCCGCCCGCTACCCCGAACCCGAGAAGGTCCCGGTCCCCCCGGAATGGGGCGGCATCCGCGTCGTCCCCGAGACGGTCGAATTCTGGCAGGGCCACGAGAACCGCCTCCACGACCGCCTGCGCTACGTCCACGAGACGGACGGCACGTGGCGGGTGGAGCGCCTGGCGCCCTGACGGTCGGTATGTGGCGAGCATCACGATGAACGTTTCTGCGAGGCGGAGGGGACCTCGCTGCTCCGTACGGTCGGTGCATGCAGTTGCGATACAACTACCGCGTGTATCCGAACCCTGCTCAGCGCGCGGCGCTGGCCAAGGCCTTCGGATGCGCGCGTGTGGTGTTCAACGACGGGCTTCGGGTGCGGCAGGAGGCACACGCTGCAGGACTGCCGTACGTGAAGGACGGCGAGCTGCAGAAGCAGGTGGTCACGGTGGCGAAGCGCACCGACGAACGAGCGTGGCTCGGCGAGGTCTCATCAGTGGTGCTCGTCCAGTCCCTACGTGACCTGCATACGGCCTACCGGAACTTCTTCTCCTCCCTCACCGGCAAACGCCGAGGGCCGAAGGTGGCCGCACCTCGGTTCAAGTCCAAGAAGGACCGCCGCCAGTCGATCAGGCTGACGGCGAACGGATTCAGCTTCCGAGGCAACGGCCGGTTGTACGTGGCGAAGGTCGGCGAGCTGCGGGTGCGCTGGTCGCGGCCTCTGCCGGCACCGCCGACCTCGGTGACCATCACGTCGGACGCGGCGGAGTGCTACTGGGCCTCATTCGTCGTCGAAGTCGCTCCGGAGGTCCTTCCCGAGGCCGGGGCCGACACCGGCATCGATCTCGGGCTGCGCCACTTCGCCGTGCTGAGTGACGGTTCCAAGATCGACATCCCTCGCTTCTTCAGGAGGGCGGAGAAGAAGCTCAAGCGCATGCGGAAGTCCCTTGACCGAAAGGTCCAGGGCAGCCGCAACCGAGCCAAGGCGCGGAAGCGGATCGCACGGCAACACGCGCGCGTGGCCAATCAGCGGCGGGACTGGCACCACAAGCTCTCCACCCGGATCATCCGCGAGAACCAAGCGGTGTACGTGGAGACGCTCCCTGTCGGAGGCATGGGGCGCACGTGGCTCGCCAAGTCCGTGTACGACGCCGGATGGGCCGCGTTCGTCGGCATGCTGGAGTACAAAGCAGCGAAGCACGGCCGGACGTTCGTGAAGGTCGACCGGGCCTTCCCTTCCTCGCAGCTTTGCTCGGTGTGCGGTCATCGGGACGGGCCCAAGCCGCTCGATGTCCGAGAGTGGACGTGCGGGCGATGTGGATCCGTGCACGACCGTGATCACAACGCGGGAAAGAACGTCCTGTTCGAAGGACGCCGTATCGTCGCCGCTGGACAGGCGGAGACGCGAAACGCCTTGCCGAGCGCCGGTAAGACCAGAGCGAAAGCTGTGGCGCAGCGCGTTGAAGCAGGAAGCCGCCGGGAGGGTCTGGCGACCCGGACCGGAGTCCTTGTCCCGTAGAGGGCGGGAGCATGTCAATGCGTTGGTTTTCGGCAGTGCGAGCACATGGGGCGCGGACATGCAGGCGCCCCGTGGGCCTTGGTCCCGTCCGCTCGCGAGTTCGGACGAGAGCCGGCCGGACTTACCGGCGGCCCACGGGGCGGGTGACTGCGTAGTAGTTCGGCAGAAGGCCTGCCGAGGTGCACAGAGTGCGACTGTCAGGCCTTAGCCCGCAGCCACCTCACGAGTCCGAAAAGAAACCATTTTTTCGGATCACCTCCTTTCGCGTGTACTCACACACTACGAACGGTCCGCCCCCCCGCTCAAGCGATTTATGCGGGTGATTCGAAACGAATGATTTGCACGAAGGTGATGTGCTCTGCACCACGTTCCAGTTGAATGGTCGCAGCATGGGGGGTGCCTGGATGAGCGCATTCACAGAGGCCACGAGCGACGCCGTCTCCGTCCCGGGGGCGGATCTGCTGGCCGCGTTGCTCGACGGGATGGACGCCGCGCTCTGCGCGTTCGACGCCGACGGCACGATCACGCACTGGAACCGGGAGGCCGAGCGGATCCTCGGCTGGTCCGCCGCCGAGGCGGTCGGGCGCCGCGGGTTCGAGGGGTGGGCGGCGCGGAGCGCGGACGCCGAGGAGACCCTGGGCCGGCTGATGAGGGCCATGAAGGGTCCCGGGCGTCAGGTCCACGAGTTCGTGCTGCTGCGCAAGGACGGCGGGCGCGTCCTGGTGCGGAGCCAGGCCGCGGGCGTGCGCGGCGCGGACGGCAGCCCGGCGGGGGTGTACTGCGCGTTCAGCGAGGTCCACGTCCAGCTCGACCTGGAGCGGTCCGTGGCCCTCAGCGAGGCCCTCTTCGACGACGCCTCCTGGGGCGTCGTCCTCGTCGACGCCGACCTGCGCCCCGCCATGGTCAACGCCCACGCGGCCCGCGCCTTCGGGACGGGCCGCACGGCCCTGCTCGGGCGGCCCCTCGGCGACGTCGTCGTGCACGGCGCGGAGGAGCTGGAGGCCGCCCTCCAGCACGTCCTGGCCGAGGGCACGCCGCCCGCCCCCGCCGAGGTGTGGGTGACCCTGCGGGCCGGCTCGGAGGAGCGGCGCCGGTGCTGGCGCAGCGGCTTCCTGCTGCTGTCCTCGCCGATGGCCGAGGAGCCGGTGCCGCTGGGCGTGGCCTGGTTGTTCCAGGACGTCACGGAGGAGCGGCTCGCGGCCCGCGAGGCCGACCGGCTGCGGTTCCGGTGGAGCCAGCTGCACCGGGCGGGCGCGGCGGCCGCGGAGTGCGAGGACCCGGCCGAGGCGGCGACGGTCCTGCTCGACTTCGCCCTGGCCGGGTTCGCCGATCACGCCCTCGTGGACCGCCCCGCGGGGGAGCGGCGCCTCACGCGGACCCTGGCCACCCCGGCGGGCGCCGCCCCGGGCCCGTCCTCGCCCGTCGTGGGCGGCGGCATCCCGCTGCGGTACGGGCCCCGGCACCCGGCGCTCCAGGCCTGGGACCGGGTGGGCACGGTGCGGGCGAGCGCGGGCCGGACCGCCGAGGTGTGGGCGGAGGCCCACCAGTGGCCGGGGGACGCGGCCCACGCCCTGTGCGTGGTCCTGCGCTCCCGGGGCCGGACCCTCGGCGTCCTGACGTTCCTGCGGGCCGCCTGCCGCGCCCCCTTCGAGCGCGAGGACGTGGTCCACGCGGAGGCGGTGGCGTCCCGGGTGGCGACCTTCCTGGACCTCGGCGACACTCCCTAGCCCTCCCGTACACCCACTTTTTTGTGGGTACTTGTCGGGGCCGGGCGCCCGGGAGAACCTGGTGGCGGCCCGGGAGGAGAGGGGAACGCGGGCCTCAGGAGGCGGCGGCCGCCTCCGTCATCCGGTCCAGCCGGCGATGGCCCCAGTCCGACAACGGGCCGAGCAGTTCGGACAGTTCGCGCCCGAACTCCGTCAGCGAGTAGACGGTCTTCGGCGGCAGCACGTCGTGCACCTCGCGGTGCACGAGACCGTCCGTCTCCATCTCCCGCAGCGCCTGCGTCAGCACCTTCTCGCTGATCTCGGGGATCCTGCGGCGCAGTTCGCCGGGCCGGTGCGGTCCCGACTCCAGCAGCCACAGCAGCGACGTCTTCCACTTGCCGTCGATCACGGCGATCGCGGCCGTCACGCCGCAGACGTTCGTGTCCTGGGCCTTGAGCCGTGTCATCCGCGCCCCTCTCCTTCTCCGGTCTTTTCGTCACCCACGTATGTGCAAGGGAGTTCAGCCATGTCTTCTTCCCGTCAGTCCTCCTCCGTCACCGTTCTCGGTCTCGGCCCGATGGGCCGGGCCCTCGCCGGCGCGTTCCTGGACGCCGGGGTGCGGACCACCGTGTGGAACCGCACCCCGGGCAGGGAGGGCGACCTCGGCGCGCGCGGCGCGGTCCTGGCGGCGAGCGCCGAGGAGGCGGTCGCCGCGAGCGCGCTCACGGTGATCTGCCTGGTCAACTACGACGCCACGGACTCCGTCCTGCGGCAGCCGGCCGTCACGGACGCGCTCAAGGGCCGGACCGTCGTCAACCTGAGCGCCGACACCCCCGAGCGGGCCCGTGACACCGGCCGCTGGGCGGCGGAGCACGGCATCGGCTACCTGGACGGCGCGATCATGACCCCGACGCCGACCATCGGGACGCCCGCCGGGGTGTTCCTGCACAGCGGGCCCGAGCCGCTG
This sequence comes from Streptomyces sp. TLI_105, assembly GCF_900105415.1. Lineage (GTDB taxonomy): Bacteria > Actinomycetota > Actinomycetes > Streptomycetales > Streptomycetaceae > Streptomyces. The sequence goes on along the minus strand of NZ_FNSM01000001.1, from coordinate 3,541,761 downwards.
TACCGCGAGCACCGGGCGGTGCTCGACGCGCTGGGCGGTTCCCACACCCACCTCGGCGAGGACATCGGCCGGGCCGCCGCGTACGACGTGGCGTTGCTCGACATCTTCTGGACGTCGATGACGGGGTACGTGCACGCCCTCGCGGTGGCCCGCGCGGAGGGGATCCCGGCGCGGGAGCTCGCGCCGTTCGCCCAGGGCATCGGGGCGATCCTGCCGCCGCTGTTCCGGGAGTGGGCCGAGGACGTGGACGGCGGCTCGTACTCGGGCGAGGGCAATCCGCTCACCTCGGCCGTGTCGACGATGGGCCACGTGGTGCACGCCGCCGAGGCGCACGGCATCGACGCGAGCGTCATGCGCGCGGCCGAGGCCCTGGCGCTCCGGGCGGTGGAGCGGGGGCACGGCGCGGACGGCTTCACGCGCGTGACGCAGGTCCTGGACCGCGCCTGACCGGCAACGAGGGGGGGCCGGATCCTGCCGGGTTCCGGCATGGACGGCCCCGGCGGAGCAGGACGACCATGGGGCTCTCCGGTGGGACCGGAAGAGGGGGATCTCATGGCGTGGGTGGTGGGAGCGGGCATGCTCCTGGGAGTGCTGTCGGTCGTGCTGGGCGTGGTGACGTTCCGGATGTCCTGGGTCCCGCCCTGGTCGCGCGGGCGCGTCACGAGGCCCCGGCTGATGGGCGCCGGGGCCGTCCTGACGGGCCTGGCCGCCTTCCTGCCGGGCCTGGTGTACTTCGGTGTCCTGCGGGGTCTCTCCTGGGAGGCCCGGTTCTTCGGCCAGCTCGCCCTCATGCTCTCCGGCATCGTCTGCATCGGCCTGAGCCAGCTGCCGGGCCCGTCGCGGGGGAGGGCCCCGCACACGACGGTCTAGTCCGTGCGGGACCGGTCCGGCACGGACCGGTCCGGCCGGGGCTCAGTGCCGGAAGAAGATCCGGTCGCCGTACTCGTTCATCACGCGGCCGTTCCACTCGTGGCCGCCGTCGACGTTGCCGGAGCGCAGCAGCGGCGGCTCGATGCCGAGGCGTACGAGCTCCTCGGCGGCGGCGGCCATCGTGGCCTGCATGAGGGCGCAGGTCACGACGGTGGAGGCGGGTGCGAAGGGCGCCTCGATGCCCTCGTGGGTGAGCTCCGCGTCCCCGACGGCGATCCTCGAGTCGAGGACGATGTCGCAGTGGTCCTTGAGGTACGTCCCCGACACGTGCCGTGACTTCGTCTCCGTCGCGTACGCCACGGAGGTGACGCCGATGACGGTGAGGCCGAGCGCGCGGGCGTTCATGGCCATCTCCACGGGCAGGGCGTTGCGCCCGGAGAGGGAGATGACGATCAGGACGTCGCCGGCCTTGGCGGGGGAGGAGTCGAGGACCGCTCCGGCGAGGCCGTCGACGCGCTCCAGGGCGGAGCCGAGGGTGGCGGGCATGACGTCGACGCCGACGGCGCCGGGGACGGCGAGCAGGTTCATCAGGGCGAGGCCGCCGGCCCGGTAGACGACGTCCTGGGCGGCGAGCGAGGAGTGTCCGGCGCCGAAGGCGAAGAGCCGGTTGCCGTTCGCGACGGCCGCGGCGATCGCGGCTCCGGCGGCGGCGATCTCGGCGGAGTCCCCGTCGCGCACCTCCTTGAGCAGGCCGATCGCGGCGTCGAAGAACTGTCCGGCCAGCTTGCTCTCGCCCATCGCGGCGGCTCCCTCTCGTCGTGGCGGGCCCCGGCTCCCGTGGTGCGCTCTCGCCGAGGTCGCGGATCACGGTGCGGTCTGGACCATTGCTCTGTCAATACCGCCTCACCCCGGCGTGGCCCGGTTGTCGGCCCGATGCGCAACAATTGCGGCAGGGCCAGCGCACGACTCATCGAGGGGCACGTATGTCCGGACTGATCGATACGACGGAGATGTATCTCCGCACCATCCTCGAGCTCGAGGAAGAAGGTGTGGTCCCGATGCGTGCCCGGATCGCGGAGAGGCTCGACCAGAGCGGCCCCACGGTGAGCCAGACGGTGGCCCGGATGGAGCGCGACGGACTGGTGGCCGTGGCGAGTGACCGCCACCTGGAGCTCACGGACGAGGGCCGGCGCCTCGCCACCCGGGTGATGCGCAAGCACCGCCTGGCCGAGTGCCTGCTCGTCGACGTGATCGGCCTGGAGTGGGAGCAGGTCCACGCCGAGGCCTGCCGCTGGGAGCACGTGATGAGCGAGGCCGTGGAGCGGCGGGTCCTGGAGCTGCTGCGTCACCCGACGGAGTCGCCGTACGGGAACCCGATCCCGGGCCTGGAGGAGCTGGGCGAGAAGGCGGAGGCCGAGGCCTTCCTCGACGACTCGATGGTGTCGCTCGCCGATCTGGACGCGAGCGGGGGCAAGACGGTGATCGTCCGCCGGATCGGCGAGCCGATCCAGACGGACGCCCAGCTGATGTACACGCTGCGGAGGGCGGGCGTGCAGCCCGGCTCGGTGGTGTCGGTGTCGGAGTCGCCGGGCGGTGTCCTGGTGGGCAGCAGCGGCGAGGCCGCGGAGCTGGACGCGGAGATCGCGGCGCACGTGTTCGTCGCGAAGCGCTGAGTCCTTCTCGTACGGAGTGAGGGGCGCCCCGCCGGTCGCGGCGGGGCGCCCCTCGCCGTGCCGTCGGTGCCGTCAGAGGTACGGGGCGAGGACGCCCCACAGGCCGAGCGCGAGGACCGCGAGCGAGACGGACACGTAGAAGACGTGCTTCACGACGGTGGAGTAGAGCGGCTCGACGGCGACGCTGGTCGAGGGCGTCTCCGGGTCGTAGACGATGTGGATCTCCTGGGTGGAGCGGCCGGATCCGTAGCCGGTGGTGTGCTCGTTGCCGCTGGTGTCGGTGTACTTGTAGTAGCTCGCCCGCTTGCCGTTCGGGTAGTGGTGCCGGGCGGCGGCGACGGTGATGCCGCGACGGCGGAGGGTCACCCGGGTCCTGACGCTGTCGTAGACGCCGGCGCAGGCCAGCCCGCCGAGGAGCACCCCGGGCGCCGCGAAGAAGGCGGCGAAGCCCATTCCGGGGCCGTGGGCGGAGCCGGTCCACCACACGTAGCCGCCGAAGGCCGCGAGGAGGGTCAGTGCGCCGACCCACACCTGCCACACCTTGATCACGGGCCCGGTCTCCTCGGTCGTGACGAGGGCGCTTCCGGCCGGGTCGCGCTGCTCGGGCAGGGCGGCGGTCAGGGCGGTGAGGAAGGCGGAGGCGGCGTACGCGTTGCCGCCCGGGAGCCGCCGGGTCACCCCGTCGGTCAGGACGATCTCCACGGCCGTGTCGCCGTCGGCCCGGACCTCCTGGACGGCGGCCAGCGGTATGTGCGTGATCTGCCGGCCTTCCGTCGTGGTCAGGCGATCGGGCCGGAGGACCGTGTACTGGTCGCCCTTGCTGAGGACTTGTGGACTGAGCATGACCGAATTGACCCACGTTCGGGGAAGTCGGTTGTACGCGGGGAGATCACGGAATCGGCTCGGATCGGCCTCGGCGAGCCGACGAACCGTCATGCGCCCCGTTTTACGCCGGAATCGCCACGCCCGCGCCCTCGTCGTGCCACGCTGGTACGAGCGGGGCGATGAGCGGGTGCGGGGGTGGGGCCATGAGGGCTACGGACGACAGAGGGCCCCGGCGCCTTCCGGCGCCGGGGCCTGTCCTCCCCTGTGCTGACCTGGAGCCCCGAGCTCTCAAGGTCATTCCCCGCGGACCGTTTTTCCCCGAGCGGTCCGCCTCCCGCTCAAGATCTCCCCTCGGCGGCGCGCATCAATCCTTGAGCCCTGTCACTCGAACGAGGGGTGTTGCGCGGCAGGAGCGCATTTTCGAATGCGAGTTCGATAGTCTGGCGAGGTTCGACGGAAAAGAGGGGGTGCCGGATCCATGGCGCGACGACTCGACGTCACCGGGGCCGACGGCGTCCGGCTGGCAGCCTGGGACTACACGGCCTGGGCCCACGCGGCCCAGGCCCACACGGGCCCGGGACGCACGGCCCCGGACCGCACGGTTCCGGACCGCACGACGCAGGCCCACGCGGTCCCGGCCCACACAGCGCAGGCCCATACGGCGCCGGACCGCACGGCCCCGGTCCACACAGCGCCGGACTACACGGCCCCGGCCCACGCGACGCCGGCCCCCGCGGCCCCGGCTCACATGAGCCCGGCCCGCACGGCCGGGCCCGGCGGTCACGGGATCGTCCCGCAGCCCGGACCGGACACCCCCGTGCGCCCCGGCGGCCGCCCCGTCCCCCGCCCCGCGCGGGCCCCGCAGGCCCCGGCGACACCGGCGCGGCAGGCGCCGGGGGTTCCCGCTCCCGGGGTGTTACTCCTCCACGGGCTGATGGGCCACGCCGGCCACTGGGCCCCCGCCGTCCGTCGGCTCACCGGCGGCCACCGGGTCGTGGCCCTGGACCAGCGCGGCCACGGCGCGAGCGAGAAGCCCGCCGGCGGCCCCTTCACGCGCGAGGCGTACGTGGCGGACGCCGCCGCCGTCGTCGAGCAGCTCGGCCTCGGCCCGGTCACCCTCGTCGGCCACTCCATGGGCGCCCTGACCGCCTGGCAGCTGGCCGCCGAGCGCCCCGACCTCGTCCGCGCCCTCGTCATCTGCGACATGCGGGCCTCGGCCCTCGGCGCGGCCTCGCAGCGCGCCTGGCAGGACTGGTTCCGCGGCTGGCCCGCGCCCTTCCCGTCCCTGGAGGCCGTGCACCGCTGGTTCGGCGACGAGGACCCGTGGGTGGAGGCCCCGAACCCGGCGCGGGGCGCCTTCTTCGCCGAGGTGATGGCCGAGCACTCCGACGGCTGGCGCCCGGTCTTCGACCCGGAGCAGATGCTGACCTCCCGCGAGACCTGGGTCCACGACGCCCACTGGGACTCCCTCGCCCAGGTCCGCTGCCCCACCCTCGTCGTCCGCGGCCTGGACGGCGAGCTGGGCCGCGCGGAGGCCCAGGAGATGGTCCGGGTCCTGCCCCACGGGGCGTACGCGGAGATCCCCGACGCGGGCCACCTCCTCCACTACAGCCACCCGGAGGCCTGGAGCGAGGCCGTGGAGCCCTTCCTGAACGGGGTCCTGACCCCCTGACAGCCCGAGATCCCCCGGACGACACCGGCCGGAGGGGCCTGAACGGCGCGTTCTGATCCGGGTCCGGTGAAGCGTGAGGGCCTCCGCCCCGACGGGGTGGAGGCCCTCGGGTCAGTCCTCGCAGTCGATCGGCTCTCCCGCGGGGTCCGCCATCGCCTCGACGAGGAAGCCCGAGCCCGTGGTGAGTTCGGGGGGAAACGGGTGGCCCTCCGAGGCGCCGAAGGTCCCGGGGGTGAGGGACCAGACGGTCAGGATCGTCGGGGTGCCGTTCACGTTGCGGGTGAAGCACAGGTCGATCGGCACCCTGGGGGGCGCGGGGCGGGACGGGCCGGGGAGCCAGCCGTCCCGGGCCGCCGCCGTCCGGTAGTGCCGGATCACTTCGGCGGGGGTGCCGGGGTGGACGTACATGTGGTCGGCGGAGATCGCGGCGTCGCCGCTGTCCTCCCAGCATTCCGCCTCGACGCCCTCGTACCCCCGGACCTCGGTGGCTCCCTCCGGCGGCGCGTCGAGGAGGGCGAGCGACCGGAGCTGCTCCACCCGCTCCTCGCTGCCCTCGCAGCTGCCGAGGCCCATGACGGCCGAGAGCGACGAGCAGCCGGTGAGGCCCCCGCTCGTCAGGACCACCGCGAGCAGAAGGGCCGTTCTCGTACGTGTCGGCAAGGCCGTCTCCCTGTCAGATCTCGCCCGCGAGCAGGCGGGTGCGGTGACCGAGGACCCCGGTCGGTTCGGCGACCGGTCAGGCCCCCGTCAGTCCTGTCCGTCGTAGAACGACGCCGAGGCCCTCAGGCCCTCGACGAACGTCCGGAAGTCCCCGGCCAGCGGCAGTTCGGTCGCGTCCCCCGGGTCGAACCACGCGACGGACGGCTCCCCGGCCGCTCCGCACGTCCGGTAGTCGAGGGCGATCCACCAGTGACCCTCGCCGGAGAGCAGGACCAGGGGCGACGGCAGCCCCCACTCCTCGACCAGATAGGGCGAGTCGAGGATCGAGAAGTGGTCGCCGTCCTCCTCGACGATGCCCCTCATCAGGTCGAACGGGACGTGATCGTCGCTCCACGAGGTCGGCACGTCCGTGGGGTACGCGTTCCACGCCTCCGCCACGACACCGCCGTTGCGGTCCCGCAGGAGCTCAAGGAGCGACGCCGGCAGGCGGACGCCGAGCCGGTGTTCGGCCTCCCGCACGACCGCGTCGGTCAGCGGCGGCGGGGCCCCGTACGGACCCTCGCCCCAGAACGTCGCCCTCACCCCGTCGAAACCCGCCATCCGCGCATCCTAGGGAAGCCCGTTCACCGGCTCAGCCGCCAGACCCGGTCCTCGCCCGTCTCCGCCGGGGCGGCCGGTTCGTGGGGGCGGCGGAGGTGGTCGGTGAAGCCGAGGCGGGCCGGGACGGCGGCGCTGGCGTGGTTGGCGGCATCGTGGACGATCTCGACGGCGGTGACGCCGGGAAGGCGGAACGCCTGCTCGACGAGGGCGCGGGCGGCACGCGTGGCGAGACCCCGTCCGGTGGCGCCCGGGTGCAGCCAGTATCCGATCTCCACGGTGTCGTCGTGCCGGTGCAGTCCGCAGGACCCGACGACGGCCCCGTCGAGCACGACCGCGTAGCTGTACTGGTCGCCGCTCGCCCACAGTTCCGCCCGCCCGGCCAGGAACCGCGCGGTCCTCTCCCGGCTGTGCTCGGCGACCCACGGCATCCACGGCCGCAGGTGCTCCACCGACTCGTCGACGACCCGGAAGAACTCCGGAAGGTCCGCCTCGCCCTCGAACGCGCGCAGCGTGAGACCGCCGTCGAGCTCGATGCGTTCCAGGGGAGCGTGCTGTGAGAGGTCCATGCGGGGAGGGTCGTCCGTGCGGATCGCCTCGGGCAAGGGATTTCTCCGGCGGGGTCGTCGTCGCGGTGTCCTCCACGCGTACGCTCCAAGGCGGTCGACGATCGGACGGACAGCCATCACGGGGGACGGCATGGACATCGACGAGGGTCTCGTGCGGGCGCTGCTGCGGGACCGGCACCCGGATCTGGCGGAGCTGCCGATCCGGCCGGTGCCGGGCGGTTGGGACAACCAACTGTGGCGCCTGGGCGACGAGTTGGCCGTACGGATGCCCCGTACCGAACGGGCCCCCGGCCTGCTGCGCAAGGAGCACCGCTGGCTGCCGGCCCTGGCGCCGCTGCTTCCGCTGCCCGTGCCCGTCCCCGTACGCCCCGGGGAGCCGTCCGCGCGCTTCCCCCGGTTCTGGACGGTCGCCCGCTGGGTCCCGGGTGAGCCGGGCGACGCCACCCCCCTCACGCGCGGCGACCACGCGGCGGGGGCCCTGGCGGGCTTCCTGCGGGCCCTCCACCGCGAGGCGCCCGAGGAGGCCCCCGCCAACCCGGACCGGGGCGTGCCCCTGGAGGGCTTCACGGCGGGGTTCGAGGAGGGGTTCCCGCTCCTCGCCGCGTCCGCCGACCCGGGAGCCGTGCGGCGGGTGTGGGAGGACGCCCTCGCGGCCCCCGCCTGGCAGGGCCCGCCGGTGTGGCTGCACGGGGACCTGCACCCCGCGAACGTCGTCGTCGCGGACGGCACCCTCGCCGGAGTGCTGGACTTCGGCGAGCTCTGCGCGGGCGACCCGGCGACGGACCTCTCCGCCGCGTGGCTGCTGCTGCCGGAGGGCGCGGGCCCGCGCTTCTTCGAGGCGTACGCGCGCGTGGACGAGGCGACCGTCCGCCGCGCCCGGGGCTGGGCCCTCCTCCGGGCGGTCGGCCTCATCGGCATCGGCCGCGCCGGCGAACGCGGCCTCCCGGGCGGGAAGCCGACCTGGGGCCCGGCGGGCCACGCCGCCCTCGCCCGCGTACTGGCGTCGGTGACGTGAGCGACGCGAGCGAAGGCCGACGGCCGCCCCGGGCCGGCGATGTCCGCCCGCCCGGGGCCCCTTCGTCCCCCTACCCCTTGCTGACCGCCGCCAGGATCTCCGGCAGGCGTCCCGCCGTGCGCGGGGCCGCCAGCTTGAGGCCCGCGAGGACGAGGAGCGCGCCGTAGAGCGGTCCGGCCGGGAGGAGGAGCCACAGCAGGGACTGCCGGTCGGAGACGTGGAGGTAGATCGTCGCGGCGATGAGCGGGGAGCTCAGCACCGCCGCCGTGATCATGCCGCCGAAGATCGAGATCCAGGCCAGCCCGGCCTGCCCCGGCACCACGTTCTTGTAGCCGCTGTCCTGGGGGACCGAGTACGGGAAGCGCGCCGAGGTCACCGCGCCCGTCCCGACCATCGCGCCGAGCAGGCCGAACGCCAGGCCGAGGCCCTCGGGGAACTTCCCCCAGTCACCGAGGACACCGGCCGTCACCGCCGTCACGAGCACCGTGTACGGCACCGTGATCGACAGCAGGGCCAGGGCCCGCGCCCTGAGTTCGGCGTACGCGTCGGCCGGCGTCGCGATGGTCTGCGCGACCATCCAGAACGCCGAGGTGTCCTGTCCGAACTGGTTGTACATCAGCATGCCGAGCATGCCGGAGGCGAAGCAGGCGAAGTAGATCGAGCCCCCGCCCTGGAAGGCGTTGAAGAGCGGCACGATCAGGCCGATGGCGAGCGAGGTCACCCACGCCGCCTTCGTCTTCGGGTCCCGCCAGACGTACCGCAGGCTGCGCTCCATGACGGTGCCGGTGCGCCCGGCCGGGAGGATCCGGGCGAGCAGCCCCGAGCCGCCGGACCCGTCACGGGCGGCCGCGTCGGAGGCCGCGCCGATCGTGGAGCCGTCCGGCTCGACCATCAGCCGCACCAGGCTCCGCCGCCACCAGTACACGAGCGCCACGAGGACCGCCGCCGTGAGCAGCAGCCGGGCCGCCGCCACCGCGTGGTCGCCCCGGCTCGCGGAGTCGACGGCGCCGATCGCGGCGGCCGGCGGCAGCCAGCCCACGACGGCCGCCACCGGCTCCAGGGGGTCCAGGCCCCCGGCCCGGCCGAGCCGCTGGGCGCCGAAGTTCACGAACTGCATGCCGACCGCGATGACCAGGCCGCTCAGCAGGGCCAGGTCCCGGCCCTTGCGGGAGGTGAGGAGCCGGATGTTGGCGGCGGCCACGGACCGGGACAGCGCCACGCACGTCACGGTCGCGAGCGGCACGCCGAGGACGGCGACGACGGTGCCGGCCGCGCCGTGCGCGAGGGACAGGGCCGCGCCGAGGACCAGTACGAAGGTGAGGACGGGCCCGACGCCCACGAGGGAGGCCACGAGCAGCGCCCGCACCAGCGGCCGGGGCCGCAGCGGCAGCATCACGAGCCGCGAGGGGTCCAGCGTCTCGTCGCCGCTCGGGATGAACAGCGGCATGACCGTCCAGGACAGCGCGAGGACCCCGGCGACGAGGACCGCGACGGTGGCGGCGGCCGCGTGGCCCCGCAGCAGGACGAAGGCCAGCACTATGCCGGCGGCGAAGGCGGCGCCGAAGACGATCGACATGATGTACGCGGCGGTCCGCCCGCCGGACTGCCGCAGCCCGTTCCGCAGCAGCGACAGCTTGAGCCGTACGAAGACGGACGTGAGGGACGGCGCGGGGGCGGTGGTGGAGGCGCTCATCACCGGGCCCCGCCCGAACCCGCCCCGCCGCCCAGCCAGTCCAGCGAGTCCCCGGCCGCCTCGCGGCCGTTCGCGCCGACGAGCTCCAGGAACGCCGCCTGGAGGGAGGGCGCGGGGCCCCGGACCTCGGCCAGCGGGCCCTGTGCCCGGATCTGGCCGGCCGCCATGACGGCGACCCAGTCGCAGAGGGACTCGACGAGCTCCATGACGTGGCTGGAGAAGACGACGGTCGCGCCGGAGGAGGTGTACCGCTCCAGGACGCCGCGGATGGTCTGCGCGGAGACCGGGTCGACGCCCTCGAAGGGCTCGTCGAGGAAGAGGACCTCGGGGTTGTGCAGGAGCGCGGCGGCGAGGCCGATCTTCTTCCGCATGCCGGTGGAGTAGTCGACGACCAGCTTGTTCTGCGAGCCGGTCAGGTCGAGGACGTCGAGGAGCTGCGCCGCCCGCTTGTCGACCTCGGCACCGGGCAGTCCGCGCAGCCGGCCGCTGTAGGCGAGGAGTTCACGGCCCGAGAGGCGCTCGAAGAGCCGCAGGCCCTCCGGCAGGATGCCGATGCGGGCCTTGACCTGGGCGACCGACTCCGGGTCGGCCCACACGTCGTGGCCGGCGACGAGGATCCGCCCCTGGTCGGGCCGCAGCAGGCCGGTGATCATGGAGAGGGTGGTGGTCTTGCCGGCTCCGTTGGGCCCCACGAGCCCGATGAACCGGCCGGCGGGCAGGACGAGGTCGATCCCGTTCACCGCGATCTGCTGTCCGAAGCGCTTCCACAGCCCCTCGACGCGCACGGCGGGCACCGCACCTTCCCCCGGTGCGGTGCCCGCTCTGTCGAACGCTCCGTCAAATGCCTGGTCAGGCATGGTCCGTCAACCCTTCAGTGGTCCCCGTAATGCTTACGGGGACCACCCTACAAACGCGGTCGACGGCGCCCCCGCGTCACTGCGCGCGGCTCCGGGCCTCCGCCGCCTCCCGGCCGCACGCGTACGCGAGGGCGCTGATCAGCTCCTCCGCGTCCGGCAGCCAGCGGTTCGCCGGGGTGGGGCGCCGCGCCCACTGGACCGCGCCGAAGCCGCCGATCCGGGTGGGCGGGGCCGCCACGTAGTGGCCCTCGCCGCGCGTGACGAGGTCGATGGAGGCCGGGGCCCAGCCGAGCTTGCGGACGAGGTCCGGGACCTTGGCGGCGGCGCCGGGGAGCACGAAGAAGTACATGCGGCGGTCCGGGGTGCAGGTCACCGGGCCGAGCGTCAGCTCCATGCGCTCCATGCGGGCGAGGGCCAGGAAGCCGGCCGACTCGGACACCTCGATCGCGTCGAAGGTGCGGCCGGTCGGCAGCAGGATCGACGCCTTCGGCGTCTTCGACCACATCCGCCGCGCCCCGACCCCGCTCCCGGTCGCCTGGGTCGACCAGTCGGGCCTGACCGCGTGGGCGCCGGGCACGGCGCACGCGTCCGCGCCGCAGGAGCAGCGCTCCCTGCCTTCGACGGCTTCCAGCCAGGTCCCGGGAAACACGTCCCAGTGCCGCTCTTCCGCGTACCGCACGGCGCTGTCCAGCAGCTGCTCGCCCCGCTGCTTGGGGATCTGTGCGGCTTCCGTGACTCCCATGGTCTCTTCCACGGTGAGCACAACTTCCCACGTCACCTGGGGTTACGGGCGCGGCGGTCGGCGTGTTGACGCATCGATCCTGCACGCGGGGCGCATGGGTGCACTGGCGGGGGCGCGCGGCGGCCAGGGGAGCGGGGGTGGGTACGGACAGGTGGGGGCGCCGGCGGCGGGGTGGTTTCAGCCGCGTAGCCGACGTGTCCGGTTTCGCGTGTTCACATCGGCATTGACCGGATATCAACCGGGCAGTGATCCCTTCTCCGGTGATCACCGCACGGCCTCAGGGGGTACTCATGGCAGCCAGGCCACTCGTTCCGCGTCAGCTCAACGAACGGCTCCAGGCGCTCATCCAGGAAGCCGGCTGCTCCAACGCCGGCCTCGCCCGCAGGGTCAACATGGTCGGCGCCGAGCACGGCCTCGACCTGCGCTACGACAAGACGTCGGTGGCGCGCTGGCTGCGCGGCCAGCAGCCGCGGGGCCGGGCGCCCGGGATCATCGCGGAGGCACTGGGCCGCAAGCTGGGCCGCACGGTCTCGATCGACGAGGTCGGCATGGCCAACGGCCGGAACCTCGCCGCCGGGGTGGGGCTGCAGTTCGCGCCGACCGTGCCCGGCGCCATCGAGCAGGTCTGCGAGCTGTGGCGCAGCGACGTGGGGCGCCGGGACTTCCTGAACGGCTCGGCGGTCGCGGCCTCCGCCCTCGTCGAGCCCAGCAGGGACTGGCTGATCACGGGTCCCGACACGCACGTGGCCCGGACGGCGGGGGCCCGCGTCGGGGTCGCGGACGTCGCGGCGGTGCGGGAGATGACGGCCGCGCTGGTCGACCTCGACCGGCGCTTCGGCAGCGGCCACGTGCGGCCGGTGGTGGTGCACTACCTCAACAGCGTGGTGTCGGGGATGCTGTCGGGCTCGTACCGGGAGGCGGTCGGCCGGCAGCTCTTCGCGGCGGTCGCCCGACTGACCGAGCTCGCCGGGTACATGGCGGTGGACACCGGTGAACCGGGGCTCGCGCAGCGGTACTACATCCAGGCGCTGCGGCTCGCGCAGGCGGCGGGGGACCGGGGGTACGGCGGCTATGTGCTCGCCGCCTCGATGAGCCACCTCGCCGCGCAGCTCGGCAACCCGCGGGAGATCGCCCAGTTGGCGAGGGCGGCGCAGGAAGGGGCGCGCGGGAAGGTGCCGCCGCGCGCGGAGGCGATGTTCCTCGCGGCGGAGGCGCGCGGGCACGCGCTGATGGGCGACGCGCGCGCCTTCGAGACGGCGGCGGGCCGTGCCGCACGGGCGCTCGACCGGGCCGATCCGGAGGCGGGCGACGACCCGGCGTGGATCGCCCACTTCGACGCGGCCTACCTCGCGGACGAACTGGCGCACTGCCACCGGGACCTGGGGCAGGCGGAGGCGGCGGCACGGGCGGCGGAGGAGTCCATCGCCGGGCATCCGGAGTCACGGGCGCGGCGGCGCGCGATCGGCCTGGCGCTCCTGGCCTCGGCGCAGGTCCAGCAGCGGGAGGTGGAGCAGGCCTGCCGGACGGGCACGCAGGCGCTCGAACTGCTCGGCACGCTGCGGTCGTCGCGGGGCGCGGAGTACCTGGAGGATCTGAGGGAGCGCCTGGAGCCGTACGCGGGGGAGGCGGTGGTGCGGGAGTTCGGCGCGCGGATGGAGCTGTACGCGGCCTGACCGGCGGGACGCCCCTGGACACCGCCGTCCGTTTCGTAAACGGGTTGTGTAACCGGTCTCACACGTGTGTGCGGAGCCCTGTCGGCACCCGGTAGCGTGAGCCGACGATTCCGTAGGTTTATTGGTGGGAGTCCCGGTGACGCAGAACGGACAGGGTCCGGAGCATGGCGGCGGTCAGCCGTGGGGCGGCGCCTGGGGTCCCGCCGGTGGCCAGACGGGCGGGCAGCAGGGCGCGCAGCCGCTGCCGCCCGCGCAGCCGCTGCCCCCGGAGGCGCCGCAGGGCGCCGACATGCAGTCCACCCAGTACCTGCCATCGATACCTCCGCAGCAGGGCCCGCCGCAGCCCGGCTACGGCTACCCGGGCCCGGGCGCTCCGGCCGCCGCCGACATGCAGGCGACCCAGCACATCGCGCCGGTCCCGGGCGGGATGCCGCCGGTCCAGGGCGCGCCGCAGCCGGGGTACGGCTACCCGGGCCCCGGCGCACCGGCCACTCCTCCGCAGCCGGGGTACGGCTACCCGCCGCCGGCCGGCGCCTCGGACGCGACCCAGTACATCGCCCCGGTGCCGCCGCAGCAGGGCGGGGGCTCCGACACCCAGTTCCTCGGCACGGGCCCGCTCGCCCCCCAGGGGCCCGCCCCGGCCGGTGCCTCGGACGCGACCCAGTACATCGCCCCCGTACCGGCGCAGACGCCCGGCGAGCGGCAGCCGCCCGCCGAGTTCGACAGCCTCTTCCGTACGGAGGCCCCGCGGCCGCCCCAGCAGCCGCACGCGCCGCAGGGCTACCAGCAGCCGGCCCCGGCCCCGTACCAGCAGCAGACCCAGCACCACCAGCCGCCGCAGCCCCCGCAGCAGCAGTACGCCTACCAGGACGCCTACTACGACGACGAGCCCGAGCCGCGCCGCAGGTCGCCGCTCGCGCTGATCGCCGCCGTCGTCGTCGGCTGCGCGGTCGTCGGCCTCGGCGCCGGGATGCTGCTCAGCGGCGGGGACGAGGAGAAGGACCCCAAGACCCCCGGCCAGAACGTGGCGGCGAGCTCCGCCGCGCCCTCCACCGGGGCGCCCGCCCCCACGGAGAAGCCGGCCGACCCGGCGGAGCCGCAGGCGCAGGAGCTCAGCAAGCTGCTCGCGACCAGCAGCAGCAGCCGTCAGACGGTGATCGACTCGGTCGCCTCCATCAACCAGTGCAAGAACCTCGACAAGGCCGCGGCCGATCTGCAGGGCGCCGCCCAGCAGCGACGGGGGCTGATCACCCAGCTCCAGTCGCTGGCGGTCGACAAGATCCCGGACAACGCCGTGCTGACGGCGGCGCTCACCAAGGCCTGGCAGGCCTCGGCCGCCGCCGACGACCACTACGCGGCCTGGGCCGGCCAGATGAAGGCCAAGAAGGCCTGCAAGGGCGGCCACGCCCGGTCGACCAGCCAGAAGGCCGCGGGGGACGCGAAGAGCGGCGAGGCCACCACCGCCAAGCAGGAGGCGGCCGGGCTGTGGAACCCGACCGCCGTGAAGTACGGACTGCCGAAGCGGAGCCCCTCCCAGCTCTGAGCAGGCTCACGGGGCGCTGAGGACGGTCTCGCCGACGTCGACGAAACCAGGCTTCTGCGCCACGAGCCGCCCCTGGCGGACCACCTGGAAGGTCACCTCGTGGTTGACGATCCGGGTGAAGCCGGGGGCGCCGAGCATGTCCTCGTACTTCCAGCGCAGGCTGGGGGTGAGGCCGCCGGTGTCGATCCGCTCGCCCCGGTCGAGGGCGTGGCTGATCTCCTCGGCCGTGATCCTGTCCTGCTGGAGGGACTCGATCACCTCCTTGAGCACCGTGTACGCGATCCAGGTGGTCTGGACGCCTGCGTCGGCCGGGTCGACCCGGTTGTCGGCGAAGGCGTACTCCTGGATGACCTTGCGCATCGGCGCCCAGCTCTTGTCGCCCGCCTCGGGGTACCAGCCGGTGACGAAGGCGCCCTCGAAGGGGCTGTGGGGGCCGCCGGTGCGGTCGATGACGGGCTGGTCGACGCTGCCGAGGACCGAGGAGATCCGGACGGCGTCCTTGTCCCGCTTCTCCTCCTGCTGCCCGGGGAGGCGGCGGAAGGAGTCGAAGAAGGTCTGGGTGCGCTCACCGAGGACGGCGGTCACACAGCCCTTCTCGCCGCCCGCCCGGCTGCGGGCACGGTCCGCCTGCTCGGTGTACTCGGCGGCGTCCTCCAGGGCCGGGATGTCGACGGCGCCCCGGTGGCTCGCCTTGTGCAGGCCGGAGTCGAGGAGTTCGGGGAGCCTGTCCCCCGCGGTGGTGTCGGGGCGGACGAGGGAGACCCGGTCGCAGGAGCCGGCGAGCTGCATGCCGTGCCCGGCGACGAGGGAGGCCACGCCGCCGTTGACGGGGTAGGAGAGCGGGCTGGTGAACTCGTCCTCCGCGATGCCGTAGCCGCCGATGTACGGGATGCCGGCGGCTTCCAGCGGGGCCATGAAGGCGCGGCCGTTCTGGCTGTACGAGCCGACGACGGCGACCGCGTTCTCGCGCACGGCCCGGCGGGCGCAGGCGGCGGCGCCCGCGGTGGTGTTCTGCTCGTTGCAGGTCAGGACGCGCAGTTCGTGCCCGTCGATGCCGCCCTGGGCGTTGACCCACCGGGCGTAGGTCTGCGCCATGGCGGGCATTCCGGGCATGTTGGTCGCTCGGGTCTGGTCGGGAGCCCAGGTCATCACCGTGACGGGTTCCCTGGAGCCCCCCGTGGCCCCAGGGAACACGCCACACCCGGTGAGCAGCGACGCTCCGGTCGCCGCGGTCGTGACGTACGCGAGGAGTGAGGTCAGTCGCCTACCGGTCATGGGCATGCACATTTCCGCCTCATGGGTAACGCGGGAGTGAGCGCGGTTCAACGGTGGGTGACGTGAAGGTGAATTGCGGGGGTGGGCGACCGGAGGGGGGAGGGGGCGAGTCCGCTTACCGGACAAGGGAACGTACGATCGAAACGTGTCCAGTCCAGTCCCCGGTCAGGTCCCCGGTTCGGTTAACTCTTCCCGTCGCGGCCGTCGCTCCTCCACCATGGGCGGCATGCCGCTCAATGACATGCCGTGGTGGCGCTGGCGCAGCAACGTGCGCTCGGCGCTGCACATGCTCTCCGACCCCGTGTTCCACGAGACCACCTGGCTGACCGGCCAGGAGGGGTACGGCGACGTCACCGACGCCGTCTACCGCCTCGTCGAGGACACCTGGCTCGACAACTGGTCCGCCGAGAAGTACGTCGGCTCGATCTTCCGGGACTCCGGCGAGGCCTCCCTCGTCGACGTCGCCGTCCTCCGGGTGCTGCGCATCATGCACCAGGTCGGACCGGACGCCCCCGTCACCGCGTACATCGCCCACCCCGGCTGGCCGGAAGCCGTACGCGCCGCCCGCGAGGCACACGTACGGATGGCGCAGGCCGACGGCGAGGACCCCGACACGCCCCCGCGCTCCCTCGACGTGCTCCGTATCATGACCCGGTCCTGAGGCGTTCCGCCTGACGGACGCCCGCCTCCCGGCGGGGCGTCGTGTGGCAGGCTGACGGGATGACCGACCAGTACGTCCTCACCCTCTCGTGCCCCGACAAGCAGGGCATCGTGCACGCCGTGTCGAGCTACCTCTTCATCACCGGGTGCAACATCGAGGACAGCCAGCAGTTCGGAGACCGTGACACGGGTCTCTTCTTCATGCGGGTCCACTTCTCCGCCGAGACGCCGGTGACGGTCGACAAACTCCGGGCGAGCTTCGCCGCCGTCGGCGACTCCTTCGCCATGGACTGGCAGATCAACCGCGCCGACCAGCCCATGCGGGTCGTCCTCATGGTCTCCAAGTTCGGCCACTGCCTGAACGACCTGCTCTTCCGGTCGCGGATCGGGGCGCTGCCGGTGGAGATCGTCGCGGTCGTCTCCAACCACACGGACTTCGAGGAGCTGGTGGGCTCGTACGGGATCCCGTTCCGGCACATCCCGGTGACGAAGGAGAACAAGCCGGAGGCGGAAGCGGAACTCCTGGACCTCGTCCGTTCCGAGAACGTGGAGCTGGTCGTCCTGGCCCGCTACATGCAGGTCCTGTCGGACGACCTGTGCAAGCAGCTCTCCGGCCGGATCATCAACATCCACCACTCCTTCCTCCCCAGCTTCAAGGGCGCCAAGCCCTACCACCAGGCGCACGCCCGCGGCGTGAAGCTCATCGGCGCCACCGCGCACTACGTGACGGCCGACCTCGACGAGGGCCCGATCATCGAGCAGGAGGTCGAGCGCGTCGGCCACGAGGTGACGCCGGACCAGCTGGTGGCGATCGGGCGGGACGTGGAGTGCCAGGCGCTGGCGCGGGCGGTCAAGTGGCACGCGGAACGCCGCATCCTCCTGAACGGCCGCCGCACGGTCGTCTTCGGGTAACTCCCCGAACCCTCGCCCCACCGGGCCGGCGCCCCGCCCTCGCGTGGGCGCGCGCCTGCGGGGCGGGGCCCGCCCCCGCGCCCCCCCGTTGTGGGCATGCGTTCCGCTGGGGCGGAACGGGTGGGCACAACGGAACGGCGCCCTTGCCGGCGCCAGAGGCTCCCGCGCCTGGACCCGCACCGGCCTGTGCGCCGCGCAACGTGGTGCGGGTCCTGGCGCGGAAGCCTGGGCCCGGCAAGGGGCGCCGTCCCGTGTGCCCACCCTCCCCCAAGCTCTCGGCTTCGCTCGAGCAGGGGGACCCCCTCGCCCCGGCGGGACGATTGCCCACACGGCGGGTGGCCAGGGGCGCCGCCCCGCCGGGCGCGGCCCCGCACGGCGGGCCCCAGGCGCGGCCCGCTCGCCCCGGCACCGGCACCGGCGCCGGGCTACAGGCGGCTCAAGGACGCCGTCGCCGAGAGGACGTCCCTGATGGCCTCGCGGTCGCCGTCCTGCCCCGCCGCCGCCTCCTCCGGCGTGATGTGCCCCGCCATCAGCTGGCAGAACTCGACCCCGTCCATCGCCACCTGCGCCACCGCCCGCTCCGGCGAGCCGAGCGCCGCGGGGGAGTCCAGGGAGATGTACCAGTGGCCGCCGCCCGCGCCCTCCACCTCCAGGTGGAGCGAGCGGCCCGGCGCGCCCGCCGCGACGAGCTCCTTGGCGGGGCCGGCCAGGCCGGTGCGCCGGCGGTTGGCGAGGGCGCCGGGGAGCAGCCGGGCCGCGAGGTCGATCATGCCGTGGAGGTGCGGGCCGCTGGGCGGCGCGTACGGGTAGGCGACCGCGGTCGCGATGTCGTCCGCGTGCAGCTAGCACTCGAAGGCCCGCTCCAGGAGGGAGTCCCTCAACGGGAGGGCGAAGTCCTTGTACGTGACGGTCAGGTCCGCCACCCCTCGGCCCGCGAAGGCGACCGTCCGGATCAGCGTGTGCGACTGGTCACGCCACGGCCCCCGGACGGACCGGTTCGGCGGCCGGTCGAGCGACGCCCAGAACGCTTCCGTCCGTTCCGTCGGCGACAGCTCCGGCACGCCCGCGCCCAGCGGATCGTCCAGCCCCAGTGCCGACGTCACCAGGCCGTCCACGGCGAAGAGGTGGCCGATGACCCCCGCGACGGTGGCCTTGCGGCGCACGACGCGGTCCTCCTCGTACCACTTGAGCCGTACCGGGGCGTGCCATTCGGACTCGCCGATGTCCCTCAGGAGCGCGTCGAGCCGGGCGGTCTCCGCGTCGTACGGGGTGACCCAGTCGGGGACGGGGATGCGGGCGGGGCGGCGGCCCAGGCAGTTCTCCAGGACCCGGGAGCGGAGCAGCGGGTCGAGGTCCAGGTCGCGGTCCTCGTGGAGGAGCGTGACGGCGTCGCGGAGCCGGAGGGCCTCGTCGGCGCAGGGGGCGCACACGGTGAGGTGGTTCTCGACGGCCCTGGTCTCGCCGGCGGAGCACGCCGAAAGCGCCCAGGCCCCGAGGAGGGACTTGAGCACGTTGTGACTGAGGTCCGGTACTTCCGGCTCCTCCGTTTCCGCCATGTCCGTTTCTTCCGCCTCCGCGCCTGAAGCCTCCGGCAGTCGCGTCGTCAGGTCCGCGTGGTCGTCGGCCGCACGGCGCGGTCCCGGTATCCAGGGGGCGCGTGCGACGTCGTCCGCGTCGTCGGCCGCCCCGGTCACAGCGGCCGTCCGTAGCCGGGCGGCGAGGACCCTTCGAGGGGGCGGGCGTGCGCGGAGGAGAGCAGCTGGAGTCCCAGCCGGAGGCGCCGGCGGGCCTCGTCCTCGGTGACGCCGAGGTCGGCGGCGGTCTGGCGGTAGTCGCGGCGCTGGAAGTACGCCAGTTCGAGCGCCTTGCGGAGTGGCGCCGGCATGGAGGTCACGATGTAGTCGGCGCGGGCGGCGACCGTGGCCCGGTGGACCTTCTGCTCCAGCTCCTCGGCGGAGCCGACCCCCGTCTCCGCGTACGCCAGGGCCTCGGCCTGCCGGAGCCGGTGCACGGCCTGCCGCTGGGTCAGCTTGGCGACCCACGAGCGCATGTTGCCCTGCTTCGGGTCGTAGGAGTCGGGGTTCTCCCAGATGTAGCCGAAGACCTCGCGGGTGACCTGGTCGGCCGCCGCGTCGTCGTCGAGGACCCGGTGGGCGAGGCTGTGCACGAGGGCGGCGAACCGGTCGTAGAACTCGCCGAGGGCGGCGGCCTCTCCGCGCGCCAGCCGCTGCTGCATCCTGCGGTCCCAGCGCGGTGGTGTGTCCATCGCCATGCGGCCCTCCGTCCCGGTTCTTCTCCAAAGTAGTGCGCCGCTCCGACAACGCACGACTGTTTGCCGCAAGTGCGCTCTTGACGCGGATGCGGATGGTAAGGAAAGCGTCATCCCCGGGACCGGGGGTTTCGGCGGTTTCTGGCGGGGCAGGCGGCGTCCGTGACGACGATCGAGGTCGACGAGGACGAGAACGGCTCCTGGACGGTTTTCAGCGTCCGGGGGGAACTGGACCTGGTCACCTCCCCCCGGATACGCCGCCGCGTCCACGACGCCGTCGCGGGCGGCCGGCACGACCTGGTCATCGACCTGTCCGCCGTGCGGTTCTGCGATTCCAGCGGCGTCGGCGTGCTGATCGCGTCCCGCCGCCTGCTCCGCTCCTGCGGCGGCAGGCTCCGCCTGATCCTTCCCGAGGAACGCGGGGACGAGAACGGTCACGTCGCCCGGGTGCTCACCGCGCTCGGCGTCCGCCGTCTCTTCGACGTGTACGAGGACATGGGGGAGGCGCTCACCGGGGCGTCGGTGCCGATGCCGCGCCGAAGCGCTCCCTGAGCTTGTACTTCAGCACTTTGCGCAGGGTCTCGTTGCGGGGGAGCGCGTCCACCACCTCCAGCTGTTCCGGCAGCTTGTGGACGGAGAGTCCGGCCTCCCGCAGGAAGGCCGTGACCTGCGGAAGGCCGAGCGGGGCGGCGCCGGGGGGCTGTTCGACGACGGCGCAGACGCGTTCGCCGCGCTCGGCGTCCGGGAGGCCTATGACGGCGGCGTCGCCCACGTCCGGGTGCCGGTGGAGGAGGTCCTCGATCTCCTTGGCCGAGATGTTCTCTCCCTTGCGGATGATGATGTCCTTGACCCGGCCCGTGAGCACCAGGTGGCCGGTGGGCGTGAGGTGCCCCACGTCGCCGGTGATGAGGAAGCCGTCCTCGTCGAAGGCGGCGGCCGTCTGCGCCGGGTCGAGATAGCCCTGGCAGACGGCCTCGCCGCGGAGCCGGACCTCGCCGTCGTCGGTGATCCGGACCTCCATGCCGGCGGGCGGACGGCCCTCGGTCGTGGCGAGGTTCTCGTCGGTGTCGTCGGGGGCGCCCATCGTGATCATGGGGACCTCGGTCATGCCGTACCCGTGGGTGAGCCGGCAGCCCAGCTCCTTCCGTACCGCGTGGTAGATCTCGGGCGGCTTGGGCGCGCCGCCGCCCGCGAGCAGGCGGAGGGTGGGGATGACGGGCTTCCCGGGCTGTTTGCGCTGCTCGGCGAGGAACATCGAGTAGAAGGCGGTGGAGCCGCCGGCGACGGTCACGCCGTGCCGGTTGTACGCGTCGAGGGCCTCCGGCAGCGCGAACTGTTCGAACATCACGGCCGGGAAGCCGTACAGCAGGAGCATCACCGTGTAGTCGGGCCCGGCGATGTGCGCGTACGGGAAGGCCATCGAGCCGACGTCCTCGGCCGTCAGCCGGAGGGCGTGGGCGAGGCAGGACCCGCCGGCGAGCAGTGAGCGGTCGGTGTGCAGGACGCCCTTGGGGTCCGAGGTGGTGCCGGAGGTCCAGTAGATCCAGCGGACGTCGGTGCCGGAGGCGGGCGGCGGGGGCAGGACGGCCGGGTCGCCGTCGGGCAGGCTCTCCGGGGAGTACGCCTCGAAGATCCCGCGCGCGCCGAGCCTCCTCGCCATCTCCGCATGGTCGAATCCGCGCCAGATTCCGGGGACCGCGAAGAACTCGGCCTTCGACTCGCGCAGCGCGAAGCCGACCTCCTTGTCCCGGTAGAAGGGGATCACCGGGGACTGCACGGCGCCGATGCGGGCGAGCGCGAAGGAGAGCACGGCGGTCTCGATGCGGGTGGGCAGCTGCCAGGCGACGACCGTGCCGGGGCGCACGCCCCTCCCGTACAGGCCGGCGGCGCAGCGCTCGGCGCGCTCGCGGAGGCCGCCGAAGGTGAGGACGCGGTCGTCCTGGAGGAGGACGGGCCGGTCGGGGGTGAGGGCGGCGCGGCGTTCGACGAGCTCCCAGAGCGTGCGGGACTCGCCGAGCGAGTGTGCGGTCTCATTCATCCCGTACTCCTCTTGGCTGACGTTCCGTCAGATGGTGCGGCGAGCGTAGAGGTCCGGCGCTTGTCGGTCCAGGGGTGCGGGGCTAGCCTGATGCCGACAGATCTGACGGGTCATCAGAAATGGACCGGGAACGGTCCGCGGAATCGGACCGGAAGCGGTCCGTCGAACCGGGCCGGAAGCGGTCCGCCGAATCCGGGAGAGGGTCCATGACGGAACTGCCCCGCATCATCAGCGTCGACGACCACGTGATCGAGCCCGCCCACCTCTTCGAGACCTGGCTCCCGAAGAAGTACCGCGACCGCGGGCCCCGCCCCCTCACGGCCGGCATCGGCGAGCTCGCCTACGTCGCCGGCAAGTACCAGATCACGATGGACCCCGAGGGCCCGCCCACCGACTGGTGGATCTACGAGGACCTCAAGTTCCCGTACAAGCGCAACATCGCCGCCGTCGGCTTCGACCGCGACGACATGACCCTGGAGGGCATCACCCGCGAGGAGATGCGGCGGGGCTGCTGGGACCCCGCCGCCCGCCTGAAGGACATGGACCTCAACCACGTCGAGGCCTCCCTCTGCTTCCCCACCTTCCCCCGCTTCTGCGGCCAGACCTTCGCCGAGGCCCAGGACAAGGAAGTGGCGGTCGCTTGTGTCCGCGCCTACAACGACTGGATGGTCGAGGAGTGGTGCGGGGACAGCGGCGGACGGCTGATTCCGTTGTGCATCATCCCCCTGTGGGACATCGATCTGGCCGTGGCCGAGATCCGGCGCAACGCCGCCCGGGGGGTCAAGGCCGTCACCTTCTCCGAGATCCCCACCCACCTCGGCCTGCCGTCGATCCACTCCGGCTATTGGGACCCGTTCTTCGCCGTCTGCCAGGAGACCGGGACGGTGGTGAACATGCATATTGGATCCAGTAGCCAAATGCCGGCCGCGTCCCCCGACGCCCCGCCCGCCGTCCAGGCCAGCCTGAGCTTCAACAACGCGATGGCCTCGATGATGGACTTCCTCTTCAGCGGCGTCCTCGTCAAGTTCCCCCGGCTCAAGCTCGCCTACAGCGAAGGCCAGATGGGCTGGATCCCGTACGCCCTCGAACGCGCCGACGACGTCTGGGAGGAGCACCGCGCCTGGGGCGGTGTCCGCGACATCGTCCCCGAGCCGCCCTCCACGTACTACTACCGGCAGATCTTCTGCTGCTTCTTCCGCGACAAGCACGGCATCGCCTCGCTCGACGTGGTGGGCAGGGACAACGCCACCTTCGAGACCGACTACCCGCACGTCGACTCGACCTTCCCGCGCACCAAGGAGGTCGCCCTCGACCACGTCCGGGGCCTCGACGACGAGACGGTCTACAAACTCATGCGCGGCAACGCCATCCGCATGCTGGACCTGGGCATCGTCTGATGGACCTCTCCTGCACCGAAGAGGAAGAGGCCTACCGCGCCCGCCTGCGGGAATGGCTCGCCGCCACCCTGCCCGGCCTCCCCGAACGCCCCGACCCGCTCGACTGGCCCGCCCGCCGCGCCTACGACTGCGGCTGGCAACGCCGCCTGTACGACGCCGGATACGCCGACACCCACTGGGACGCCTCCCCGACCCAACGCCTCATCTTCCTGGAGGAGACCGAACTCGCCGGCGCCCCCTACGTCGGCGCCAACTTCGTCGGCCTCCTCCACGCCGGACCCACCATCGCCGCCGAGGGCACGGCCGCACAGCGCGAGCGGTGGCTGCCGCCGATCCTGCGCGGCGACGAGGTCTGGTGCCAGGGCTTCAGCGAACCCGACGCAGGGTCCGACCTCGCCTCGCTCCGCACACGGGCGGTACGGGACGGGGACGCGTACGTCGTCACCGGACAGAAGATCTGGACCTCGCACGCCGAGGTCGCCGACTGGTGCGAACTCCTCGTACGGACAGGCCCCGAGACGGGACAGGGGGCGGCGCCCTCCAAGCACAAGGGCATCACCTGGCTCGCCATGCCCATGGACGCCCCCGGCATCACCGTCCGGCCGCTGCGCACCCTCGCCGGATCGACCGAGTTCGCCGAGGTCTTCCTCGACGAGGTGCGGGTGCCCGTGGCCAACCGGGTGGGGGAGGAGAACGACGGCTGGCGGGTCACCATGGTCACGCTCTCCTTCGAACGCGGCACCGCCTTCGTCGGCGAGGTCGTCGCCTGCCGCCGCCTCCTCGGCGAACTCGCCCGCACGGCCAGGAAGGACGGCACCTGGGACGACCCCGTCCTGCGGCGCCGGCTCGGCAGGCTCTCCGCCGAGTTCCAGGCCCTGTGGCGCATCGTCCAGGCCAACGTCAGCGAGGCCCAGGCGACCGGCGGGGTCCCCGGCGCGGGCGGCTCCGTCTTCAAACTGCACTACTCGCACGCCCGCCAGGAGCTGTACGACGCGGCCGCCGCCGTCCTGGGGCCCGACGCGCTCGACCTCGGCCGCGACTGGACCCTCGACCGGCTGTCCTCGCTCTCGTACACGATCGCGGCCGGCACGTCCCAGATCCAGCGCAACATCGTCGCCGAGCGCATCCTCGGCCTCCCGAAGGGCCGGTGACCGCCGTGGACTTCCGACTCACCGAGGACCAGCGGGCGCTGCGGCGGGGAGTACGGGAACTCCTCGCGCGCCTCTTCGGCCGGGGCGCGTTGCGGGCTGCCCTGGATTCCCCGTCGCTCGACCGGGAGCTGTGGCGGGAGCTCGGCGCCGCCGGGTTCTTCGCGCTGCGGCTCCCGGAGGAGGAGGGGGGTGTGGGGCTCGGGCTCCCCGAGGCGGTCCTCGTCTTCGAGGAGGCGGGGAGGGTGTTGCTGCCGGGGCCGTTGGTCGCGACGCACCTTGCGGCGGGGGCCGTGCCGGGGGCGGCGGACGGTTCCGTCGTGGTGACCTCCGTGGACGAGGGCCTCGTCCCTTGGCTGGACGCGGCCGATGTGGTGCTGGGGGATGCGGGCGGTGCCGTGCCGGTGCGGTCGGTCGACCCCTTGACGCCCTTGCATCGGTTGCCCGGCACCGGGCGTTGTGCCCACCCGTTCCGTCCTGCGGAACGCCTGCCCACAACGGATACGGAGGCCGCACTCCTCACGGCTGCCGAGCAGGTGGGCAGTGCGCAGGCCGCCACCGACATGGCCGTTTCCTACGCTCGGCAGCGGGAGCAGTTCGGGCAGGTCATCGGGGGGTTTCAGGCGGTGAAGCATCTGTGTGCCGGGATGCTCGTGCGGACGGAGCTCGCGCGGGCGGCCGTGTGGGCCGCGTCCGTCACCGGTGATCCCGTCGAGATCGCCGGGGCCAAGCTCCTCGCCGACGAGGCCGCCGTCGGCAACGCGCGGGACTGTCTCCAGGTGCACGGCGGGATGGGCTTCACCTGGGAGGCGGACGTGCACCTGCATCTGAAGCGGGCCTGGGTGCGGGCCGAGCTGCGGATGCCCGCCGCGCGGGCGGAGGAGGCGGTGGCGGCGGGGCTGTGGCGCTGCGCGTCCGGCGGGTGACGGAACGTCGATATCGGGTTGTGTCCTTCGGCGGGGCCGTCACGGCCCGGAGTCGGCCTCCGGCTCCGGTACGCTCCGTGGGATGCGAGTGCTCGTTGGCCCGGATCGTCCCGGTGTCGCCCCTGCGGCGGCTCCGCGCCCGGGAATGCCCGCCGCTCGCGCCCGACGTTCGACTACCCGCAGCGTGCGTCGCACAGTATGGACCATGCGTACTCCTTCGCGCTGGAATATGCCCGAAGCGCTTGTTGCGGTGACTGTACGTCAACCATGCTGTCCCACAAGGGAATCACGTTCCGTGAAGGTGTGTTGTCCGCCGGTTCGGATGGTGTGAGCGGTGCAGGTGCTTCAGGTGCAGTTGGTGGTCGGGCCGGACCCGGCGGAGGTGGGGCGAGCCCGGAGGTGGGCCCGGTCACGGCTCGCCGGGTCGGGCATAGGGGACGACGAGCCGCTCGCCGAGACGCTGGTGCTGCTCATCTCCGAACTCGTGACCAACGCCGTGGTGCACACCGGCTGTCCGGCCGTGCTGCGGATGCTGTTCGCCGCCGAGGGCGGGGTGCGGGTCGAGGTGGCCGACACGAGCGACCGGCCGCCGCGACCCCGACACGCGAAGGGCGGGGACACCAACGGGCGCGGCCTGGAGCTGGTGGACGGTCTCGCGGACCGGTGGGGCTGGCAGCCGGAGGGTGCCGGCAAGAGCATCTGGTGCGAGGTGGACCGGGTTCAGTCCGTCTCCACGGTGGCGCCCCTGTCGCCCGACAGAGTGCGCTGTTGACGATTCGTTCCGTTTTGCCCACTCTGGGGTGAGCGATTCGTGGCGAGGGGAGCCGAGGGCCGTGGCCCTCGGCGTGTGCGGGTCGCGATCGGGTGGCGGCGAGCCCGCGCCGTGCTCGGGGCGCGTGCGAGCGCGCCGCCGCCCGCGGGGCCCCTGGGGGGGGCTAGAGGATCGCGACCGGGGCCACCGGTGTGCCCGTGCCGCCGACGAAGGGCTCGGGCATCGCGGAGAGCAGGAAGGCGTACCGCCCTTCCTGTGCACAGGCTGTGGACAGGGCCTCCAGATTCCAGTTCTGCCCCTGGAGCATGCCCATCTCGACCAGGTCGAGGGCGTGCACGGGCAGCCAGAGGTCCTCGATCTCGGGCGGGAAGATCTCGAAGGTGAGCGTGTCGTTGGCGACGGCCGCGACGTCGTGGGCGTGGAACCACTCGGGCGTACGGATCGACAGGCCCGGTGACGGGAAGGCGTACCCGTGCCGGTCCCCGGCCAGGTACAGCTGGATCTGACCCGTCCGTACGAGCACGATGTCACCGGGCCGGACCGTGACCCCGCCGAACTCGGCCGCCTCGTCGAGGTCTTCGGGCGTCACGGCGTGGTCCCCCGGCAGCCGGTCCATGCCCTTCGCGGCGGCGACGTCCAGGAGGACCCCGCGGCTCACCAGGTGACGGGCCGTGTGGATGCCACTGAACCCGGAGCGGCCGTGCGGGGTGATCGAGGCGGCGGGGCGGCCGTTGTAGATGCGGCCCGAGTGGGAGACGTGCGTCAGGGCGTCCCAGTGGGTGCCGGCCTGGAGGCCGAGGGTCACGGCGTCGTCGCTGGTGGCGACCGTGCCGGGGCCGAAGAGCTCCTGGTTGATCTGGACCATGACGTGGAGCGGGTTCACCCGGCCGGGGATTATGCCGGTCTGTATGCCGTCCTGCTTGAGGTCGACGGCGAGCGGGACGCGGCGGCCGGTGCGGACGGTGGCGACGGCCTCCCGTACGACCTCGTCGGTGACGAGGTTGAGCGTGCCGATCTCATCGTCCTGGCCCCAACGGCCCCAGTTGTTGACGCGCTTGGCGATCTCGTGGAAGGCGGCGGGGAGAGACATCGGGGCCTCCGGGGTCTTGTTTTCCGGTATCTGACGGACCGTAGAATCCTGACGACGAACGAATCTAACGGACCGTCAGAAAGTGCGGGAAGGGGCCGGGCGTGGGGAACTTCTTGGCTGGCAAGGTCGTCGCCGTGACGGGAGCGGGGCGCGGCATCGGCCGCGCCGTCGCCCTCGCCTGCGCGGCGGAGGGCGCGAAGGTCGTCGTCAACGACTACGGGGTGTCGATCGAGGGCGGCGAGCCGACCTCGGAGATCGCGGCGGCGGTCGTGAAGGAGATCGAGGCGGCGGGCGGCACCGCGGTCGCCGTCGCGGACGACATCTCCACGATGGCGGGCGGGGCGCGGGTCGTCGAGACCGCCCTCGCCACGTACGGACGCCTCGACGGGGTCGTGTGCGTCGCCGGCATCCTGCGCGAGCGGATGCTCTTCAACATGTCCGAGGAGGAGTGGGACCCGGTCGTCGCCACCCACCTGAAGGGCACCTTCACCGTCTTCCGGGCGGCCTCGGCGGTCATGCGCAAGCAGGGCACCGGGACCCTCATCGGCTTCACCAGCGGCAACCACCAGGGATCCGTGGCGCAGGCCAACTACTCGGCGGCGAAGGGCGGGATCATCTCCCTCGTGCGGAGCGCGGCCCTCGGCCTCCACAAGTACGGGGTCACCGCGAACGCGGTCGCGCCCGTGGCCCGCACCCGGATGTCCGCGAACGTCCCCATGGAGCTCAAGGAGATCGGCGAACCGGAGGACGTGGCCGCGCTCGTCGTCTACCTGCTGAGCGAGCGGGCCCGGGAGGAACGGATCACCGGCCAGGTGTACACCATCGCCGGTCCCAAGATCGCGGTCTGGGCCCAGCCCCGGGAACTGCGCGCGGGCTACGCCGAGGGCGGCGCGTGGACCCCCGAGCGCATCGCGGACTTCCTGCCGGGGACGGTGGGGACGGACCCGATGCCCATGCTGGCGCGCCTGGAGGAGATGGCGAAGGCGGCGGCGGAGGGCGCGCGGCCCAACGCCGAGAAGGGGGCCGGTGCCGGGAAGGGGGCCGGTGTCGAGAAGAACGCCGGTGCCGGGAAGGGGGCCGGTGTCGAGAAGAACGCCGGTGCCGGGAAGGGGGCCGGTGTCGAGAAGAGCGCCGGTGTCGGGAAGGGGGCCGGTGTCGAGAAGGGCGCCGGCGTCGACAAGGGGGAGCGGTCATGAGAGGTGTCGTCTTCGACGGGAAGCAGGTCCAGGTCGTCGACGACCTGGAGGTGCGGGACCCCGGCCCCGGCGAGGTGCTCGTGGCGATCGCCGCCGCCGGGCTCTGCCACAGCGACCTGTCCGTCGTCGACGGGACCATCCCCTTCCCGCCGCCCGTCGTCCTCGGCCACGAGGGCGCCGGTGTCGTCGAGGCCGTCGGCCCGGGGGTCGTCCACGTCGCGCCCGGCGACCACGTCGCCCTGTCCACCCTCGCGAACTGCGGCGCCTGCGCCGACTGCGACCGGGGCCGCCCGACCATGTGCCGGAAGGCGATCGGGATGCCGGGGCAGCCGTTCTCGCGCGACGGGCAGCCCCTCTTCCAGTTCGCCTCGAACTCGTCCTTCGCGGAGCGGACCGTCGTCAAGGCCGTCCAGGCCGTGAAGATCCCGGAGGACATCCCGCTGACCTCCGCCGCCCTCATGGGCTGCGGCGTCCTCACCGGCGTCGGAGCCGTACTGAACCGCGCGAAGGTCGACCGCGGCGACACCGTCGTCGTCATCGGCACCGGCGGCATCGGCCTCAACGTCCTCCAGGGCGCCCGGATCGCGGGCGCGCTCACGATCGTCGCCGTGGACACGAACCCGGAGAAGGAGGCGGTGGCCCGGCGGTTCGGGGCGACGCACTTCCTCGCCTCCACCGACGGCGTACGGGCGATCCTGCCCACCGGCGCCGACCACGTCTTCGAGTGCGTCGGCCACACCGGTCTCGTCCGGACCGCGATCGACCTCCTCGACCGGCACGGCCAGGCGGTCCTGCTCGGCATGACCGCGCCGAAGGCGGAGGCGAGCTTCCCGCCGGCCGCGATGTTCCTGGACAAGTCGATCCTGGGCTGCCGGTACGGCTCCTCCCGCCCCCAGAAGGACATCGCCCTGTACGCGGAGCTGTACCGCTCAGGCACCCTCCTCCTCGACGAACTGGTCACCCGCACCTACCCGGTGGAGGACTTCGCCCGGGCCGTCGAGGACGCGGAACGGGGGAGGGTGGCGCGGGGCGTGCTCACTTTCTGACGGGCCCGGCGAAACGCGGTGGGCCTCGGAGCCGTGGGCCGTTACGGTCCCGGACATGTCCTACCGCGAGCTCGCCGTCCGCCCCGTCCTGGCCTGGTCCGCCGTCACCGTCGCCGGCCGGCTGCCCGTCGCCATGGCGCCCCTCGCGCTCGTGTTCCTCGTGCGGGAACGGCCCGGCGGCTACACGCTCGGGGCGGTCCTCGCCGCCGCGTACGTCCTCGGGGAGATCCTCGCCGCGCCCGTCCTCGGCATGCGGCTGAACGCCGAGCGGGCCCGGCCGCAGCTCGCCGCCGGGCTCGCGGTCGGCGCCGCCGGGTTCGCCGGGCTCGGGCTCGCGCCCGGCGCCCACCCCGCCGTCCTCGCCGCCCTCGCGCTGCTCGCGGGCGCCGGCCCCGCCGCCGTGCCCGGCGGGCTGCGCGCCCTGCTCACCAGCCTGGTCCCCGAACGGGCCGTCACCCAGGCGATGAGCGTGGAATCGGTGCTGACCTTCGCCATCTGGGCGGCCGCGCCCGCCCTCACCACCGGCCTGGCGCTCGGCGTCGACCCCGCCGTGCCGCTGCTGTCGCAGGGCGTCCTGATGGGGCTCTCGGTGGCCGGACTGTGGGCGTTGCCGGCCGGATGGGCCGGTGTGGCGCGGGAGGAGGGCGCCGCGATGCGGCGGGCGCTGCTGCGCGCCTGGCCCGTGTACGTCCTGGGGGCCGCCGGCCTCACCCTGCTCGCCCTCGCCGAGCTGATCCTGCCCGCGCTCCTGGAACAGCGCGGCATCGGCATCGGCTGGGCGGGGCCGCTGCTCGCCGGGTTCTCGATCGGCTCGGCGGTCGGCGCCTTCGTGTACGGCCTCCGGGGGAGCTGGCCCGGTCCGCTGACCGTCCAGTCCCTGGTCCTGGTCCTCGCGGTGGCCGCGGGCGTCGCACTCGTCGCCGTACTGCCGTGGACCGCCGCCATCGCGGTGGCCCTGGTCGCCGCCGGGCTCCTCCAGGCCCCCGCGAGCCTCACCCGGAACCTGGCCCTCCGGCAGGTCCTCCCGCCGTCCGCGCTCGCCGCCGGGTACTCGGTCATGTACGCGGCGGTGGGCGCCGGTTACGCGGCCAGCGGCACGCTCGCCGGCGCGCTGCTCAAGGTGGCGGCCCCGTCGACGGCGATCCTCTGGGGGGTGGGTCTGACGGTGCTGCTCACGGCGGTCGGCGCGGCGGGGGAGCGGCGGCTGACGCGGCGCGCCCCCGTCGTGGCGGACGGGGAGGTTCGGGCGGAGGTCGCCCCTGCGGGAAGCGGCGGCTGACCGGCCGTACCCCCGACGGGCCATCGGCTCAGGCCGAGGGCGCGCCCGTGCGGAACGTCCGGCGGTAGGACGTCGGGGTCACCCCGATCGCGCTCATCAGGTGGACCCGCAGCGACTGGGCCGTGCCGAAGCCGGCGTCCTGGGCGACCCGGTCGACCGGCAGGCCGGTGGACTCCAGGAGGTACCGGGCGCGTTCGACGCGCTGCTGGGTGAGCCACTGGCCGGGGCTGATGCCGACCTCGTCGCGGAAGCGGCGGGTGAACGTCCGGACGCTCATCGCCTCCTTCTCCGCCAGGTCCCGCAGCTGGATCGGCTCGTGGAGGTGGGCGAGCGCCCAGGCCCGCGCGGTGGTCGTGGTGTGGGTGCCGGTCTCCGGCAGGGGCCGCTCGATGTACTGGGCCTGGCCGCCGTCCCGGTGGGGCGGTACGACGGTCCGGCGGGCGACGTCGTTGGCGACGGCCGTGCCGTGGTCGCGGCGCACGATGTGCAGGCACAGGTCGATCCCGGCGGCCACTCCGGCCGAGGTGAGGACGTCGCCGTCGTCGATGAAGAGGACGTCCGCGTCGACCCGCACGCTCGGGAAGAGGCGCTGGAAGTGCTCGGCGGACGCCCAGTGGGTGGTGGCCGGACGCCCGTCGAGGAAGCCGGCGGCGGCGAGCACGTACCCGCCGGTGCAGATGGAGACCAGTCGGGTGCCGGGCCGGATGTGGGAGAGCGCGGCGGCCAGCTCCTCGGGGAGCCTGCCCTCGTCGTGGACCGGTCCGAGCTCGTACGAGGCGGGCACGACGACCGTGTCGGCGGTGGCGAGGGCCTCCGGGCCGTGCTCGACGTGGATCGAGAAGTCGGCGTCCGTCGGCACCGGGCCGGCCTTCGGGGCGCAGGTCACGATCTCGTACAGCGGCCGGCCCCCGGGGTCCTTCGCACGGCCGAAGATGCGGTGCGGGATGCCCAGCTCGAAGGGGAGGAGGCCGGGCAGGGCGAGGACGGCGACGCGGTGCGGCTGCTGCACGGGCGGGGTGCTCCCTCCGTAAATCGGTGGTGGTCCAGACCATAGGGCTGGTACGAGTACGTGTCCGTGACGGACAACACGTACAAGTCTGAGGCCACCGGGCGGATTCCCGCCCCGGTCGTGCCGCCCGCGCTGTGGAACCGTAACTTCCGGCTCTTCTTCGTCGCCCGTGGCGTCGCCGTCTTCGGCGAGGGCATGGTCCCGGTCGCCTTCGCCGCCGGGCTCCTCGGCGCCGGCCACCCCGGCTCCACCGTCGGCTACGCGCTGGGCGGCTGGACCGCCGCCTTCGCGCTCTTCGTGCTCTTCGGCGGCGTCCTCGCCGACCGCTTCACCGCCCGCCGGATGATGATCCTCGCCGACCTCCTGCGGCTGCCCGGCGCCGCCGTCCTCGCCGTCTCCTTCACGCTCGGCGGCCCGCCGCTCTGGGCGGTCTACGCCCTCTCCGTCCTCAGCGGCGTCGGCGCCGCCCTCTTCCAGCCGGGCGTCGCCTCCACCATCCCCCGCATCGCCCCCGACGTGCAGCGCGCCAACGCCGTCCTGCGGGTCGTCGAAGCCCTCATGACCATGGCGGGGCCGGCCGCCGCCGGTCTGCTCGTCGCCGTGTGGAACGCGGGCGCGGCCTTCGCCGTCAACGGCGTCACGTTCGCGGTGAGCGCCGTCTGCTTCCTGCTGATGCGCCTCGCCCCGATCCCCTCCGACACCGCCCGGCGCGACTCCCTCGGCGCCGAACTCGTCGGAGGCTGGCGGGAGTTCCGCGCCCGCAGCTGGCTCTGGGGCGTCATCTCCATCTGGACGGTGTACGGACTGACCGTCGCCGGACCCATGGTCCCGCTCACCGCGAGCCTCGTCACCGAGGAGCACGGCTCGGCCGCGTACGGCGTGCTCATGGCCGTCAACGGCGCCGGCAGCGCCGTCGGCGGCCTCCTCGCGATCCGGCTGCGTCCCCGCCGTCCCCTCGCGGCGGGCGCGGTGGCGCTCGTCGGCCTCCCCGTGAACCTCGCCCTGCTCGGCCTCGGCGCGCCCGTGGCGCTGCTCGGCGCGGGCCAGTTCGTCGGCGGGGCGGCCTTCGCCTTCTGGCTGGTCATGTGGTCCACCTCGGTCCAGACGCACGTTCCGCAGGAGGCCCTGAACCGGATGCACGCGTACGACGTGGCCGGCTCGCTCCTGATGATGGGCGTCGGCCGCACCCTGTCGGGGCCGGTGGCGGCGGCGGTCGGCACGGAGGAGGTGCTGCTCACGGGGGCGGGGATCGCGGTGCTCGTGGTGGCGGCGCTGCTGGTGGTGCGCCCGATCAGGACGCTGCCGCGCGTGTGAAGGTGCATGTCCCGATCCTTTGGAAACCTGTCATTCGGGCCAATGGTGGGGGCCCGGTTCGGTTCGGGATGCTCGGTGGCATGGCCCAGACAACCGAGACGTCCGCCCGCACACCGGCCGGCCGGCCCCTCCGTACCCCCCGCATCCACCGCGCCTGGTTCGTCGCGGCGGTCACCTTCGTCACGATCATCGGCGCCGCGGCCTTCGCCTCCCTGCCGGGCCTCCTGATCGAGCCGCTGCACGAGGAGTTCCACTGGTCGCGGGGCACCATCGGCTTCGCCGTCTCGGTGAACCTCGCCCTCTACGGCCTGACGGCGCCGTTCGCCGCCGCGCTGATGGACCGCTTCGGCACCCGCAGGGTCGTGGCCGTCGCCCTGACGATCATCTCCGTCGGCTCGCTGCTCACCGTCTGGATGACGGCGGCCTGGCAACTGGTCCTCTACTGGGGCGTCCTCGTCGGCCTCGGCAGCGGCTCCATGGCCCTCGCCTTCGCCGCGACGGTCACCAACCGCTGGTTCGTCGCACGGCGGGGACTGGTGACGGGCATCCTCACGGCTGCGGGCGCCTCGGGCCAACTGATCTTCCTGCCGCTGCTGAGCTGGCTGGTCGAACACCACGGCTGGCGTCCGGCCGCGGTGACGGTGGCCCTCGCGGCCCTCGCCGTCGTCCCCTTCGTCTGGCTGCTGCTCCGCGACCACCCGGCGGACGTCCGGCTCGCCCCGTACGGCGGGGAGTACGCCGACAAGCCCGCCCCCGTCCCGGGCGCGGCCCGCCGCGCGATCGCCGTCCTCCTCAAGACGGCCCGCACCGGCCCGTTCTGGCTCCTCGCCGGCTCCTTCGCGATCTGCGGCGCCTCGACGAACGGCCTCGTCAAGACCCACTTCGTGCCCGCCGCCCACGACCACGGCATGCCCGTGACGGCGGCGGCCGGACTGCTCGCCGTGATCGGAGTCTTCGACGTCGTCGGCACGGTCGCCTCAGGCTGGTTCACCGACCGCTTCTCCGCGCGGCGCCTGCTGGCGGTCTACTACGCCCTCCGAGGCATCTCGCTCCTGTTCCTCCCGATGCTCCTGGCCCCGTCCGTGCACCCGCCGATGCTCTTCTTCATCGTCTTCTACGGCCTCGACTGGGTCGCCACCGTCCCGCCGACCATCGCGCTGTGCCGTGAGCACTACGGCGAGGACTCGGCGATCGTCTTCGGCTGGGTCCTCGCCTCCCACCAGGTCGGCGCGGCAGCCGTCGCCTTCGCGGGCGGCGTGGCCCGCGACGTCTTCGGCACGTACGACGTCGTCTGGTACGCCTCGGGCGCGCTGTGCGCGGCGGCGGCGCTGATGGCCCTGGTCATCAGCCGCCCCCGGACGGAGCCGGCGCTCCTGGCAGGAGCATGATGATCCCCAGGGGGTGATCGCCGATGAGCGGTCCTGACGAGGGTGCGCGGGGCTTCGCCCGGATGCTGAGGGTCTCGATCCTCGCGCTGTTCCTGGAAGCGGCGCTGGCCCTGGTCCTGGGGGTGCTGTTCGGCGACACCGGGCAGCCGGAGCCGGGCGAGGAGCGCGTCAGCGCCCTGACGCTGCTGGCACTTCCGCTCGTGTCGCTCCTGGGGCTGCTGGCCGCCGCCGGGGTCTCCGCGGTGATCGTGCTGCCGACGGTACTGCTCGGCGAGGACCTGGCGCGCTGGGCCGGAGGCCGCCCCCTCTGGTGGCAACTGCTCCTGTCGGCCGCCGCCGGAGCCCTGCTGCTGCCGCTCTGGGGCTGGGAGGGGTGGCTCGTGGGGGCGGTCTGCGTCGCCGCGGCGGCCCTCCTCACCCGACCCGCCCGGAAGGGCTACTTCGTCACACTGCTCCTGTGGGGCACGCTCGCCGTCCTGACGGTCTTCCTGCTGGGCGGGATCGGACTCCACACGGGCGCCATCGAACCCTGACCGACCGCGCACCCGGCGGGGCTGTGCCCCCGCCCGCCCACCCCCGTTGTGGGCAATCGTTCCGCTGGGGCGGAACGGGTGGGCACAACGGACGGCGCCCCTTGCCGGGCCTAGGCTCCCGCGCCTGAACCTGCACCACGTTGCGCGCCGCCACTGTCGGTGCGGGGCCAGGCGCGGAACGCGGAGGCGCCGCTGAGCGCGCCGTCCCGTGTGCCCACCCGTCCCGCCCCAGCGGGACGATTGCCCACACGGGCGGGGAGGGCGGCCACCGTCCCGGCGGAACGATTGCCCACAACGGGGGCGCGAGGGGCGGGCACCGCCCCGGCCGGCGCGCGCCCGCGGCGGGGTGTCGTAGGTGCGGCCCGCCCCTACGCGCTGAAGCGGCCGAACCGCCCCCGGTGGAAGAGCAGCGGGTCCCCGTCCCCCGTCGCGTCCAGGCTCTCCACCCGTCCCACCACGATCAGATGGTCCCCGCCCGTGTGGACCGTGGTGATCGTGCAGTCGATCCAGGCGGGCGCGCCGGCGAGGCGTGGGGAGCCGGTGGCGGGGGCCGCCTCCCACTCCACGCCCGCGAACTTGTCCGCGCCGCTCACCGCGAAGGACCGGCACAGTTCGCCCTGCCCGGCGCCGAGGACGTTGACGCAGAAGGTTCCGGCCGCCGCGATCCGGGGCCAGGTGGTCGACGTCCGGGCGACCATGAAGGCCACGAGGGGCGGGTCGAGGGAGAGCGAGGCGAAGGACTGGCAGGCGAAGCCGGTCGGCCCGTCGGCGTCGAGGGCCGTCACGATCGTCACCCCGCTCGCGAAGTGGCCCAGGACCCGGCGGAATTCGGCCGGGTCGACGGGCGGGCGCTCGTCCTCCCGTACCGCGCGCAGGGCCGGCCGGGGCAGTGGTTCCACGGCCGTCGGCGAACCGGCCGCTCTCAGGTGTCGGACGACGGTGGCCGCCATCCCCGCGTGTCCCATCACACCATCCATTGAAGCTGACGGTTCGTCAGATGTGAACCCTTCGGAGGGGATGACGGCCATCGGCTCAGGTCAGCCCGCGACCGCCACCGTCGACCGGGTCCAGGCGACACCGGACGTGTGCCCGGTCCGCAGCGCCGTCACCCGGACGGTGATCCTCAGCCCGCGCTGCGCCGACGTCGGCGTGAACGTCGTCCGCGTCGCCCCGCTGATCGCCCGCCCGTTCGCGTACCACTGGTACGCGTACGAGGTCGGCGCCGGCGTCCACGTGCCCCGGTTCAGGCTGAGCGTCCGCCCGACCCGGACCGTGCCCGTGACGTACGGCGCGACCGTCGCCCTCGGGGCGAGACCGACGGCCACCGTGTACCCCGCCGTGGTGTACGCCCCGCTCAGGTGCCCGGTCCGCAGCGCCGTCACGGTCACCGTGAGCTTCTTGCCGAGGACGGCGGCGGCGGGCACGTACGAGGAGGAAGTCGCGCCGGAGATCGCGACGCCGTTCGCCCGCCACTGGTAGGCGTACGAGGTCGGCGTCGGCGACCACGTCCCGACGACCGCCGTCACCTTCGACCCGACCCGTACGGTCCCGGAGATGCGCGGCACCGTGGCCGGCTTGGGCGCGACGCCCTTCACGACCGCGGCGGCGCTCACCGCGGTGACGACGGGATGCCCCGCCTTCCGCGCGGTCACGGCCACGGACAGCTGCTTGCCGAACAGCGTCGACGGCAGGGCGTACGTGGAGCCGGTGGCCCCGGCGACGGCGACGCCGTTCGCGCGCCACTGGTACGCGAGCGAGTCCACCGGCAGCGACCACGACCCGGGCTTCGCCGTCACCGTCCCGCCGACGACCGCCGTGCCGGAGACAGCCGGGGCGGCGCTGTTGCGGAGGGCGGCGACGACGGTCACCGACGGCTTCATGTACTGCGCGCCGAACGCGTACACGCTGGCGTTCAGCACGCCGAGCGGCGCGTTCGTCAGGTCGAGGGCCACCGTCATGCTGCGCCGGTCCGGCGCGACGGAGAGGGTGGTGGACTCGGCCCGGAAGGACCCGTTCGTCAGGACGACCTTGGCGGAGTCGGGCAGCGCCGAGCCGGTGACGGTCATCGAGATCTTCCCCCGGCCGACCGTGGCCGGGCCGACGGTGCCGACGGAGCGCTCGTCGGTGCCGCACAGGTACTGGGCGCAGGTGATGCCGGCGTTCACCGCCGTGGACGCCGCCGTCGGCGTCTCCGGAAGGCCGATGACCATGATGCTCGGCCGGGCCACCTTGGGGTAGGCGTTCGGCAGGGTGCACTCGTAGTTCTGGCCCTCGCTGGAGTACGACCCGAAGCAGCCGTTCTTCTGCGTCGTCCGGTCGTACAGCCACGGGGTCGGCTGCTGCGCGAAGGTCCCCGCCGGCGTGAACCTCAGGCCGAAGTGGTCGCCCGACGACGACGGGACCGCCGCGCAGAGTGCGGTCTTCTGCTCGGTCAGGGTGCCGACGAGCGGGCCGAAGCCGTAGCTGACGTTCGGGACCTGGACGCACTCGGGCGCGGGCCCGGCCGGGGTGGCGATGCGCAGGGCGTCGAGGCGGTAGCCGGCGGGTGCGGTGTCGCCGTCCGGGACCTGGAGGAGCACCTGGTACGCCGTCGAGCCGGTGGCGGCACAGCCCCGGGCGAAGTAGTCGCAGACGCCGTCGCCGGCCGCGTCGAAGGCCATGAGCCGCACGACGCCCTGGGCGTCGCGCACGTTGAGGTGCAGAGTGTCCCCGGCCGCGGTCGTGGTCACCCGCCGGCACACGAAGTCGCCGGGCGCGGCCGGGACACCACCGGTCGACGGACCGCCGACGGCCACCGCGGCGGTGGCGACGCAGCCGCGCGCCGTGGCCGTGATGTCGAGGCGGGTCAGCAGCGTCTCGGCCGGCATGTCACGGCCCTGGACGAGGACCGTGTGGGCGAGGCCCGGGGTCAGGACGCATCCCGAGAAGGAGCCGTAGTAGGTGCGGATCTCGCACCTGACCTTGCCGTCCGCGTCCACGACGACGGCCTCGGCGGGCGAGCCGCCGGCGCCCTCCGCGATGCGGATCAGCTCCTTGGCGGAGTGGTCGTCGGCGGGGATCGTCAGGCAGTCGGCGAAGACGCCGTCACCGGTCTTCACGACCGACCGGGCCGGGGCCGCGCCGAAGTCGGCGGCGGTGAAGGTCCGGCAGACGGAGGGCGCGTCGGTCCGGTGGACGACGAGACCGTAGCCGTCGCCGCCCTCGTACACGTCCTTGTCGGTGACGACCGCCCGGTAGGGGGCGGTGCCGCCGAGCACGCAGGTGGCGTCCCAGAGGTTCGTGGCGTAGAGGCACTGTTCGAGGCCGGTCGCGTCGTACACCGCGATGTCGGCGGTGCGGTCGGT
Source organism: Streptomyces sp. TLI_105 (assembly GCF_900105415.1). Taxonomy (GTDB): domain Bacteria; phylum Actinomycetota; class Actinomycetes; order Streptomycetales; family Streptomycetaceae; genus Streptomyces. Next base: position 3,503,776 of record NZ_FNSM01000001.1, on the reverse strand, counting down.
CAGGACGGCGAGGTGTGCGCCCTGCGGCAGCGGCAGGTTCAGGCAGTCGACCTCACCGGGCGCGGAGAACGTGCCCCGGTACGTCGTGGCGAGCTCGACCCCGTCCACGCAGCCCTCGGTGGAGGTACGGCCGAAGGCCTGGACGGCGTCGTCGGTGAGGACGGTGTACGTCGTGCCCGCCGTCAGCCTGCAGGAGGCGTCGTAGCCCCGGCAGGCGTAGGTGCCGTCGTTCAGGTACATGGAGACGTTGGCGCGGTTGCCCTGCTCGTCCACGGAACGCACGTCGTAGGCGCCGGACACGGTGGGCGTGATGGTCTTGCAGCCGGTCGCGGGACCGGACCGGTCCGGCGCGGTGCCGTAGACGGCCGGGGCGACGGTGGCGCAGCCCGCCGGGGCGGAGAGGCGGCGGACCTTCAGGGTGTACAGGGCCCGGGTGCCGTCCTCCTGGTCGGCGACGACCCCGTAGACGCGGTAGCCGCCGGTGCCCTCGGGCAGGACGCAGCCCTCGGAGCCGTCCTGGTTGTACCCCGTGCACAGGCGTTTGCCGGTGGCGTCCGAGATCCACGCGGAGGCGTCGCCGTAGGCGACGCGCCGGAGTTCCTGCGTGATCCGCTCGCCCGGGGCGGCGGTGAAGGAGTGGCAGACGACGCCCATCGGTCCGGCGCCCGTGCCGGTCGCGGGGGCCGTGTCGTACCCGGTGCCGGGGACGGCGGGGCAGTCGCCCTGGGCGGTCGCCATCAGCGGGACGAGGGCGACCCTGTTTCTGGCGGCCGACCAGTGGTTGTTGGTGAGCTTGAGCGTGTACTGGCCGACGGCCAGGTCGCACCAGGCGTCCTTGTAGACCCAGTCCTGGCACGCGACCCGGTCTTCGCCCGCGTAGAGCTCCGGGTAGGTGTCGTAGCTGCCGTCGACGAGGATGCGGTGCGTGCCGGGCTTGTCGACGGTGACGGTGAAGCAGGCGGTGGCCTTCGACTCGATGTCGACCTGCTTGACCGCGTCACTCGTGGCGCCCGGGTCGCCGAGCGGCGCGAGCGGCAGCGCGGGACAGGGGGCCGCGGTCGGCGTCGGGTCCGGCGTCGGGTCGGTGGTCGCCGTCGGGTCGGGCGTCGGCTCGGTGGTCGCCCACGGGTCTGGCGTCGGCTCGGTGGTCGCCGTCGGGTCGGGCGTGGGCTCGTCCGGAGCCTCGGCGACCGGGCCCGACGGCGAAGTGGTCGACGGTGATACGGCCGACGCCGATACGGCCGGCGCGGGTGTCGCCGCCACCGCCGTACCGGTCGGGAGCATCGGCCCCACCAGGGCCGCCAGCAGGGCAGGTACCAGCAGCAGCGTTCTCGCGGATCGTCTGGATCTCACGCGAGAACGCGCGAAGTTCGGCATGTTTCCGTTCCCCCCGGAGCGGTGTATGGCATAGACGCGTCACACCCTACGGGCCGCCCCGGACACCGTCGCGCGACTATTTCCCCTCGTACCGCGCCTCCCGCCGCTCCACGAAGCTCGCCACGCCCTCCTGCGCGTCCCTCGTCGTCATGTTGAGCTCCTGCGCCGTGGCCTCCGCCGTGAACGCGACCGAACGGTCCACGTCCAGGGACGCGTTCACCAGCTGCTTGGTGAGGGCGAGGGCGCGGGTCGGGCCCTGCGCGAGGCGTTCGGCCCATTCCCGGGCCGTCTTCTCCAGCGCCTCGGAAGGGACCACCCGGTTCACCAGGCCCATGGCGTGCGCCTCCGCCGCCGGCACCGCGTCGCCGAAGAACATCAGCTCCTTCGTCCGCTGCGGCCCGATCAGCCGGGGCAGGAGGTACGCCCCGCCCCCGTCCGGCACCAGCCCCCGCCGTACGAACACCTCGATGAACCGCGCCGACTCCGCCGCGAGCACCAGGTCGCAGGCGAACGCGAGGTGCGCCCCGATCCCCGCCGCCGTGCCGTTCACCGCCGCGATCACCGGTTTCTCGCAGTCCATGACCGCGGCGATGAACCGCTGGGCGCCCTGCCGGATCATCCGCGCCACGTCCCCCGCCACCCGCTCGCCGGAGGCCGACGGCGCGCCCCGCAGGTCCGCGCCCGCGCAGAAGCCGCGCCCGGTGGCCGTCACCACCACGCAGCGCACGTCCGGGGCGGCGGAGGCCTCGGCCAGCAGGGCGATGATCCGTTCCCGCTGGTCCCAGGTGAGCGCGTTCATCGCCTCGGGGCGGTTGAGCGTGATCCACGAGACGCCGTTCTCGACGGTGTGGAGTACGTCGGTCATGGGGAGCTCCTCAGCGGCAGACCGCCAGCGCGTCCAGGGCCACCGCCCCCTGCCCGCGCGGCAGCACCATCAGCGGGTTGATGTCCAGTTCGGCGAGGTCGCCGTCGAGTTCGAGGGCCATCCGCTGGACGCGGAGCACGACCTCGACGAGCGCGTCGACGTCGGCCGGCGGTGCGCCCCGCACGCCGTCGAGCAGGGGCCGGCCGCGCAGTTCGTCGAGCATCGAGCGGGCTTCGCGCTCCCCGAAGGGCGGGACGCGGACGGCGGTGTCGTTCAGGACCTCCACCAGGACCCCGCCGAGGCCCACCGTGACCGTCGGGCCGAAGAGCGCGTCGTGGGTCACGCCCACCACCATCTCGACCCCGCGCCCGACCATCTGGCAGACGAGGACGCCGTCGAGGTCGATCTCCTCGAAGCGGGCGATGTCGGTGAGCTCGCGGTACGTGTCCCTGACCTGGCTGGCCGAGGTCAGGCCCACCTTCACCAGGCCCAGTTCCGTCTTGTGGGCGAGCTGCGCGCCCGAGGCCTTCATCACGACCGGGTAGCCGACGAGCCCGGCGGCCCGGACGGCCGCCGCCGCGCTGGTGACGAGCTGCTCGCGCGGCACCCGTATCCCGTAGGCCCGGAGCAGCTGCTTCGCCGCGTGCTCGCTGAGCCGCCGGCCGGGCCGCATGAGGGCCTGGGCCTTGCGGAGGGACGGGGAGGGGGTGCGGGGGGCCTCGTCGAAGGGGGAGCGGTAGGCGGCGGTGAAGCGGTGGTGGTCGAGGTAGGCCTTCACGGCCCCGATGCAGTTGGCGAAGGTGCGGAAGGTGGCGACGCGCGAGGAGCCGAGGAGGGTCGTGCGGTACGCCTCCTCCGTGCCGACCGGCGAGCCCCAGACCACGCACACCAGCTTGTCCGTGGCCTCGGCCGCGTCGACGAGGTCCTGGGCGAGCTTGTCGCTCATCGGGGGGAAGGGGCCGGTGATGGGACAGATCAGCACCCCGACCGACGGGTCGGCGAGGATCGCGTCGATGATCTTCCGGCCGCGCCAGTCGCCCACCGGGTGACCGCCGTTGTCGACGGGGTTGGCGACGTTCAGGTACTCCGGGATCCACTGGTGCAGTTCGTCCTGCTTGGCCTGGTGGAGCGTGGGGAGTTCGAGTCCCGCGGCCGTGGCCAGGTCGGCGAAGTGGGCTCCCGTGCCGCCGGAGATGGAGTAGACGACGACGCCGTCGGCGAGCGGCCGGCGCGCCCGGGCGAGGAGGGCGGAGGTGTCCTGGAGCTGGTCGAGGCCGTCGACGCGGATCACCCCGTACTGCCGCATGGCCGCGTCGACGACCCGGTCGGCGCCGGTGAGCTTGCCGGTGTGGGAGGCGGCGGTGCGGGCGCCGGTCTCGGTGCGCCCGACCTTCACGGCGACGACGGGGACGCCCTGGCGCGCGGCCCGGTCGGCGGCGAGGAGGAAGGAGCGGCCGTCCTTGAGCCCCTCGACGTAGCAGGCGATGGCCCCGACCTCGGGGCGTCCGGCGAAGTACGAGAGGAAGTCGGCGGTCTCCAGGTCGGCCTCGTTGCCGGTGGGTGCCCAGTGGGAGAGGCGGACGCCGAGCTCCTGGAGGGTGAAGACGGGCCGCCCCTGGTGGCCGGACTGGGTGATGAGGGCGACGGCGGGGCCTTCGAGGTCGTCGCGGAAGCGCTCGAAGGCGTTGAGGTTGGTGTTGGGGCCGAGGAGGCGGAGCCCGGAGCGGCGCACGGCGGCGGCGAGGCGTTCCTGCGCGGCGGCGCCGGCCTCCCCGGTCTCGGCGAAGCCGGAGGCGAAGGCGACCGCGAACCTCACCTTGGTCTCGGCGAGCTCCTCGATGACGGGCAGCGGGTCGGCGACGAGGAGGACGGCGAGGTCGACGGGTTCGGCGAGCGCGCGGACGGAGGGCACGCAGTCGATCCCGAACACGCTCGTACGGGTCGGGTGCACGGGCACGAGCCGGGCGCCGACCCGCTCGGCCCAGGCGAGCAGCTGCCGGGTGATGCCGGTGTTGGGCCGGCCCTCGGCGTCGGAGGCGCCGACGACCGCGACGGACTCGGGCCGGAAGAACCGGTCGAGGTCGGGGACGGGCGCGTGCAGCGGCCGGCCGCTGACGTCCAGGTCGCCGGGGGCGACGGTGACGCCGTGCACGACGACCGGGGGCGCCTCGCCGCAGGCGACCACGCGGGCGCGGAGATCGGTGGTGAAGGTGCCGTGAGTCGATCCAAGCATGTTCCGCCGCCCTTCACCCATCCGTATACACCTGACGGCTAGTCAGATTACAGAACTGACGGCCAGTCAGGAATGGGTGTGCGGGGACGTACTCTCCGGCGGCCCGAGGACCGTCGTGGAACGGGTTCTCCGACGGCGTACAACCCTTCGACGGCGAGGGCGGTCTCACCCCTCGGGCGACATGCGTGAAACGTCCGACGACAACCGAAATGGGGTGCCACTTGACCCGCTCCATCCGCGTCCGGGACGGCGGCGGCGAGCGCACCCTGTCCGAGTCCGTGAACGCCGGCTCCCTCGACTGGTCCCCGGACGGCTCCCAGCTCGCGTACACCGAACAGAAGGACCATTCGCAGCTCTACGTCGTGAGCGCGACCGCGCCCGGCAGCACGCCCGAGCTCCTCCCGGCCCCCGGCACCAGCGTCCACGACGTCTCCTGGGCCCCGCCGCGCGGCTGGACCCCCCACGGCGTCTTCCGCCACGACTACACCGGCGACGGCCGCGCCGACGTCCTCGCCGTGGACGGCGCGGGCACGCTCTGGCGCTACGACGGCACCGGCACCGGCACCCTCAAGGCCCGCGTGAAGGTCGGCTGGAGCTGGAACGGCCTCAGCTCCTTCTGGCCCGGCCCGCGTTCTGATCCCGTCCCCCTCAGGGCCGGCAGGTGCCCCGCCCCCGCTCCCCCGGGGGGGGCGGGGCACCGTCACGTCGGCTCCCGGTCAGCTCTTGGTCGCCGTGCCACGGGTCCGCGCGATGCGGCGCGCGATCCGCTCCGCGTCCCTCGCCAGCTCCCGGAACATCCCGCTGATCGGGTTCGTGAAGCCCGTGAAGTACAGCCCGGGCGCCTCGCGCGGGCTGCGCGCCCCGTGCGCCACCGGCAGCCCGCGCCCGTCGAGGACGTCCAGGTGCCCGAGGAGCGGCTCCAGGGCGCGCCGGTATCCGGTCGCCGCGATCACCGCGTCCGGGGCGATCCGGCTGCCGTCCGCGAGGACCACCTCGCCGTCCTCGAAGCCCTCCACGGCGGCGACGATCTCGACCTTCCCGGCGCGCACGGCGTCGATCAGGCCGACGTCCTGCACCGGGATCGCGCCCTCCCGCTGCCGGGTGGCGAGGCCCTTGTCCGGCCGGGGCAGTCCGTGCGCCGCGAGGTCCGGCGCGGCGAACCGGGCGAGCAGCGCGCCCATCCGGTCGACCAGGGCCACCGGCAGTCGTCGCACCAGGATGCCGGAGCGCTGGGCGGGCCAGCCGAGGGTCGTGCGGCGCACGATGTGCGGGACGGTCCGCACCGCGAGCCGCACCCGGGCCGCCCCGCCCCCGGCGAGGTCGGCGGCTATCTCGGCGCCGGTGTTGCCGGCGCCCACGACGAGGACGTCCTTCCCCTCGTACGGCCCCGGGGCGCGGTACGCGCGCGCGTGCACGAGCCGGTCGCCGTACGCGTCGAGGCCGGGCCACTCGGGCAGGTGCGGGGTGTGGTTGTACCCGGTGGCCACCACGACCGCGCGCCCGGTGAGCAGCCGCCCGCCGGTGGCGTGCAGGACCCAGTCCGCACCGGAGCGCTCGACCCGGTGGACCTCGACCCCGGTGACGACCTCCAGCTCGTGCTTCTCCGCGTACGTCTCCAGGTAGCGGACGACGTCGGCGCGGGCGACCCAGCGGCCGAAGGAGCGGGGCATCCTCAGGCCGGGGAGGGCGGAGAGCCGCCGGGTGGTGTGCAGCCGCAGCCGGTCGTAGTGCGCGCGCCAGGAGGCGCCGACGGCGTCGGACTTCTCCAGGACGACGGCCCGGACGCCCCGCGCGCGCAGGGCGGCGGCGACGGCGAGCCCGCCGGGTCCGCCGCCGATGACGTACACGGGGTGAACGGCCTGCGGAGAGGGTGTTCGGGGGGTGGTGACCATGAATGCTGAGCGTAATGACGTGTACACGCAGTGGGTCTCGGTCAAGAGGGGATTTCGGTTGCGAATCGGTCACGCGCTCCCGCCCCTTGCGCTCCCGGTCGCCCTGCGCTGAACTGACGTACCGTCAGATCCAGTTCACGGGGAGGGTCCGCATGCAGACCGTCTGGCTCACCGGCGCCGAATGGCTCGCCGTCCTCCGCATCGGCCTCGGCCTGTGGTGGCTGGAGAGCTGGCGCCACAAGGACAAGAAGGGCTGGTTCGAGCGCGGCACCGGCATCGCCTGGGCGGCGGACGTGGCCGGCAGGCACCGGTGGACGGCCGTGAGGAACGGCTTCGACACCGTCGTCGCCCCGCGCCCCAAGCTCATGGCGTACGTCGTCGTCTACGCCGAACTCGCCCTCGGCCTCGGCCTCGTCACCGGCCTCCTCACCCCGGTCGCCCTCGTCGGCGGCCTCCTCCTCAACCTCCTCTACCTCGTCCTGATGATCCACGACTGGGCCGAGCAGGGGCAGAACGCGATGATGGCGCTGATCTCCCTCGTCGCGCTCCTCGCCATGTCCTGGCAGACCTGGTCCCTCGACTCCGCGATCGGACTCTTCTGATGACGGCCACCCCGGCGAACCTCCCCGACGTCGACGCCTTCACCCGCCCCTACTGGGACGCCGCCGCCGAAGGGCACCTGCTGCTGCGCCACTGCGCCGCCTGCGACCGCGCCCACCACTACCCGCGCGAGTTCTGCCCGTACTGCTGGAGCGAGGACGTCCGCTGGGAGCGGGCGAGCGGCCGCGCCGGCCTCTACACCTGGTCGGTCGTCCACCGGAACGACCTCCCGCCCTTCGGCGACCGCGTCCCGTACGTCGCGGCCGTCGTCGACCTCGCCGAGGGCCCGCGCATGATGACGGAGGTCGTGGGCGTGGCGGAGGAGGACCTCCGGATCGGGATGGAGCTGGAGGTCGCGTTCCGGGCGGAGGGCCCGGACGGGGAGGTCACCGTTCCCGTCTTCGGCCCTCCCCGCTCAGAGGGCTGAGATGTTCCGCCAGAGGTAGGCGCGGTTCGTGGCGTCGCAGGTGTACGTCATCACGAACGGCGGCCCGGTCAGCAGGCACATGCCGTCGTTCATGTTCTTGATCGTCCGCCCGGAGGACGTCGAGGTGCCGATCTTCCAGGACTGGAGGCTGGAGCCGTTGCACGGGGAGAGCCCGACGGTGGAGCCGGAGGGCTGCAGGCACTTCCCGGACTTCTTGCTGATGAGGCGGAAGGTGCCGTTCGCCCCGGGGGAGTAGGTCCAGGAGTACGAGAGGCTGCCGCCGTTGGTGGGCGGGGAGCCGCACTCGTAGGTGTTGACGAGGGTGGCCCAGCCCTCGTCGCTCTCGGCGAGGCACTGCCCGTTCGAGGCGTTCTCGATGGAGTACGTCCCCGAGGGCGACGAGCCGCCGGAGGGCGGGGGCGCGGGCCGGGTGGTGGCCGGCGGCGGGGCGGGCTGCTGGGTCGTCGACCCGCCGGAGGAGCCGGACCCCGCACCGGACCCGGACCCCGACCCGGAGCCCGAGCCGCCGGAGGACGTGGTGGTGCTCGACCCGCCGCCCGTGACGGACCCGCCCCCGCCCCCTGAGGCCGAGCCCCCGGGCAGGGTGCCGGTGCCGCCCGCGCCCCCGCCTCCGCCCGCGGAGGCGTCCGGGGGCGGAGGTGCGGCCGTCGACCCGGCCGGCGGCTTCCCCGAGGGCTTGGCCGACGGCTTCGCGGAAGGCCTGGCCGACGGCTTCCCCGTCCCGCTCGCCGACGGTACGGAAGCGGGCTGCGAGGCCACCGCGGACGGCGACGGCTCCGGGGACGCGCCGAGCCGGCCGATCTCGTACGGGCCGAGGGCGACGGTCAGGGTGGTTCCGGTCGCGACGACGACGGGCACGGCGAACATGACGAACCGGTTGCGCCGCCACCGAGGCGGGTCGGAAGCGGCCTGCCCCGTGACGGCCAGGGGGTCGGGCCCGCCGGTCGCGGGCTCCTTGGGGGCCTGCGGGGTCAGCGAGGCCGTCGCCACGTCCTGCGTCGGGTCGGCCCGCTCCAGCTCCGCGAGCTGCTCGGCGGTGGGCGCCCCGGCGGCGAAGACCGCCCGCTCGGCGATCCGCTCGGCGACGGCCGCCGGCCAGACGGCGCCCGCCGCGTGCTCCTCGGTGAGCCCGACGAGCTCGTCGGCCGTCGGCCGGTCCGCCGGATCCTTGGCGAGACACTTCCGTACGAGCTCCGCCAGCTGGGGGTCGCCTTCCGTGAGCCGCCCGAAGTCGGGCTCGCCGTGGACGACCCGGTAGAGGAGGTCGGGCCCGGAGCCGTCACCGAACGGAGGCCGCCCGTTCGCCGCGTACAGCAGGAGGCTGCCCAGGCCGAACACATCGGCGGCACCGGTCAGCTGCCGGTCGGCGACGGCCTGCTCGGGCGCCATGTAGGCGGGGGTGCCGATGACCATGCCGGTCTTGGTCAGCCGGCTCTGGTCGGCCGCGCGGGCCACGCCGAAGTCGATGAGCGAGAGGCCGCCGCCGGTCAGCATCACGTTGGACGGCTTGAGGTCGCGGTGCACCATGTCCGCGCCGTGCACCACCCGCAGCCCGGCCGCCGCCTCCCGGAGGAGCCGCCACAGGGCGCCGCCGGACAGCGGGCCGCCGTTGAGCCGGACGGCCTCGTTGAGGGTGATGCCGGGGATGAACTCGGTCGCGAACCACGGCGGCTTCGCCGTGCGGTCGCTCGCGAGGAGCCTGGTGTTGGCCCCGGCGGGCAGCCGGGCCAGGTTGTCGAGCTCGTGCCCGAAGTGACTGAGGAAATCGGCGTCCTCGGCGAGCACGGGAAGGACCCGCTTCACCGCCGCGAACTTCCCGGGCACGGCGCCGAGATAGACCCGCCCCATCCCCCCGGACCCGAGCACGCCGAGCAGCCTGAACGCCCCGATCTGCCGTGGGTCGCCCGATTCGAGCGGCATCGCCCCACTGCCGCGCAGACTGTCGAGACTGGATTGGTCTTCCGGTTCCCCCTGCATGGGCCACACAGTAGCCGAGCGGGTTTGCGACCTGAATGGAGGTCAAGTGCTTGTTGCAGGGCTGTGGTTGAGGGATGAGGGGCAGGGTGGGGCCCGCGCGGGTGGCAGGGGATCGGGGTGGGTGCTCGGAGTGGGCCGGCTTCGTGGGCTTCTGGTGTGGCCGCCCTCTTTCCGAGTGTGGCGGCCTCCACCACCGCGTCAAGGGCGCTCCTGCGTCGCGTCGCTGCGCGATGGGCTGCGCCCACCCTTGACCCGGCGGCGGAGGCCGCCTTTTCACACTCGGAGGGCGGCCGGGGGCGGGGCCGCGCGGGGCCCGGGCAGCGGCGGGGGCGGGAGGGCGGCTGTCGGACCGGTGGGTGGGGGCTCGGTTCGCGGCCGGGGCGGGTGGGGCTCTTTCCCTCGGCTCGGGGTGCGCGGCAGTGGAATGGGACGGCCCGGCGGTGCTCGGCGGCTGACGGCCGTCTCGTGGTCGGGCTTCAGGCCCCGCTGGTCACTGTGGGGGTGGTTTCCCGCAGTAACTCGGACGGGTTGGGTGATGTGCCTCTTTTGGGTCCTGTCCGGGGGTGGTTACCGGGAGTAGAGCTGGCTTGTTCGCGCCTCTCCCCCCGGCGGTGACCAGCGGGGCCTGAAGCCCGGCCAACGGACGGCCCTCAGCCGCTGAGCCGACCCGGGCCGCCCCATTCCACGACCGCGCACCCAGGACGGAGCGGGCCGGTCCCACCCGCCCCGGCCGCGAACCCAGCCCCCACCCACCAACCCGTCGGCCGCCGTCCCGGCCTCCGCCGCTGCCCGGAGCCCGGCGTGGACCCCGGCCCCCGGACCGCCCTCCGAGAGGTCTTTCGCTCCTGGAGGTGGTGGGTCAAGGGTGGGCGCAGCCCATCGCGAAGCGACGCCGTAGGCGCCCTTGACGCGCCGCCGGAAGGAGCGACTCTCGGAAAGAGGGCGGTCCCACCAGAAGCCCACGAAGCACGCCCACCCGGAGAACCCGGGCGACGGCTCCGTCAGAAGGCCCAGGGCGCGGCCAGTAGATCCGCGACGCTGCGCCGGTCGCGTCCCTCCGGCGGCTCTCCGGCCGCCTTCCCCAGCGCGATCATCGAGACGATCGACCATCCCGGGCTCGGGCCCAGTTCCTTCGTGAGGCCCTCCATGTCGAAGGCCCGGAACTGGTGCGAGGCCAGGCCCAGCGCCTCGGCCTGGAGGGTCATGTGGGCGATGGCCTGGCCCAGGTCGTAGTCCGCGAACTCCGAGTAGAGCAGCTCCGTGTCGCCCACATGCCGTCGCGCCAGCGTGACGACGAGCAGTCCCGCGTTCGTCGCCCACCGGGCCGAGCTGGGCGCGAGGTGCCGGACCACCCGCTCGTGGTCCGGCTCCCCGGGCCGGCTCGCGAAGAAGCCCCACGGCTGGGAGTTCCCGGCGGACGGCGCCCACCGCGCGGCCTCCAGCAGCAGCCGCAGGGCGTCGTCGTCGACGGCGGCCGACGCGTCGAACTGGTAGGGGCTGAACCGTCCCGCAAGCAGGGGATGGATACCGCCGGACGGTTCCGGATCACGTTGCATGTCCCGGTCCAACTTCCCACCGCACAGGCGTATTCCAGCCCTAGGAGAGGGCGCCCAGGATGCGCGGCGCCGCCTCCGCCAGGGTCGGGAAATGGTGGTGCGCGTCCGGGTGCGGGGCCGGGGTGTTGACCGTCCAGACCGTCATCCCGGCGTCCAGACCCGACCGCACCCCGGACGGCGCGTCCTCGATCACCAGGCACTCCGCCGGGTCCGCGCCCAGCTTCTCGGCGGCGGTGAGGTACGGGACGGGCGACGGCTTGCCCTCGGCCACGGAGGCCGCGTCGATGACGAGCCCGGGCATCGGCAGCCCGGTCCGCTCGAACCGCCCCCGCACCCGGTGCTCGTAGTTCGACGTCACGAGCGCCCACCGGTCCGCCGGGAGGCCGGCGAGCAGCTCCGCCGCCCCCTCGAAGGCCGCGTACGAGCCCGTACGGACGTCCTCGTCCTCCAGCGCGTGCAGGAGGGCGAGGCACTCCTCCGGGTCCTCGCCCGGCACGACGGCGGCGAAGGTCTCCACGGGGCGCGTCCGCAGCGCCGTGGCGTACACCTCGCCCCCGGCGAGCCCGTACCGCGCGGCCCACTCGTGCCAGACGCGCCGCTGGTTCTCGACGGCGTCCATGAGGGTGCCGTCGACGTCGAAGAGAACGAACTTTATGGAGTTCACGCCCGGGATGCTACGTCCACGAACGCGGCCCAGGAGGCGGGGGAGACGGCGAGCTGGGGGCCGTGGGGGTTCTTGGAGTCGCGGATGTGGACGAGGGTGGGGTGGGCGGCGACTTCGACGCAGTTGCCGCCTTCGCCGCCGCTATAGCTGGACTTGCGCCAGTCGTAGGCGACTTCGATGCAGTTGCCGCCTTCGCCGCTGCTGTAGCTGCTCTTGAACCAGGCCAGATCCGCGGTGCTCATAGCTCTCCCAGCATCTTTTCGATCAACTCCAGGGACTCGTGGGGCGAGAGTGCCTGTGACCGCAGGATCCCATAGCGCTCGGTGTACACGCGCACCTCTTCTGGGTCGGTGATCAGCCGAGGATGCCCGTAGATCTCGGTATACGCGACCTCCCGCCGCCCCTTGGGAGTCAGGAGCGTGAAGGCGCCGTCGAGGGAGGGGTGGTCGTCCTTGGCCAGTGGCATCACCTGGAGATGAACCGTGCGGCGGCCCGCGACATCAGCGATGTGTCGGAGCTGTTCGCGGTGGATCCGCAGGCCCCCGGTGGGACGACGCAGGACAGCCTCCTCAAGGACGAAGCTGACCGTCGTCGGCGGCCACTTGTCGAGTAGCGTCTGCCGAGCCATGCGGTCAGCTACCCACTTGTCGATCGTCTCCTCGTCCCAGACGGGGCGACGGTGACGCATGACGGCCCGCGCGTACGCGTGCGTCTGCAACAAGCCCGGTACCGCCTGCACCTCGTAGTAGTGCAGGGCCACCGCCTCCGCCTCCGCCTTCGCGAAGCTCCGGAACCAGTCCGGATGCCGCACCCGCGCCCGGGAAACGGCCTCCCGCGCGTCATCCGCCGCAGCCGCAAGGACCCCGCCCGCCCCGAGGATCGGGTCGAGCTGGACCAGGAAGTCCGGCTGGGGGACTCGCACCCCTCGCTCGATCGCGGAGATCAGGTCCTCGCTGCAGTGCGCGATCTCCGCCAGCTCCGCCTGGCTCAGGCCCGCGTTCCTCCGCAGCGCCTTGATCTGTTTCCCCAGCGCCCGGAAAAGGTGCGCCGTGCCGTCCACCTCGGAGGGCCGTTCCGGCCGCTCCTCCTCGTTCCCCGACATCCGTACCGCCCTCTTGGCGTACCCGTACAGTTACCCAGCGTCGTGGCGTCGCTGCTGGTCAGCGTACGGCCGGGGCCCCAGGCTCGGGGGCATGAAATCCGAAACCGCCACCCCAACCGGTGAGTTCACGCTCCGGCTCACGGCAACGCGCCGGGGCGCACGCCTGGCGCGGTTACTCGCCGTGCAGCAGCTCCGTGACTGGGGCGTCACCGGGACCCCCGCCGACTCCACCGCCCTCGTCGTCGCCGAGCTCGCCAACAACGCCGTCCAGCACGGGTGGGTGCCGGGGCGGGACTTCGAGGTGCGGATGGAGCGGGCGGACGACCACGTACGGGTCGAGCTGTCCGACGCGCGGGGTGAGCGGCGGCCGGTTCCCGCCCCGGAACCGGACGAGGGCGGCTACGGGCTGCTGCTCGTCGCCGCCCTCGCCACGGCGTGGGGCGTGAAGGACCGGTCGGTCGGCAAGACGGTCTGGGCGACCGTGCCGACGTCGGTCAGAAGACCGTGACGGGGGCCGAGACGTTGTCCTCGGTCATGTAGATCGTCTCGACCCGGGTGAAGGGCGCGCGCCAGTCGCCGGTGCCCTTGAACAGGTCCGCGAAGCCGCCGGCGTGGTACGCGATCAGGTCGTCGCGGCCGTCGTGGTCGGTGTCCCCGATGCCGAAGAGGTCGGAGGGCCAGCCCCAGGCGTTGCCGACGCGGGTGCGCGGGGCGAACGTGCCGTCACCCTTGCCGAGGAAGAGCCAGAGGACGCCGTACTTGTCGCGGGCGACGAAGTCCCCGGCGGGGCCGCCGCCGATGTTCCCGGTGGCGGCGAGGCTGTTGTAGATGCCCCAGCCGCCGCTGATCTTCTTCCGTGGGGCGAAGGGCGCGGCGGCGGAGCCGGTGCCCGGGTGGAGCCACAGGACGCCGGCCTTGTCGGTGGCGAGGAGGTCGGGGCGGCCGTCGCCGGTGACGTCGCTGCCGCCGGTGAGCTTGTCGTAGATCTGCCAGCCGGCGCTGACCTTCACGCGCGGCGCGAGGCCCTTGCCGGTGCCCTGGTGGAGCCAGAGGACGCCGCTCTTGTCGCGGGCGAAGATGTCGGCGTGCGGGGAGCCGCCGAAGTTTCCGGGGGCGAGGAGCCGGTCGTAGATGTTCCAGCCCGGGGTGGGGGCTGCCGTGGGCGGTGTGGCCCAGGTGGGGGAGGAGAGGTCCAGGCGCTCTTCGAAGAGCGTCAGCCGGCCGTCGCTGGTCCGGACGAGGAGGTCCGGGGCGCCGTTGTCGGTGAAGTCGTGCGGGTGGGGCTTGCGGACGACCGTGAGGGTGCCGGACCGTTCCACGGCCGGGCCGACGCCGTTGTACGGCGTGACCGTCAGTCGCCATGTGTAGGCGCCGTTGGAGACGGGGGTGCCGTCGGTGAACGCGCCGTTCCACTGCGCCCTCATGGAGCCGTCGGAGAACTGGAAGGAGGTCGTCGTCGACTTCTTCCCCGTCGCCGTGTGGACGAGTTCGAGGCGCGCCCTGACCCTCGTCAGGCTCACCGTCCAGGTGAAGGGGACCGGGACGGGGGTGCGGTCGAGGTCGATCGTCCCGGGGACGCTGTCGGGGCCGACTTCGAGGGCGGTGGGCGTCCCGGCGTTCGCCACGCGGGTGACGACCGGAGCGCCGTCGGCTCCGGCGGAGATCCTGTACAGGCCCTCGCCCTGTGCGAGGGTTCCGCCGCGCACGAGCTGGGTGCCGTCGGGTCCCGTCGTGGAGTTCGTGAAGGCGTCCATGAGCGGGAGGGTGGCGCCGGTCGTCAGGGAGCGGGCGGTCAGCGCCCACAGGGGGCTGGGCAAGGTGGCCGTGGTTCCGCCCGGCTGCCCGTACGTCAGCCAGTCGCCCACGAGGTCGACTGTCACGAATCCGGTGTTGCCCAGCGGGATGCGCCGGGTCTCGCCCGTGTCCCGGCGGACCGTGACGAGGGTGCTCGTGGCTTCCGTGGGCTTCTCGACCCAGGCGAGGTGGGTGGCCGACAGCGCGGTGTCGGAGTTCCGCGTGACCCGCTCCGTGTCGTGTTCCTCCACGACGGTGTGGGTGGCGAGGTCCACGACGGCGACGCGGTTCCTCGAGGTTCCGTCCACGGTGGTGGTGTAGAGGGCCACGGCGGTGTCGGGCGAGTCCAGGTCGATGTGCGTGAAGACGACGTCCGCCGGGAAGCCCGTCACCTTGTCGTCGACGACGGTGCCCTGGGTCTTGCGGACGAGGTGCAGGCCACGGTGGCCGGTCTCGTCGGCCTTCGTCGTGAGGAGGACGGATCCGACGGGCTGCGCGGCGCCATAGCCCTCGCCGGGGCTGAGGTCGATCACCACGGGCTCGGCGCCGGTGGCCATGTCGTACATCGTGTAGACGGTGCCGTCGACCTTCGTGACGATGTCCGTCTGCCGGCTCGACCGGTAGCTGCCCGTGGGCAGCGTGGTGGTGACGCCGTCCGCGTACCGCGTCCACCGGTAGGTGGAGTCGGTGTGGCGGGTCAGGAAGCCCGTCGGGCCGGTCCCGACGATCGACGAGTCGTTCAGGAAGGGGAGGACCTCCTCCTGCGCGGCCTGCTCGGCCGTCACGGCCGAGGTCGTCGCCACGGCCGGAACGGCGGCCAGCGGCCCCGCCGTCACGGCGAGTGCGACGGCCACGGCCGTCGCGAGGCGGTGGCGGCGGGGTCTGTGCGTGCGGGTCAAAGCGGTGGTCCTCCCCAGGAGCTGCGGGCGTGGCGGAGAACGCCACGCCCGCAGGACTCACGAGGAGCTCGAAAGGTTGTATGCCTACGCGACCGTCAGGAGACCGCGTTGAACTTCGTGCCCTCGCCCGCGTACAGGCTCGTCGCCACCCGCGTGAACGGGGTCGTCGTGCTGCCCGTGCCGAGGTACGCCCACGTGCCGCCCGATCCGTACCCGATCAGGTCGCCGCGACCGTCGTTGTCGAGGTCGCCCGCCCAGGCGAGCTGGGAGAAGACGCCCCAGCCGGCGCCGACCTTGATGCGGGGCGCGAAGGTGCCGTCGCCCTTGCCGAGGAACAGCCACAGGACGCCCGCCGTGTCGCGGGCCACGAGGTCGCCGGCCGCGCCGCCCGCCGTGTTCCCGACGGCGGTGATCTGGTTGTACGCGTTGAAGCCGGCGGAGGCGAGCTTGATCCGGGTGGCGTAGGGGGCGGCCCAGTTGCCGGTGGCCTTGTGGAGCCACAGGGCGCCGGAGGTGTCGACGGCGACGAGGTCGGGGCGGCCGTCGCCGGTCAGGTCGGAGCCGGCCGCGATCTTGTTGTAGGAGCCCCAGCCCGCGCCGATCCGGGTCCGGTTGACGAAGGTGCCGTCGCCCTTGCCGAGGAAGCTCCACAGGACGCCGGTGGTGTCGCGGGCGACGAAGTCGCCGGCCGGTCCGCCCGCGAGGTTCCCGGCGGCCTCGATGGCGTTGTACGCCTGGAAGCCCGCGCCCAGCTTCGTCCGGCGGGCGGACTTGATCTGACCGTTGACCGGCCCGTCGAAGAGGTCGTCGCGCCACAGGACACCGGCGGTGTCCCGGGCGAGCACGTCGGTCGAGCCGTTGTCGTCGAAGTCGTGCGCGTTGGCCTGGCGCTGGACCTGGAGGGTGCCCGAGACGCTCGCCGGGCCGCCGACGCCGTCGGTCGGTGTGGCGGTGACCTTCCAGGTGTAGGGGCCGTTGGGGGCGCTGATGCCGTCCAGGACGCCGTCCCAGACGTAGGTGAAACGGTTGCCCGAGACGGGCGCGGCCAGACGCTTGGTGAGCTTCTTGCCCGTGGCGACGTGCGTGAGCGTGAGGTCCGCGGTGGCGTTGCCCCGCGACAGGGTCCACTCCATCGGGACCGTCGTGCCGGTCTTCTCCAGGCTGACGTAGGTGGGGACCTGGGCGTCGGTGAACTGCACGGCCATGACCCGGCCGGTGGGGTTCTCGAGCGTCACCGTCGGGCGGGCGCCGACGCCGCCGGTGATCCGGAAGAGACCGTCGCCGTCCGAGCCGAAGCCGCGCACGAGCAGGGAGCCGTCGGGGGCGTGGGCCGCGCTGGAGAAGTTGTCCAGGACCTTGTACGGCTGGGCGCCCGCGTCGGCGAGGTTCCGTGCGTACAGCGGGCTCGGCGCCTCCGCGGCGGCGGTGCCCGGGACGCCGTAGAGGATCGTGTCCCCGACGATGCCCGCGACGACGGCACGGGTCAGCTCGCCGGTCAGGGGGATGCGCGTGACCGTGGTGGTGCCGAGCTTCTTCGCGCTGATCTCCAGGCCGCCCTCCTGCGCCGCGTGGACCCACGCCTGCCAGTTCGCGGTGAGGGCGCCGGTCGACGACTGGTCCCACTGGGCGGTGCCCGAGCTGCCGCCCCAGTCGACGACCGAGCCGTTGTTCACGTCCGACGTGGCCGACCAGTACACGATCCGGTCGGTGGGGATGTACGGCTCCCGGACGCTGCCCAGGACGACGAACTTGTTGCCGTGGGAGGCGACGACCTTGTAGTCGATGTTCTTGGGACGGGAGGAGAGCTTGCTCTTCTTGGTGACGCCGTTGACCTTCGAGAGCTGCCAGAGCTCGTGGTAGTCCTCGGTGGTCGACACGCTCACGAAGAGGTTCTCGTTGACCACGCCGACGAGCTTCGTGCTGCCGGAGGGGAATTCGGCCCCGATGTTGAAGGACGCGCGCCAGGCGCCCCCGTTCTTCATGTCCCGTATGGAGAAGGTGCTGCCGTCGCCCGTCACGAGCAGGTCGGAGTTGCTGTCGTAGCCGAGGATGCCGGTGCCGACCGTCGTCACCGAGCCGTCGTCGTACTTGTGCCACTCCAGGATCGTGGTGCCGGCCTCGTCCTTGCGGGACGTGAGGTAGCCGGTGTCACCGACGCTGACGACGTCGGCGTCCACGGGCAGGTTCGCCTCGGCGGTCGCCTGTGCTCCGGCGGCGGTGGCCGGGGCGGCCGCGACGGCCGGGACGGTGACGAGGGTCCCCGTGACCGCCGTGACGGTGGAGAGGGTGAGGAGCGCGGCGGCGAGGCGGCGGCCGGAGATGCGGGTGTGCTTCACGTTCACTTTCCTTGGCAGGTCGGGAGTCGAGTGAGCGGTGCAGGTCAGGCGAGGGCGTTGAACCTGCCGCCCTCGCCGTAGTAGAGCTGGCCGAACAGCTTGCCGCTCAGCGGGGCGTCCCACTTGCCCGTGCCCAGGTACACGTGCGATTCGGTGCCGTACGCGACGAGGTCGGGGATGCCGTCCCGGTTGATGTCCCCGGCGCCGACGAGCTGCTTGTACGCGCCCCAGCCGGCGCCGACGCGGGTGCGCGGGGCGAAGGTGCCGTCGCCCTTGCCCGCGAAGAGCCACAGGACGCCCGCCGTGTCGCGGGCGAGGAGGTCGCCGGCCGGTCCGCCCGCGATGTTGCCGACGGCGGTGATCTGGTTGTACGCGTTGAAGCCGGAGGGGGCGAGCTTGACGCGGGTGGCGTAGGGGGCGGCCCAGTTGCCGGTGGCCTTGTGGAGCCACAGGGCGCCCGCGCCGTCGACGGCGACGAGGTCGGGGCGGCCGTCGCTGGTCAGGTCGGAGCCGGCCGCGATCTTGTTGTAGGCGCCCCAGCCGGCGCCGACGCGGGTCCGGTTGACGAAGGTGCCGTCGCCCTTGCCGAGGAAGCTCCACAGCACGCCGGTGGTGTCCCGGGCCACGAAGTCGCCGGCCGCACCGCCCGCCAGATTGCCCGCGGCCTCGATCGCGTTGTACGCCTGGAATCCCGCGCCCAGCTTCGTCCGCGTGGCGAGGTCGATGCCGGCGGAGGAGCCCTCCGAGTTGAAGACGTCGTCGCGCCACAGCACGCCGGCGGCGTCGCGGGCGAGCAGGTCCGGAGCGCCGTTGTCGTTGAAGTCGTGCGGGTTGGCCTTGCGCACGATCTTCAGGGGATCGGTCTGCTTCACCGCCGGGCCGATGCCGTTCTTCGGCGTGGCGGTGAACTCCACGGCGTAGTCGCCGTTGGGGGCGTGCTCGTAGCCGACGCGGTCGTCCCACGTGACCTCGATGAAGCCCAGGCTGTCCACGTTGAAGGAGTCGAAGGTGCGGTCCAACACGACCTTGCCGGTGCGCAGGTGACGCACCTTCACCGTGGCGGAGACCAGCGGCCGGGACAGCTGCCACTCCAGGGTGGCCTTGCCGTTGGTGCGGTCGAAGTCGACGACGGCCGGGACGCTGCTGTGCAGGACCTTCAGGGCGGTCGGCCGGCCCGTGCTCGCGACGAGCGTGACGGTGATCCCGCCGTCCTCGGCGGCCGTGAGCCGGTAGACGCCCTCGCCCTGGGCGAGGGTGCCGCCGTGCACGAGGAGGCTGCCGTCGGGCGCGCGCACGGCGGAGGTGGCGGTGTCGAGCAGCTTGAACTTGGTGCCGTTGACGACGTTGACGGCGTTCAGCGCGAGCAGCGGGTTGGGTGCGGTGGCCACGTCGGCGCCCGGCACGGAGTAGACGAGCGCGTTGCCGAGGAGGGCGACGGAGGCGTTCGCGTAGGGGCCGAGGTCGACGGAGCCGAGCAGGGGGCCCGCGCCCTCGGCGGCGCGCTCCGCGTACTTGAGGGTGGCGGTCCGGCTGCCGTTGCCGCTGATCAGGGTCTCGACCCAGGCCAGGTACGAGGCGTTGGCGTCGAAGTCCGCCGAGTACACCACGTTGCCCGTCTCGCGGCGCTCGACGACGGTCGCGGTGGTGACGTCGACGACGGCGACGAGGTGGTGGACGACGGACTCGGCGTCGCGCGTCGTGTAGTGCACGGCCACGGTGGTGGGCGAGGTCGGCTCGGCCCTGAGGACCCGGACGTTGCCGGGCAGCCCGCTCACCTGACGGTTGGAGGCCGCGTCGACGCCCCGCTTCGTGAGCCACAGCGAACCGGTCTGACTGGCGTCGTCGTGGTACGAGAGGACGACCGTCCCGCCGATCGCCGCGTGGGTGAGGGGGTTGCCGTTCACCGAGAAGCTCTCGTAGGGCGCGCCCGGCTGCGACATGTCGTAGACGCGGTAGCCACCGGTCGGCTGCCGCATCACGACCTGGTCGGAGAAGCCGCCGTAGTAGACGGCCCCGCCGCCCAGCGTGGGCAGGGCGGTGGTGGTGCCGTCCACGGTGCTCGTCCAGCTGTAGACGGGGTCGTTCGTCGGGCTGTCGGGTGCGGGCGCCGCGGTCAGGAAGCCGGACGGGCCCGCGCTGACGATCCGCGTGGCGGCCGGCATCGAGATCACGCCGTCCGCCGTGGCGGAGGCGCCCGCGGTCGTGCCGGTGCCGTCCGCCGGGGCGGCGGAGGCCGGGACGGTCAGGGAGGCGGCGCCGAGGGTGACGGCGAGGACGGCGGTGACGGCCGCGGTGAGCCGCCGGGAGGAGGGGGTGTGTCGCACGGGATTCCTTCGGAGGGGGAATGGCGGAGTGACGGGACGCGGGGCAGGGGGGTACGGGCGTGGGCCCGTCCCCCCGGGGTGTGCTGCCGATCCGGCCCGAGGGTCAGATGAAGAGATCGTTAAACGGGTTGGCGATGGCGTTCAGAGCGAACGGCTGGGCCGGGGCGAACGGCGCCCTCCACGCGCTGGTGCCCTTGTAGAAGGCGGCACTGTCGGCGCCGACGCCGACCAGGTCGTCGCGGCCGTCACGGTTGACGTCGCCGACGCTCACGATGTCCTTGTAGACCTTCCAGCCCGCACCGATGCGGGTGCGGTTGGCGAAGGTGCCGTCGCCCTTGCCCTGGTGGAGCCAGAGGATGCCGTTGTGGTCGACGGCGACGATGTCGCCCGCCTTCGTTCCGGCGAAGTCACCGAGGGCGAGGTGGTGGTAGACGCCCCAGTCGCCGCCGAGCTTCTTGCGTGCGGGGAGGAAGGGCGCGGTGTCCTTGCCGGTGCCCGTGTGGAGGTACAGGCTGCTGTCGACGTTGGAGACACCGAGCAGGTCGGGCTTGCCGTCGCCGGTGACGTCGGCGCCGCCGACGAGGTGGTTGTAGGTGTGCCACCCGCCGCTGACCCGGAGGGGGGCGTCGAAGGTGCCGTCGCCGCGTCCCTTGTGGAGCTTGAGGAAGCCGTCGTAGCCGATGGTGACGACGTCGCCGACGGCGGAGCCGCCGAGGTTGCCGGTCGCCTCGATGCGGGAGCCCTGCGACCAGCCGGTGGAGGCGACGAGGGGCGCCCTGGCGGAGGCCTTGCGGGTGGTCGCGTCGTACGAGAGGTCGTAGCGGAAGACCTTGCCGTCCCGGTCGATCTTCAGCAGGTCGGGAGAGCCGTTGCCGTTGAAGTCGTGGCGGGCGGCGGTGGCGGTCGCGGCGCCGGCGGTCGGCGCGCTCAGGGCGGCGGCGCCGAGCGTGACGGCGAGGGTGACGGTGACGGCCGCGGCGAGGCGGCGACGGGATACGGCGGTGCTGAACAAGTGAAACGTTCCTCCCCCAAGGAGGGTGAGCGCGGCGCGGTGCGCGTCACCCGGAAATCTCCAGGGCACGGCTGGTGAAGATCGTTCACGAGGTGCCGCAAGGTCAGACCCGGGACCGGGGCGGATAGTTGTACCGGGATTCACAGAAAATTCGACCTTCCGCACGGAGCCCGCACCCACCCCCAGCCGCACGCCCGACTGCCCGCCCCCGAAGGCCCGGACGGGCGATCGGAGACGGGCAGGCGGGGGGAGGCAGCCGTGCCCCCTGAGGGTGTTGCGGGTCCGCCCCGATGGGCGGACCCGCGGGGCGGGTCAGGCGATGGTGTTGTACGGCGGCTTGCCGCCCAGCAGCTCCTGCTTCTGCGGCGCCGTGAACGGCGTCTTCCAGTTGCCGGTGCCCTTGTAGAGGAACGTGCCGCTCGCGCCCTGCGCGATCAGGTCCGGGCGACCGTCGCGGTTGGCGTCACCGATGCCGACGAGCTGGGTGTACGCGTTCCAGCCGCCGCCGATGCGGGTGCGCGGGGCGAAGGTGCCGTCGCCCTTGCCGAGGTGCAGCCACAGCACGCCGCTGCGGTCGCGGGCGACGAGGTCGCCGGCCGGTCCGCCCGCGATGTTGCCGACGGCCGCGATCTCGTTGTAGACGCCCCAGCCGGTGCCGGCGCTCTTGCGGACGGGCGCGAACGGCGCGGTCTCGTTGCCGGTGCCGGTGTGGACGCGGAGCACGCCACTCCTGTCGACGCCGAGGAGGTCGGGCTTGCCGTCGCCGGTGACGTCGCTGCCGCCCGCGAGGATCGTGTACGCGTTCCAGCCCGAGCCGATCCGGACGCGGGCGTTGGTGAAGGTGCCGTAGAAGTAGCCGAAGCCCTTGTGGAGCCAGAGGACGCCGTCCTTGTCGCGGCCGACGATGTCGCCGTCGACGGAGCCGCCGAGGTTGCCGGCCGCCTCGATCCGGTCGTACACGTTCCAGCCGCGCTGGATCGCCTTGGCCGGCACACCGGCCTCGTGGCGCCAGAGCATCCCGTCGCTGTCGCGGGTGAGCAGGTCGGGGGAGCCGTTGCCGTTGTAGTCGTGCGGCTGGGACTTCCGGGCGATCTTGAAGGTCCCGGTCCAGGTCTTCCACCCGGCCGCGTCGGCCTCGGGACGGGCCTCGATCTTCCACGTGTAGTCGCCGTTGGGCAGCGCGCCCTCGTTGAACGGCTGCTGGAGGTCGAACTCCAGGGCCTTGTCGAAGGAGCTGCCGGTGATCCCCACCCGACGGTGGCTGGCCTTGTGCTCGATCTCCAGGCTGCCGAAGACCTCCCTCGAGAACGTCCATGTGAGGGGGAACGCTCCGGACCGGTCCAGGTCGGCCACGGCCGGGACGGTGGACTTCACCAGTTCGAGCGGGACGGCCGCGGTGGCCTCGCCCGTGGAGGCGATCAGGGTGGACGCCGGGATCCCGTCGGCGCCGAGCGCGATGCGGTAGACGCCCTCGCCCTGCGCGACGGTGCCGCCGCGCACGAGCAGCGAGCCGTCCGGGGAGCCGGCGACCGAGGTGGCGTGGGCGAGGAACGTGCGGGAGTCGCCGGTCGTCAGGTTGCGGGCGGTCAGGGGGTACGTCTCGTAGCCCTCCGGCGTCAGCGCCTCGGCCGGTACGTACGTGACCCAGTCGCCGACCAGGCCGACCTTGAGGGAACGCCCCCCGGTGGTGACCGGGATGCGCTGCTGCGCGCCGGTGGCGCGCGTCGTGACGACCACGTCGGAGCCCTCGGGCCAGACGAGGAGCTTCTCCGAGACGACGACCTCCTGCGAGATGTACTTCGGGATCTCGTGGACCTCGGCGGTGAGGGCGCCGGTGCTCAGGTCGACGAGCGCCCGGTACTTCTTGGCCGTGCCCCCCGCCGCGGAGGTGTAGTCCACCACGCCGAAGGCGGCGTCGCCGGCGAAGAACGAGACGTCCGTGGCGTCCGCGGGCAGGCCGGTGACCGGGGTCGTGGTGATGTGGTCGCCGGTCTTGGCCTGCATCAGGAACTTCTTCTCGGTCGTGACCGTGAAGATCGCGCTGCCGGCGGCCCCCACGTACTCGCCGATGGGCCCCTGGATCTGGGTGTTGAGGCTGAACAGGACCTCGCCCGTGGCCGCGTTCGACAGGTGGGACTCGAACGGCTGGGTGCTCGCCATGAGGTCCGGGGCGCCGGTGGGCGTCTGTCCCCCGCGGTGCGCGAACGTGGCGCCGTCCGAGTACCGCGTCCACGTGCCGTCGCCGGCCAGGAAGCCGGTGCTGCCCGCGAGGGTGATCTCGGCGCCGCGCGGGAACGGGAACACGGTCGCGGCCTCGGCGGAAGCGGAGGCGGAGGTGGTGCCGGCGGCGGGTGCGGCGAACGCCGGGGCGTTGAGGGTGGTGGCGCCGAGCGTGACGGCGAGGGTGACGGTGACGGCCGCGGCGAGGCGGCGACGGGATACGGCGGTGTTGAACAAGTGAAACGTTCCTCCCCCAAGGAGGGTGCGCGCGGCGAAGGGCGCGTCACCCGGAAATCCATAGAGCACGACCCGTGAAGCAAGATCGATCACGAGGTGCTGCAGGGTCAGACACGCGACAGGGCCGGACGGTTGTACGGGAATTCATGGAAAGTTCAGCCCGTCTCGCGGCAGCCCCCGCCCGCCCCCGCCGCACGCCCAACTGCCCGCCCCCGAAGGCCCGGACGGGCGCTCGGAGACGGGCAGCCGGAGGGCAGGAGGTCAGGCGACCGGGGAGTACCCCCACACGAACGCCACGCCCGTGAGCTGGCGGCCCTGGAAGGGTGCCTGCCAGTCGTTGGAGCCCCGGAACAGGTACGAGTCCCCGTTGTACGCGTGCACGTACAGGTCGTTGTGCCCGTCGCGGTCGGCGTCGCCCACGCCGATCAGGTCGTCGTACGCGCCGAACCCGGCGCCGATCCTCGTGCGTGGCACGAAGCCGCCCCTGCCGTTGCCGAGGAAGCTCCACAGCACGCCGGACCGGTCCCGGGCGACGAGGTCCCCGGCGGTGCCGCCCGCGATGTTGCCGACGGCGGTGATCTGGTCGTAGATGCCGAAACCCACCCCGAGCTTGACGCGCCCCGAGTAGGGGGCCGTGTCGAGGCCGGTGCCCTTGTACAGCCAGAAGACGCCCGCCTTGTCGATGCCGACGAGGTCGGAGCGGCCGTCGCCCGTGAAGTCGCTGCCGCCGGTGATCTGGGTGTACGTGTTCCAGCCGCCGCCGATGCGGATGCGGCCGGCGAACGTGCCGTCGCCCCGGCCCTTGAACAGCCACAGCACGCCGGTCTTGTCGCGGGCGACGAAGTCGCCGACGCCCGACCCGCCGACGTTGCCGACGGCCTCGATCCGGTCGTAGATGTTCCAGCCGGTGCCCAGCAGGGCGGGCTTGGGCGTCGAGGGTTCGACGAGCTGGCCGTTGTTGGCGTAGGCCGAGTAGTTCGAGTCGTGCCGCCACAGCCGCCCGGCGGAGTCCCGCGCGAGGACGTCCGGCGTGCCGTTGTCGTTGAAGTCGTGCGGAGCGACCTTCCGGACGACCTTGAAGGTGCCGGAGGCGGTCGCGACCGGGCCGATGCCGTTGACCGGGGTGGCGGTGACCGTCCAGGTGTAGTCGCCGTTGGGGGCGCTCACACCCGAGGGGCCCAGCTCGCCGTCCCAGTGCATGGTCGCCCATGGGTTGTACGGGTAGGGGTCGTACTGGGTCCTGGTCAGACCGGTCCGGACGTTGCGCACCGTCATCGCCACTTCGACCGAGGTCCGGGACAGGTTCCACGTGAAGGAGGCCAGGCTGCGGTTCTTGTCGAGGTCCACGACGGCGGGGACGTTGTTCGTCCCGATGACGACCTTGGTCGGCTCGCCGGTGGGCGCCACGAGGGAGACCAGCGGGTTCCCGGTGCCGTTGGGTGCGATCTTGTACAGGCCCTCGCCCTGCGCCACCGTGCCGCCGCGCACCATCAGGCTGCCGTCGGGCGCCGCCTCGGACGAGGTCAGGTGGTCGAGGAGCTTGACCTTGGCCCCGGTGGCCGGGTCGATCGCGGTGAGGGCGTACAGCGGGCTCGGGGCGCCGGCGGAGAGGCCGTCGACTTCGCCGTACACCACCCGGTCGCCGACCAGGCCGATCTGGACGCCGTACGCCGCCACGTCGTCCAGCGCGATGCGCTTGGTCGTGCCCGTGGCGCGGTCGAGGAGGACGATCGAGATCCGCTGGGTCGCGGTGGACTCGGTCCACGCCACCCGGGTCGCGGAGACGGCGACGTCGCCGTCGAGCGAGGCGGCGGGACGGTCGCGGATCTCGTCGACGGCGCCGGTGGCGAGGTCGAGCAGGCCCCACTTGTTCACCGTTCCCACGGTGAAGGTGACCAGGGCGTCGTCGGGGGTGCCGGGACCGACCGCGAAGCCGGTCGCGCCGGCCGGCAGGCCGGTCACCGCGACGTCGCCGCCGTCCTTGGTGTGCTTCCGCAGCACCGCAGGTCCGTCCTCGGGCGTGACGGACGTGAACACGGCGTCCGCCGCGGCCCCGGCGTACGTGGCCCCGCCGGCCGAGAAGTTGATGGGGACGTCCAGTACGGACATCGTGCTCAGGTTCCGGAGGGTGACCTGACTGTTGCCGACGAAGACCAGGTAGTCCGTGGTCCGCGAGGAGCGCAGGAAGACGCGGCCGTCGTATCCCGTCGAGGCGCCGGTCGCGTACGAGGTCCAGCGCGTGGCGTAGGTGTCGGGGTTCTGCGAGAGGAAGCCGGTGAGCCCGGCTCCCGTGACCTTGAAGTTCTTGGGGAAGGTGATGGCGGCGGCCGCCGCCGTGCCCGCCGTGCTCGTGACGACGCCGGCGGGAGCCGCGGTCGCGGGAGCCGTCAGGGCACCGGCGCCGAGGGTCACGGCGAGGACGGTGGTGACGGCGGCGAACAGCCGCCGGCGAGTGGGTCGGACGTGGGTCAAGATCTGTTGCTCCCTGTGGATGGGACGAAGGGTTCGTGTCAGGCGAAGAGGTCGAACGGCTCTGTCGAGTCGTGCCACACCAGCGCGGACGTCTCCTCACGCGCACGCAGCGGAGCGTGCCAGTCGCCGGTCCCCCGGTAGAGGTACGCCTCCGAGACGGAGAGGTCGGCGCGGCCGTCCCGGTCGGCGTCCCCGAGACCCACCAGGTCCCAGCTCGCCCCCCAGCCGCCGCCGATCCGGGTCCGGGGCGCGAGCGTGCCGTCCCCCTTGCCGAGGTGCAGCCAGAGCACACCGGCCCGGTCGCGGGTCACGAGGTCCCCGGCGGGACCCCCGGCGAGGTCGCCGACGGCGGTGATCTGGGTGTAGACCCCCCAGCCGATGCCGAGCTTCCGGCGCGCGGCGAAGGGGGCGGTGTCCCTTCCGGTGCCCGGGTGCAGCCAGAGGACGCCCGCCTTGTCGGTGGCGAGGAGATCGGCCCGGCCGTCGCCCGTCAGGTCGCTGCCGCCGGCGATCCGGTCGTAGATGTTCCAGCCGCCGCCGATCCGGATGCGGCTGCTGAAGGTGGTGTCCCCGCGGCCCTTGAACAGCCACAGCACGCCGCCCCGGTCGCGGGCGACGAAGTCGCCGACGCCGGAGCCGCCGAGGTCGCCGGTGGCCTCGATGCGGTCGTAGATGTTCCAGCCGCCGCTGACGGCCTTGGAGTACGACTCGATGAACCGCGTGTACCCGCCGTCCCGTTCGTAGAAGGAGTCGGCCAGCCACAGGCGGCCCGCCGTGTCCCGGGCGAGCAGGTCCGGCGAGCCGTCGCCGTCGAAGTCGTGCGGCTGCGTCCGGCTGCGGATCACGCTGAAGGACCCGGAGGCGACCAGGTCCGGCCCGATGCCGTTGAGCGGCTTGGCGTCGATCCGCCAGGTGTACGTGCCGGGCTTCGCGCCCGTCGACCTGCTGGGGTCGCCCGGCCAGCCCGTGTCGCCCTGCCAGACGTAGTGGGCGTACGTGAAGTCGGCGGCCTGCTCGGAGAGGGGGTAGAAGTCGTCGACCAGGGTGTCGCCGGTGCGGGTGTTGCGGAGGGTGAGGGTGCCCCCCACGTTGATCCGCGAGAGCCGCCACTTCAGGTCGACGGTCCTGGTCCGGCTCAGGTCGATCACCGACGGGATGCTGTGGCCGAGGAGCGCCACCTTCGTCGGCTCGCCGCTGGAGGCGACGAGCGTGGCGACCGGCACGCCGCCGGTGCCGGGCGCGACCCGGTACAGGCCCTCGCCCTGCGCGGCCGTGCCGCCGCGGACGCCGATCGCGTCGCCGGGCGCGTCGATGTCCGTGACCACGTGGTCGAGGAGCTTGCGGGTCTCCCCGGTGGTCAGGTTGCGGGCGGTCAGCGCGTGCAGTGGGTCGGGGGAGTAGTCCCGCAGGCCGCCGGGGCGCGCGTACGTCACCCAGTTGCCGACCAGGGAGACGGTGAGGCCGCCCGTTCCGGCGCCGATGCGCTGCACCAGGCCGGTGGCCCGGTTCAGGACGTTCACCGTGGCGGCCCCGGTCGCCGTCTGCTCGGTCCAGGCGACGTGCGTCGCCGAGAGGGCGAGGTCACCGTCGGAGGCCCGTGCCCGCTGCGCGGTGACGGCGGCGGTCGTGAGGTCGAGGACGGCCCAGTAGTGGCGGGCCGTCGTCCCCGAGCCGGTCCGGTACGACAGGAGGGCGTCGGTGCCCGCGGCCCCGACGGCGAACAGTCCGGTCGCGTTCGCCGGCAGACCCGTGACGGTCCGCTTCGTCGGGGCGGTGTCGCCCGGGGCGTAGAGGTCGAGGTTCTGGCCGCCGGTGGCGTTGGTGGTGGTGACGAAGAGGGTCGAGCCGACGGCACCGGCCTGCTCGGCGCCCTGGCCGGCCGTGGACAGGTCGACCCAGAGCGGTGCGGTGCCCGTCGCCATGTCCCGGAGGGTGACGCCACCGCGCCACGTGTCGATCACCGTGTCGGAGTCGCGCGAGCCGAAGACGTAGTGACCGGCGGGGAACGAGGTCGAGACCCCGTCCGAGAAGCGGGTCCAGCGGGGCGGTGTGGCGCCGAGGTCGTCCCAGGTGAGGAAACCGGTCTTCCCCAGGCTCCAGAGCCCGCTCCCCTTGGGGTACGGCACCACGGCGGCCGTCGCCTGCGCCTCCGCCACGGTGCCCGCCGCGGCCGGGACGGCGGTCAGGACACCGCCCACGGTGACGGCGAGCGCGGTGCCCACGGCGACGGCGAGCATCCGGCCGGGCGTACGGAAACGGGATGCGCGAAGGCGATACGACAAAGCTGCGGTCCTCCCCGGGGTGGCCGCGCCGACAGAGGGGGGCGGCCGTGGCGCGCGGAGGCGGCCGGTGGTGCCCCCCAACCGGAACGTCGCCTCGCGCGAAAGACTGAGGCGGACGCTACCAGCCGCCCCCGGCACCCGTCACGATCTTTCCCGCCGCTCCACCGCACCCCGGACGTACGCCGCCTGCCCGGCGTGCTGGAGGTCGTCCGCGATCACCGACACCAGCCGCACACCGAGGGTGACCGGCGGGTCCCAGCGGGTGTCGACGATCCGGTCCAGGTCCGCGTTCGTGACCGTACGGATCAGCTCCTCGGTGCGGGCGTGCACGGCGTCGTGGTAGCCGAGCAGCAGCTCCGCCGGCGCGCGGACCTCGGCGACCTGCGCGCTCGTCTGCCCGTAGCCGGTGGCGCGCTTCGGGAAGGGCAGCCCGAAGCGGTCCGCCCAGCCGTCGGAGGTCCACACCTGGTCCGTGTCGAAGGCGTCCGCGAGGTGGTCGTCCTGGACGCGGGTGAGGTGCCAGACGAGCCAGGCCACGGAATTCGCGTCGGGATCGATGCGTACGGCGAGCTCGTCGTCCGTGAGGCCCTCCACGGCCTCGTGGACGACCTCACGGATCCGGCCGAACGCGTCGACCAACAGCCCGGCACTGTTCATCCCCCCACGGTCACCTCCCCGCCGGCGGCCCGCAAGCGCAGCCGCCCCCGTGCGGGCCCGGAAAAGGGCAGGAGCCCCGGCTCGTGCCGTGAGGCACGGAGCGGGGCTCCTTGGGTACTGCTCTAGTCGTACGTGTTCGCCGACCCGGGCAACTTAGGCCGGGGAGACGTTCTCCGCCTGCGGGCCCTTCGGGCCCTGCGTGACGTCGAAGGTCACGACCTGGTTCTCCTCGAGCGAGCGGAAGCCGTTCGCGTTGATCGCGGAGTAGTGGACGAAGACATCCGGGCCGCCGCCGTCCTGGGCGATGAAGCCGAAGCCCTTTTCAGCGTTGAACCACTTCACGGTTCCGGTAGCCATGAGCCCTCCTATGGGCCAAAGGGTCGCCCTGCTCCAGAACCTGCAAACAAGTCTGAAAACTACAAAAGCCTGCGGGTCACATGCTCCGCAGGCTCTGTACTGCAAGGGAAACCAAACTGCAACTTGCGCTGAGCGTAGCACGCAGGACGCTCGCGGCGGTAGAGGGAAAGATCACGTCACCCGCATGTTTGATTCCGTTCCGTGTGCTGACGCGCGTGCCCCGCCGATGCCCACACCCTGAGACGGGTCTAGCCTCGCGATGTGGACAAAGCAACCGACGACCACCAGCGCAGCCGGCCCCGCGTCGGACACATCCAGTTCCTGAACTGCCTCCCCCTCTACTGGGGCCTCGCCAGGACCGGGACGCTCCTCGATCTCGAGCTCACCAAGGACACGCCGGAGAAGCTCAGCGAGCGGCTCGTCCGGGGCGATCTCGACATCGGGCCGATCACCCTCGTCGAGTACCTCCGGAACGCGGAGGACCTGGTCGCGCTCCCCGACATCGCCGTCGGCTGCGACGGGCCCGTCATGTCCTGCGTGATCGTCTCCCAGCGGCCCCTGGCGGAGCTCGACCGCGCGCGCGTGGCCCTCGGCTCCACCTCCCGCACCTCCGTGCGCCTCGCCCAGCTGGTCCTGGCCGAGCAGTACGGGGTCGAGCCCGACTACTACACCTGCCCGCCGGACCTCGGCCTGATGATGCAGGAGGCGGAGGCGGCCGTCCTCATCGGCGACGCCGCGCTCCGGGCCTCCCTGCACGACGCGCCCCGGCTCGGCCTCCAGGTCCACGACCTGGGGCTCATGTGGAAGGAGTGGACGGGCCTGCCGTTCGTCTTCGCCGTGTGGGCGGCGCGCAAGGACTTCCTGGCACGCGAGCCGGAGACCGTCCACGAGGTGCACCAGGCGTTCCTGGCCTCGCGCGACCTCTCCCTCGAAGAGGTCGCCAAGGTCGCCGAGCAGGCCGCCCGCTGGGAGACCTTCGACGCCGAACTCCTGGAGCGGTACTTCCGCACGCTCGACTTCCGTTTCGGCCCCGAGCAACTCGCGGGCGTGCGGGAGTTCGCCCGCCGCACCGGCCCCACGACCGGCTTCCCGGCGGACGTCGCGGTGGAACTCCTGCCGCCCACGGCGCGATAAGCGGCACGGCCGCGGGGAATGACGCGGCGGAGAAATACCGGTGGGCCCTCCCGCGCACAGGGTGGGCCTTTCCGCGTACAGGGCGGCCCTTTTCGGGCGCCGGGCGGACCTTTCCGGGTGCCGCCGGGAATGCGGTCGCTCTCCCCGGGACGCCGGTACCGGACCGTCGGTAATGGGACGCCCGGCGACGCACCCGGAATTCACCCGATATTCGCCGGACCCCCGCGCGTCTCTCCCCGGCGCCTCGCCCGCCGTCCACCCTCCCCGGCCTCCGGCGGCCGCGGAACGGCACCCTGCGGAAGCCGCGAGGAGCGCTGGCGTAGGCTGGCTCGGTCTGTCATAACCCCTCCGAAAGGGACGCACCCGGTGACCGAGAAGGCCGAACTCCAGTCTGTTCTCGACCGCGCCGCCGCGGGTGGCCGGATCACCCCCGAGGAGGCGCTCGACCTCTACCGCTCGGCGCCCCTGCACGCACTGGGCGCCGCCGCCGACGCGGTGCGCCGCCGCCGGTACGCGGGGACCGAGCACATCGCGACGTACATCATCGAGCGGAACATCAACTACACGAACGTCTGTGTGACGGCGTGCAAGTTCTGCGCGTTCTACGCCGCCCCGAAGGACACCGAGAAGGGCTGGACCCGGGACCTCGACGACATCCTGCGCCGCTGCGCGGAGACCGTGGAGCTCGGCGGCACCCAGATCATGTTCCAGGGCGGCCACCACCCGGACTACGGCGTCGAGTACTACGAGAAGCACTTCGCCGCCATCAAGAAGGACTTCCCGCAGCTGGTCATCCACTCCCTCGGCGCCTCCGAGGTCGAGCACATGGCCCGCATCTCCGGCGTCTCCGTCGAGGAGGCCATCACCCGCATCCACGCGGCCGGTCTCGACTCCTTCGCGGGCGCCGGCGCCGAGCTGCTCCCCGAGCGGCCGCGCAAGGCCATCGCCCCGCTCAAGGAGAGCGGCGAGCGCTGGCTGGAGATCATGGAGATCGCCCACAAGCTGGGCGTCGAGTCCACCTCCACCATGCTGATGGGCACCGGCGAGACCAACGCCGAGCGGATCGAGCACCTGCGCATGATCCGCGACGTGCAGGACCGGACGGGCGGCTTCCGGGCCTTCATCCCGTACACGTACCAGCCGGAGAACAACCACCTCAAGGGCCGGACGCAGGCCACGCTCTTCGAGTACCTGCGCATGATCGCGATCGCCCGGCTCTTCCTCGACAACGTCGCCCACATCCAGGGCTCGTGGCTGACCACGGGCAAGGAGATCGGCCAGCTGACCCTGCACTACGGCGCGGACGACCTCGGCTCGATCATGCTGGAGGAGAACGTCGTCTCCTCGGCCGGAGCCAAGCACCGCTCCAACCTGCGCGAGATGATCGACATGATCCGCACGGCGGACCGCGTCCCGGCGCAGCGCACCACGACGTACGAGCACATCGTGGTCCACGACGATCCGGCGAACGACCCGGTCGACGAGCGCGTCGCCTCGCACATCTCGTCCACGGCGATCGCGGGGGGCACGGCGCACCCCGAGCTGAAGCTCCTCGACGCCAACTGACGCGCCCGTGCTGACCCTCCACGTCGCCGAGGCGACGCCCGGGAGCGCCGTCCTCGTCGACGGCGCCCTCGTCGCCGCCGTCGGCCCGTACGAGGACCTGGCCGCCGTCAGGCCCGAGGCGCGGGTGCGGCGGTGGCCCGGCATCCTCACCCCCGGGCTCCTCAACCCGTACGGCCCCGAGCTGCTCGAACAGACCTACCACCCGGACCCCCGGGAGGCGGCGGAGTTCGGCACCGAGCCGATCACGGGGGAGCGGGCGCGGGCGATCTTCCGCGCCGACCCGGCGCGGCTCGGCGCCAGTGCGCGGCGCGGGGTGCAGCGGATGCTGGCGCACGGCACGGTCGCGGTCGCCGGCGAACTGCGCGGCCGGGCCGCGCAGGACGCGGTGCGGCGGGCCGGTCTCGCCGTCGGGCAGCGGCCCCCGTCCCTGCCCGGGCCACCGTCCCTCTCCCCGGTGCCGCTGATCCTGCTGCCCGGCCTCGTGCCGGGCGGCCCCGCCCGTTTCGCCGTCTTCGACGTCCCCGACCGGGCGGCCCTGGTCCGCCTCGGCGCGTCGACCTGCGTCGCCACCGTCCTCGGCGGCCGCCTGGTCCACCGGCGCCGGTAGCCGGGACCCGGCTCACCCGCCCCGGACCGGGGCGCCCTTCTTCTGGACCGGGTACTCGTCCGCGTACTTCAGCAGATCGGTGAAGCGGGCGTCGCGTACGACGGCGAGCAGCTGGTCCGGTGTCACGGGCGCCGAGGCGCTGTCCGACGGGTCGACGGAGAGCAGCACACTGCTCCTGCCGTACCGCGTGACGACCATGGCCCCCAGGGTGTCGGTCCTGTTCACGGCCATCGCGTACACCTGCGCGGTCCGGCCCCCGCCCAGATCGGTCTTCTCGCAGGTGATCTTCGGCGGCTGGTTCCGGCACTCCTGGAGGCGCTCCCCCTCGGCGGGCCGGATGGACAGCTTCACGGGGAAGGCCGTGCCGCCCGCGGTGATCCGGTACGAGGACACCTCGTCCGCGACCGGCCGGACGTCCTCGACGGACGCCGGCAGCAGTTCGTCGAGAAGGGCCGACACCTGCTGCTGGAACTGGGCGCGGCGCGCGCTCTCGGCGTCGGAGAGCTTCTCCGGCGGCTCCTGACCCGGAGTCGGCCGGATCTGCACCGGCGTGTGGTACGCCGAGGGGAAGGCGGCCGGCGGCGCGGCGGGCATCGCGGCGCCGGGGTCCGCCCCGGGCAGCAGGGACAGTCCGAGCGCGGCCGCGGTCACGGTGCCGAAGACACCGCCGGCGACGGTGAGCCGGGCCCGTGCGCGGCGCCTGCGGCCCAGGCGCACCGCGACGGGCGCGAGGTCGGGAAGGGGTGGCAGCTCCTGTGTCGTCCGGTCCAGGGCACGGCGGAGCATCGTTTCGTCGTCCACGCGGGACCTCAGCTTCCGATGGCGTAAGGGTGGAGTTGGGGATCGGCGGTGTAGAGGTGTGCCTCGCCGAGGCGGTCCCGGAGCCGGGCCAGGGAGCGTGAGCACTGGCTTTTGACCGTCGCCTCGCTGCAGCGCATCAGCGAGGCGACGGTCTCCACACTCAGGTCCTCCCAGTAGCGAAGGACGACCATGGCGCGGGCTCTGGGCGGGAGCTCGGCGAGCGCGGCGAGCAGCGTGACCCTGAGGTCCGGCTGTTCGGTGGCCCGCGCCGGGCCGAGCCCGCCGGTCTTGGTGAAGGCGAGCAGGTCGCGCAGCCGGCGACGCCGTTCGGCCAGGAACGTGCGGGTGAGCACGGTCTTGGCGTAGGCGTGCGGGTGCTCCGCCGCTCCGGCCCGCCGCCAGTGCTGGAAGAGCTTGGCTAGGGTGGTCTGTGTGAGGTCGCGGGCGGTCTCCGCGTCTCCGCACAGGAGGTAGGCGGTGCGGTACAGCCGCGTCTGCGCGGATCGGGCGAACTCCTCGAACCCGACGTCCGAGCCAAGCGGTGACGGCATCTCGCTCCCTTCGTCAGCACTGTCACCCTTCCCTGAGCGCGCTCGCCGGGAAAAGGTTGAAGCCGATTTCCGGGAATCTTCCGGGGGGCCGGGGCCGGTCCCCGGCCGCCCGGGGGGTGGCTGCCACAATGGCCGGGTGAGCCGAGCATCCCTGGACAAGCAGCCGCACGAAGTCGCCTCGATGTTCGACGACGTGGCGGCGAACTACGACCTCACCAATGACGTGCTCTCCCTCGGGCAGGACCGGCGCTGGCGCAAGGAGGTCGCCGAGGCGGTCGACGCGCGGCCCGCGCAGAAGATCCTGGACCTGGCCGCCGGGACCGCGACCTCCTCGCAGCCCTTCGTGAAGGCGGGGGCGTACGTCGTCCCGTGCGACTTCTCCCTCGGGATGCTGCGGGTCGGCAAGAAGAACCACCCGTGGATGCCGTTCACCGCGGGCGACGGCATGAGGCTGCCGTTCCGCGACGACGTCTTCGACGCGGTCACCATCTCCTTCGGGCTGCGGAACATCCAGGACACCGACCGGGCGCTGCGCGAGCTGTACCGGGTGACGAAGCCCGGCGGCCGGGTCGTCATCTGCGAGTTCTCGCACCCCACCTGGGCGCCGTTCCGCACGGTGTACGAGGAGTACCTGATGCGCGCGCTGCCGCCGGTGGCCCGCGCCGTGTCCTCCAACCCCGACGCGTACGTGTACCTCGCGGAGTCCATCCAGTCCTGGCCGGACCAGTCGACCCTGGCGGGCATGATGCAGAAGGCCGGCTGGTCGAAGGTTGCCCACCGGAACCTGACGGGCGGCATCGTGGCCCTGCACCGCGGCTTCAAGGCCTGACCCCCGCCCCACCGTCCATGAACTTCCCCCCTCCTTCCCTCGACCCCTCCGGGAGATCCGCCGTGACCGAGCAGCCCCTCTCCGAGCACACCGCAGATGTGATCGTCGTCGGGGCAGGCCCGGCCGGCTCCACCACCGCGTACTACCTGGCCAAGGCCGGACTCGACGTCCTGCTCCTGGAGAAGACCGCGTTCCCCCGCGAGAAGGTCTGCGGCGACGGCCTCACGCCGCGCGCCACCAAGCAGCTCGTCGCCATGGGCATCGACATCTCCGAAGAGGCCGGCTGGCTGCGGAACAGGGGCCTGCGGATCATCGGCGGCGGCGTCCGCCTGGAGCTCGACTGGCCGGAGCTGGCCTCGTACCCGGACTACGGACTCGTCCGCAAGCGCGACGACTTCGACGAGCAGCTCGCCCGCCAGGCGCAGAAGGCCGGCGCCCGGCTGTACGAGCGCTGCAACGTCGGCGCGCCGATCATCGACGACCGCACGGGCCGGATCACCGGCGTCCACGCGAAGCTGGGCGAGGAGAAGCGCGAGGTCACCTTCCACGCCCCGCTCGTCGTCGCCGCCGACGGCAACTCCACCCGGATCTCCCTCGCCATGGGCCTGCACCGGCGCGAGGACCGGCCGATGGGCGTGGCGGTCCGGACGTACTTCACGAGCCCCCGCCACGACGACGACTACCTGGAGTCCTGGCTGGAGCTGTGGGACCGGCGCGGCCCGCAGGACCGGCTGCTGCCCGGCTACGGCTGGATCTTCCCGATGGGCGACGGCACGTCCAACGTGGGTCTCGGCATCCTCAACTCCTCGAAGGCGTTCCGGGAGCTGGACTGGCGCGAGGTCCTCAAGGCCTGGTGCGCCTCCATGCCGGAGGACTGGGGCTACACCCCGGAGAACATGACGCAGCCGATCCGCGGCGCGGCCCTGCCGATGGCGTTCAACCGCCAGCCGCACTACACCAAGGGCCTGCTGCTGGTCGGCGACGCGGGCGGC
Source organism: Streptomyces sp. TLI_105 (assembly GCF_900105415.1). Lineage (GTDB taxonomy): Bacteria > Actinomycetota > Actinomycetes > Streptomycetales > Streptomycetaceae > Streptomyces. Next base: position 3,467,992 of record NZ_FNSM01000001.1, on the reverse strand, counting down.
CTGGTCAACCCGTTCAACGGCGAGGGCATCGCGTACGCGATGGAGTCGGGCCAGATCGCGGCCGACGTCATCGTCCAGGCGCACGCGCGCGCGACGCCCGCCCAGCGCGAGCTGGCCCTGCGGAACTACCCGCAGGTCCTCAAGGACACCTACGGCGGCTACTACACGCTGGGCCGCGCCTTCGTGAAGCTCATCGGCAACCCGAAGATCATGAAGATCGCGACCCAGCGCGGTCTGACCCACCCGCTCCTGATGAAGTTCACCCTCAAGATGCTGGCGAACCTCACCGACCCGACGGGCGGCGACGCCATGGACCGCATCATCAACGGCCTCTCGAAGGTGGCCCCGAAGGCCTGAGCGCCGTCAGGCGCAGCGCTTGACGCCTCCGGCGTACTGCCGGCTCATCGGGGGCCGGGGCACGCGAGCGCGCAGCTCCGCGCTCCGGGCTGACTCGTCGTGGCGGCAGAGGCGGCACGGCCAGACCGCCTCGGCGAGCAGGGCCAGCAGATGGAGCTGGGCGCGCGACAGGCCGCCCAGCTTCTCGCGCATGTTGGTGACGTGGAACTTGACGGTGCGCTCGGTGATGCCGAGGTGCTCGGCGAGATCCGTGTTGGACTCCCCGCCGGGCATCGCCCACAGGACCTCGACCTCGCGGTCCGTCAGGGAGTCCAGGTGGCGTAACGCGGTGGTGACGGGGTTGATCCTGGCGGCTCGGGTCCCGTTGTTCTCGGCTGGTTCGGTTCTGCAGTACGAGCACTGACGAAGCATGAGTCCCCCCCCAGAGACGGCATTCGTTGGGCACGGTGCGACGGGACCGAAAGATTTTGTTCCCGATGGAAACGGTAACCGGATCGCGTCACGAAACGATGCCCGCGCGGCCGGATCGGGGCGTCCCTGGGACGTCCCGGCGGCCGGAAACCGACCAGGCCGCCGACCTCCGCTCCTCGGCCCCGAGGCTCAGCCGGCCAGCGTGGCCGCCAGCTTCAACCGTTCGTTGAGCTCGGTCTTCGCCTGGTTCAGGGTCTCCGCGTTCTGCTCGATGCCGCGCTTCTGGTAAGCGGTTTCGACGGTGTACCAGATGCCGACGAGGTTGGCCTTTTCCTTACATGCGACGTCCTGCTTGGCGGCGGCGATCGCCTTCGGACCCCCGTAGGTGTTCGGGTTGAGCCCCAGGTCGCTCTGCGGGCTGACCGGCTCGTCGACCGTGTAGCCCTTCTCCGCCATGCAGGCGGACCAGGCCTTCACGGCGGCGACGACGCGGGAGTCCTCGCGGGACCGGGAGTTGGCGTCCATCGTCAGGTTGGTGACGAACATGGCGTCCACCGCGCCCTTCTTCGGCGCGTAGACCGTGAGGTAACCCTCGCGGATGCAGCCGCCGACGGGCACCTTCTGCCCGTTGAGGGCCTTGCCGCTGTCCTTGCCCCTGGCCTCCTCCAGGCTCATCGGCTGGGGGCCCTTGTAGTCGGTGGGGCCGCTGAGGGCGAGCTTGCCGCTCGCGCCGAGGACCTGGGTGGGCGGCTTCGCCGGCGGCTGGGCGCCCCGGTTGGGGACGTAGCCGTAGCGGGCCGCGACGGTGGCGTCGGTGAGGCCGTACCGGGAGTCGTCGGACCGGCCGCCGACGGCGGGCGTCAGGGGCAGCTCGAAGTCGAAGCCGAAACGCTTCATGCAGTCGCTGGTCACCCGGGCCTGTGCCTGCTCCAGCTTGCGGCGCTGGTCGTCGGTGGTCGCGTAGGCGTCCAGCGGGTACGAGAGGCCGGTCGTCGACAGCATCCGGGGGATCGTCCCGATCGCGGGCTCCTGCGCGGAACCGTCGCCACCGCCGCCGTCCGACTCGGAGGAACAGGCGGTGAGGAGCGCGGCGCTCAACAGGAGAACGGTCGCGCGGGCGGCGATTGGACGCATGGGGCTGCTCCAGGGACGTGTGCGTGTCTACCATGGGAGCAGCCGTTGCTCTGCCCGCCTCATTCGGGCGGAGCAACGGCTGCCGCGGTGGTGCGTGCGCCGGGGCCGTGAGGCTACTCCGGCGGATCAGCTGGGTGGTGCTTCACGAGACCCTGGTGATCAACGGGCCTTGTAGTGGTACGCGGAGGAGATGCGGTTCTTGAAGTTCGTGGACGCGTTGCCGACGTAACCCGCCGGCAGGCTGCCCTCGATGCCGCCCGCGTAGGCGTCGGTGTAGACCCACCACGTCAGGGAGTCGGCGTTGTAGTACGAGGCGGTGTTGTCGTTCACCGACTCGCCCGCACCGGCACCCGGGCCGGGGAAGCGGTCGCCGTCGAAGTTGTCGTCCGCGACGTAGAGGTCCCAGACGGCACCGGCCTGACCGGAGTTGTAGAACAGGCCGAACTCGCCGCTCTCCAGGTAGCCGTTCTTGCCGGTGGCCGCGGAGGCCGAGCCGGCCGTGGCGAGCGCGCCGGCGCCGATGGCGGCGAGCGCGATGGCCGTGGCGGCGACGCGACGGAGTGCAGTGCGCTGCATGTCGTTGCCTTTCACGTAGCTGTTGCTGATGGGTTCACTGTGGCCCGGAGTGGGCCGGGGTCCATACGAGCACTGCCAACTCGGCGGCGTCCACTGTCCGTTGAGACAGTTACCGGTCGGGCCGCCCCCGGATATGCTCGTCGCGTCGAGGTGCCCGCCGGGCGCCGCAGACCTATCGCGCAGGGGCCTTGTACGTGGCGTAGCGCAACGCCGCGTCGGCCCCCTCCTGCGCGTTCCCATGACGCCCCGTAGACGGGGAATCCCCGTCGGAAGGACCGTTTCTGATGAGACGCCTCATGGCTGTGCCCGTACTCATCCTCGCCCTCGGGCTCGGGGGGTGCTCGAGTGACGGGGACGGCGCGACCCGGTCGGAGCCGAGCACCGCGAAGACCACCGCCTCCACCTCCGCCGCCCCCTCCTCCGCGCCCTCGAACGGCGCCGGCGGCTGGGCCGCCTACTACGACTGCCTCGGCGCCCAGGGGCTCAAGCTCCAGGACAGCGAGGGCGGGGAGAAGCGCGTCGACAAGGACGCCAACAAGCCCGAGGCGGTGGCCGCGGCGGAGAAGGCGTGCGCCGCGAAGCAGCCCGGGAAGGGCCAGGCCGACCCGGCGAAACTGGAAGCGGCCAGGAAGCTCTCCGCCTGCATGCGCAAGGAGGGCGTCGCCGACTACCCGGAGCCCGACCCGGCGACGGGCGAAGTGGCGCTCGACGGGACCCTGGGCGAGCGGATGAAGGGCGACCCCAAGGTGATCGCGGCGCTGAAGGCCTGCGGCCCCAAGGCCGCGGGCGGAGACGGCGGGACGGTCGTCGGTGGCTGACGACACCCCGGCCGGCACGACCCCGCCCGGCGCGGAGCCGCCGGGCGGGATCGCGGACGGTTCCCGGACCCCCGGCGGCGACGCCGGGGGCGCCCGGATGAACCGGCGCCGGTTCTGGGTCGCCGCCCTCGTCGCGGGGGCGGTGGCCCTGACCGGCGCCGGCGTGGCGGCCACCGCCTTCATCAAGTCGCCCGCGCAGGTCGCGGCCGACGCGAAGCCACCACCGCAGGACGTGCTGATCGCCCGGGTCGAGAACCGGGTCCTCGCGGAGACGGTCGTCCTGCGCGGCACCGTCGCCGCAGGCCAGAGCATCCAGGTCGCGCCCGTCTCGGCGGGCGGCGAGGGCGGCGCCGCCCCCGTGATCACCAAGGTGTCCGTGAAGAGCGGGGACGCGGTGCGCTCGGGGAAGGTGCTCCTGGAGATATCCGGCCGGCCCGTCTTCGTCCTGCGCGGCGGCCTGCCCGTCTACCGGGACCTCAAGCCCGGCGCCACCGGCGACGACGTGAAGCAGCTCCAGGACGCGCTCGACGCGCTCGGCCACGGCCGCGGCGGCGACGAGAAGGGCACCTTCGGGCCCGGCACGAAGAACGCGGTCGAGGAGTTCTACTCCTCCATCGGCTACGACCCCAAGCCCGCCGTCGACGACGACGGCGCGGCCGTGGACGGCGCCAAGGCCTCCGTCACCGGTGCCGAGCGGGCCCTCGTGGACGCCCGCGACGCGCTCGCGGCCACCACGGACGACGCACAGAAGAAGACGCTGAAGAAGGCGCGCGACCGGGCCGCCGAGGACCTGGAGACCGCCCGCGAGGCGCTCGCGAAGGCGGAGGCGGCGGCCGGCCCGATGGTCCCGGCGGCCGAGGTCGTCTTCGTACGGGCCTTCCCCGCCCGGGTCGCCACCGTCACGGCCCGGCCGGGGGCGCAGGTCTCCGGCACCGCGATGACCCTCTCCTCCGGCAGGCTCATGGCCCAGGGCTATCTCCAGGACCACCAGAAGGGGCTGATCCGCGCCGGGCAGAAGGTGCGGATCCTCGCCGAGACGACGGGGCAGGAGACGACCGGCCGAGTGGTCTCGGTCGCGGACACCCCGTCCCAGCAGCAGGACCAGCAGTCCGGCACGCAGGGCTCCGGCTCCGGCGGCGACGGCGCGGGAGGGGACGGCGCGCAGGGCAACGGTGCCGTCGGCTACCTCTTCACCGTCGAGCCCACCCGCGAACTGCCCTCCGGCCTCGCGGGCCAGGAGGTGCGCCTCACCATCGAGGCCGCCTCCACCGACGGCAAGGCCCTGGTCGTCCCGGTCACCGCCGTCTCCGCGGGCGTGGACGGCAAGACGGTCGTCACCACCGTCGACGGCACCGGCCGGCAGGAGCGGATCGAGGTGCGGACCGGCACGACCGGCGACGGCTTCGTGGAGGTCGTCCCGCTCACCCGCGGCGCCCTGAAGGAGGGCGACGAGGTGGTCACCGGGGTGAACCCGGGCGCGGCCCCGGGGAACTCCCAGGGGGCGCCGTGAGCAGGACGAGCGAGGCGGCCGGGGGGACCGGGGCGGCCGGGCAGACCGGGGCGGGCGGTCAGGACGTCCCCGTCATCGAGTTCCGCGCGGTGAGCCTGACCTACCCGGGACCGCCGCCCGTCGCCGCCCTCAAGCCCTGTGAACTCACCGTCCACCAAGGAGAGTTCATCACCGTCGTCGGCCCGTCCGGATCGGGCAAGTCGACCTTCCTGAACGTCGCGGGACTCCTCGACGCGCCCACCGGCGGTACGTACCTCCTGGACGGCATCGACACGGCGGCGCTGCGCGACGGGGAACGGACGGCCCTGCGCGGGCGGCGGATCGGCTTCGTCTTCCAGTCCTTCCACCTCCTGCCGCACCGCAGCGCCACGGAGAACGTCACGCTCTCGATGGTGTACTCGGCGGTGCCCCGCGCCGAGCGCCGCGCCCGTGCCCGCACCGCCCTCGAACGGGTGGGACTCGGCCACCGGGCCGAGGCGCTGCCGGGCCGGCTGTCCGGCGGCGAGCGCCAGCGGGTGGCCATCGCCCGGGCCCTGGCAGGCCGCCCGTCGCTGCTGCTGTGCGACGAACCGACCGGCAACCTCGACTCGGACAACGCCGGGGCCGTCCTCGACCTCTTGGGCGAACTGCACGCCTCCGGGATGACGATCGTCGTGATCACCCATGACGCGGAGGTGGCGGAGCGCGGCGAGCGCACGGTGACGATCCGCGACGGGACGCTGAGCGAGCCGGCGAGGGAGGGGCGGGCGTGAGGCGATCCCCGAAGGGCGAAGGCCCCCACGAGGAGTCCCCGAAGCGGCGCCGGGTGGTCGAGCCCTCCAGGCTCGCGGCCCGCGACGTCCTCTCGGAGGCCGTCGCCGGAATGCTCCAGCGACCGGGGCGCTCCGTCCTCACCGCGCTCGGCACCGTCCTCGGCGTCGGCACGTTCGTGGCGATCCTCGGGCTGACCGCGACGACGTCCTCGCAGATCGACTCGCGGTTCGACCTCCTCACGGCCACCGAGGTGACCGTCGAGGACGTCGCCCGCGACCAGAACGAGTTCGCCGACCCCGCCTTCCCGGCCGACGCGGACGCCCGGATCGAGCGGCTCGGCGGGGTCGAGGACGCCGGCGTCTACTGGACCGTCCGCTTGGCGCCCGGCACGGCCGTCCGCTCCGCGCCGGTCGGCGACGGCACGGGCAGCGAGCGGATCGAGGTCGTCGCGGCGTCCCCCGGGGCGCTGCGGGCGGCGGCGCCGACGCTCGCCCAGGGCCGCCTGTACGACGAGTTCGCGTCCGGGTCCGGCCAGCCGGTCGCGGTGCTCGGCAAGTCCGTGGCGGACCGGCTCGGGATCACGACCCTGGAGACCCGTCCCGCGGTGTTCATCGGCGACGAGCCCTTCACGGTCGCCGGGATCATCGACGACGTGAAGCGCAGGGCCGACGTCCTGATGTCGGTCACCGTGCCCCGGACGACCGCCGAGAAGCTCTGGGGACCGCCCCAGCAGGGCGACGCGAAGATGCTGATCACGACCGCGACGGGCGCGGCCGCCCAGATCGCGCGGGAGGCTCCGGTCGCGCTGCGCCCGGACCATCCGGAGTATCTGAAGTCCGTCCCCCCGCCGGACCCCAAGTCCCTGCGCGCGGGCGTGACCGACGACCTCGACCAGCTCTTCCTGCTCCTCGCGGCGGTCTCGCTGGTGATCGGCGCGGTCGGGATCGCCAACACCACCCTCGTGGCGGTGCTCGAACGGACCGGTGAGATCGGCCTGAGACGGGCCCTCGGCGCCCGGGGGCGTCACATCACCGTCCAGTTCCTCACGGAATCGGGCGCTCTGGGCACGATGGGCGGGCTCGTCGGCACGGCGCTCGGCGTGTCCACGGTGATCGCGGTGGCGCTGGTACGGGACTGGACGCCGGTGATGCACACGGGCACGGTCGTCGCGGCCCCGGCCGTCGGCCTGGTCACGGGCGTTGTCGCCGGGCTGTATCCGGCATGGCGTGCCTCGCGCATCGAACCGGCCGAGGCGCTGCGCCGCTGAGCCTCCGGTACGCCGAAGGGCCGTCGCTCCCCCGAGGAGTGACGGCCCTTCGGCATGCCGTGGGGTGGATCAGAGGATGCGGACGGCGCCCGAGGGGGTGTCCCAGTCCATGGAGTGCTGGACCACGCCGCTGGACGGGTTCTGCGCGCCCACGTACTGGCCGCCGCCGACGTAGATGGCGACGTGGTACGAGCCGCTGCGGCTGCCCCAGTACAGGATGTCGCCCGGCTGCAGGTTGCTCAGGGAGACGGAGGTGCCCATGCTCGACTGCTCGTACGAGATGCGGGGCAGGTCGATGCCGGCCGCGCGGTAGGCGGCCTGGACGAGGCCGGAGCAGTCCCAGGAGTTGGGGCCGGTGCCGCCGGAGACGTACGCGTCGCCGATCTGGGCCTTGGCGAAGGCCACGATCGCGGCGGCGGAGCCGGTGGGGGCCTGCGTCTGGCTGTCGCTCTCGGAGGTGGTGGAGCCGCTGTCCGAGGACGAGCCGCCGTCGTCCGACGAGCTCTGGGTGGAGAGCTGGGTGCGGGCGGCGTCGCGGGAGGCGCGCTCGGCGGCCTCCTTGCGCTCCTGCTCGGCCTTGAGGCGGGCCTCCTCGGCGCGCTCGGCCGCGGCCTTGCGCTCGGCCTCGGCCTTGGCCTTCTTGGCCTCCTTGGCGGCCTTCTGCAGCGCCGCGTCCTCCTGCGTCTGGAGGCTCTGGTCGAGGGCCTCCTGCTGGGAGGCCTCGGCGGAGGCGGCGACGGCGCTGGCGAGGCCGCCGGCGGCGTCGAGGGAGCCCAGGGTGGGCATTTCGATGGTCTCGGTCACCGGCTCGGCATTCGCCGGCCCGGCAGCACCGGCCACCGCGATGGTGCCGAGGACGCCACCGGCAACTCCGGCGCGGAGCGCGAGCTTCGAGGCGCTGCGGCGGGGCTTCCGGTGGCTGGGTATGTGAGCGGTGTGGGACATGGGAACAACCGCTATCAGGGCTCGACGGTTCCCTTCAAGAAACGTGGGTTGCGCCACAGTTACGTTTGGAATCTGTGAATCCGCCTCGGTCGTAACCTTATTGACGCCGTAACGGGCAAATCGGGCATGGCTCATCCAGCCCTTGATCACGGGTTTTCATTGAAACGCCCGAATTGCCCGACGCTTACCATCTCTTGACGCCGATGGCCAAGCCCTCTTCTTTTGGAGCTCCTGTGGCGTGACGCAGGTCACACTCCTCTCGTGAAGGCGCGCACGCGTCCACCTCCGTACGCCGGGCCGCCCGACCGGGCGACGGCCGGTTTCTTTATCACCCGGACGCGTCCATCGCCAATTTGCCTGCACTTGCCATCACTTGATAGTGCGACACCCCTTCCGAGCAGCGATTTCCGGTCCGGATGTCACATCTGGTGATCACCTGCGTGCTTCGCGCAACAAGATCACCGCTCATCCGACTTCATGATCCTTCGTCAGGTGGTGGAGATCACAAAGTCCTTGCTGCACCCCGTGTCGCAGATCACAGAGGGGCGGGCATAAGATGCGGGGCAGCCGGGCTTGTGAACTGCCTCACATGGGGGCGATCTTCCACGGCCCGGCGGTGCGGTCCAACGGTCAAGGACGACTGGAAGGAGCGAGGAGCGTGAATGCGTACGCGCCCGTCCTCGTGCTCGGTGCCCTGGGTGCGGGGTTTGCGATCTTCTCCGTGGTCATGGCCACGCTCATCGGGCCAAAGCGGTACAACAGGGCGAAACTGGAAGCATACGAGTGCGGCATCGAGCCCACCCCCACGCCCGCCGGAGGCGGCCGCTTCCCGATCAAGTACTACCTGACGGCGATGCTCTTCATCGTCTTCGACATCGAGATCGTCTTCCTCTACCCCTGGGCCGTCACCTTCGACGCCCTGGGGCTTTTCGGGCTCGTGGAGATGTTGCTCTTCGTGCTCACCGTCTTCGTCGCCTACGCGTACGTGTGGCGACGCGGCGGCCTGGAATGGGACTGAAGGGCTGAGGGGCACCTATGGGACTCGAAGAGAAACTCCCGAGCGGCTTTCTGCTGACGACGGTCGAACAGGCCGCGGGCTGGGTGCGCAAGGCGTCCGTGTTCCCCGCGACCTTCGGCCTCGCCTGCTGCGCCATCGAGATGATGACCACCGGAGCCGGCCGGTACGACCTGGCCCGCTTCGGCATGGAGGTCTTCCGCGGCTCGCCGCGCCAGGCCGACCTGATGATCGTGGCCGGCCGGGTCAGCCAGAAGATGGCGCCCGTCCTGAGGCAGGTCTACGACCAGATGCCCAACCCCAAGTGGGTCATCTCCATGGGCGTCTGCGCCTCCTCGGGCGGCATGTTCAACAACTACGCGATCGTGCAGGGCGTCGACCACATCGTGCCGGTCGACATCTACCTGCCCGGTTGCCCGCCGCGTCCGGAGATGCTCCTGGACGCGATCCTCAAGCTCCACCAGAAGATCCAGTCCTCCAAGCTCGGCGTGAACGCCGAGGAGGCGGCCCGCGAGGCGGAGGAGGCGGCGCTCAAGGCGCTGCCGACGATCGAGTTGAAGGGTCTGCTGAGGTGACCGACGCACGCGCGGCCGCCGGGCCGCAGAAGGCGACGAATGCCGCACCTCTGCGCCGTGTGGGCGGAGAAGGGAACAGGGCTGCACAGTGAGTGACGAGACACCCAACCCCGAGAAGGACCTCAGCACGCAGAACCTGCCGGGCCAGCGCGGTGACCACGGCGAGGAGGTCCGCGTCCAGCGCGGCATGTTCGGTGCCCAGAGCGGGGCCGACACCTCCGGCTACGGCGGCCTCGTCCGCTCGATCCGGCTCCCCGGCCCGGCCGCCCGCCCGTACGGCGGCTGGTTCGACGAGGTCGCCGACGAGCTGGAGGGCGCCCTGGAGGAGCAGGGCCTCCTCCCGGAGAACGCCATCGAGAAGACGGTCGTCGACCGCGGCGAGCTCACCTTCCACATCGAGCGCGAGCACCTCGTCCGCGTGGCCCGCACCCTGCGCGACGACCCCGCCCTGCGCTTCGAGCTGTGTACGGGGGTCTCCGGCGTCCACTATCCCGGGGACAAGGGCCGCGAGCTGCACGCCGTCTACCACCTGCGCTCGCTGACCCACGGCCGGCTGATCCGCCTGGAGGTCTCGGCCCCCGACGCCGACCCGCGCATCCCGTCCCTCGTCGCCGTCTACCCGACGAACGACTGGCACGAGCGCGAGACGTACGACTTCTTCGGCATCGTCTTCGACGGCCACCCCGCCCTCACCCGGATCATGATGCCGGACGACTGGCAGGGCCACCCGCAGCGCAAGGACTACCCCCTCGGCGGCATCGCCGTCGAGTACAAGGGCGCCCAGATCCCGGCTCCGGACCAGCGGAGGTCGTACTCGTGAACAGCCCCAACGCGTCGTCCGCACGCGAGACGACGGAAGGCGCCGTCTACACGGTGACCGGCGGCGACTGGGAAGAGGTCGTCCAGTCCGCCGCGAAGGCCGACGACGAGCGCATCATCGTCAACATGGGTCCCCAGCACCCGTCCACCCACGGCGTGCTCCGCCTCATCCTGGAGATCGACGGCGAGACCGTCACCGAGGCGCGCTGCGGCATCGGCTACCTCCACACCGGCATCGAGAAGAACCTCGAGTACCGGACCTGGACGCAGGGCACCACCTTCGTCACGCGCATGGACTACCTCACCTCGTTCTACAACGAGACGGCGTACTGCCTGGGCGTGGAGAAGCTCCTCGGCATCACCGACCAGATCCCGGACCGCGCCAGCGTCATCCGCGTCCTGCTGATGGAGCTCAACCGGCTCTCCTCGCACCTGGTCTGCATCGCCACCGGCGGCATGGAGCTCGGCGCCACCACGATCATGATCTACGGCTTCCGGGACCGCGAGATGATCCTGGACCTGTACGAGCTGATCACCGGCCTGCGCATGAACCACGCCTTCATCCGCCCCGGCGGCCTCGCCCAGGACCTCCCGCCCGGCGCCGTCGACGCCGTGCGCGAGTTCGTGAAGACCATGAAGAAGAACCTGCCGGAGTACGACAAGCTCGCCACCGGCAACCCCATCTTCAAGGCCCGCATGCAGGACGTCGGCTACCTCGACCTCACCGGCTGCATGGCCCTCGGCGCCACCGGACCGATCCTCCGCTCGGCGGGCCTCCCGCACGACCTGCGGAAGACCGACCCGTACTGCGGCTACGAGAACTACGACTTCGAGGTCCCGACCGCCGACACCTGCGACTCCTACGGACGCTTCCTCGTCCGCCTGGAGGAGATGCGGCAGTCCCTGCGGATCGTCGAGCAGTGCCTCGACCGCCTGGGGCCCGGCCCGGTCATGGTCGGCGACAAGAAGATCGCCTGGCCGGCGCAGCTCGCGCTCGGCGCGGACGGCCTCGGCAACTCCACCGACCACATCGCGAAGATCATGGGCACCTCCATGGAGGCCCTGATCCACCACTTCAAGCTGGTCACCGAAGGCTTCCGGGTCCCCGCAGGGCAGGCCTACGCGGCCGTCGAGTCGCCCAAGGGCGAGCTCGGCGTCCACGTCGTCTCCGACGGCGGCACCCGCCCCTACCGGGTCCACTTCCGCGACCCGTCCTTCACCAACCTCCAGGCCATGGCCGCGATGTGCGAGGGCGGCCAGGTCGCCGACGTCATCGTCGCCGTCGCCTCCATCGACCCCGTGATGGGAGGCGTCGACCGATGACCGACCAGATCAGCCTGGGCATGCCCCAGCTCCCCGCCCCCGAGTACCCGGCGGACGTCCGCGCCCGCCTGGAGGAGGACGCCCGGGCGATCATCGACCGCTACCCGGACTCCCGCTCCGCGCTCCTGCCGATGCTGCACCTCGTGCAGTCGGAGGAGGGCCACGTGACCCGCACCGGCATGCGGTTCTGCGCCGACATGCTCGGCCTGACCACCGCCGAGGTCACCGCCGTCGCCACCTTCTACACGATGTACCGGCGCAAGCCCTCCGGCGACTACCAGGTCGGCGTCTGCACCAACACGCTCTGCGCGGTCATGGGCGGCGACGCCATCTTCGAGGAGCTCAAGGCCCACCTCGGCGTCGGGAACGACCAGACGACCGAGGACGGCAAGATCACCCTCGAGCACATCGAGTGCAACGCGGCCTGCGACTTCGCACCCGTCGTGATGGTCAACTGGGAGTTCTTCGACAACCAGACGCCCGAGTCCGCCAAGAAGATGGTCGACGACCTCCGGGCCGGACGCACCGTCGAGCCCACCCGCGGCGCCCCGCTCTGCACCTTCAAGGAGACCGCCCGCATCCTCGCCGGCTTCCCCGACGAGCGCCCCGGCGCCGTCGAGGCCACCGGCGGCGCCGGCCCGGCCTCCCTCGTGGGACTGCGCCTGGCGAAGGGCGAGAAGCCGCACCACCGAATCGTCCACCCGCGTGGTGAGACCTCCGGACAGGAGGGGGAGTGATGACCTTGGCCGCCGAGATCAACAACAGCAGCCCCGAGAAGCTCCTGGCGCCCGTCCTGTCGGCCTTCTGGGACCAGCCCGACTCCTGGACCCTGGAGACCTACGAGCGCCACGAGGGCTACCAGGGCCTCAAGAAGGCCCTCGCGATGAGCCCCGACGACCTCATCGCGTACGTCAAGGAATCCGGCCTCCGCGGACGCGGCGGCGCCGGCTTCCCCACCGGCATGAAGTGGCAGTTCATCCCGCAGGGCGACGGCAAACCGCACTACCTCGTCGTCAACGCCGACGAGTCCGAACCCGGCACCTGCAAGGACATCCCCCTCCTCTTCGCCAACCCGCACTCCCTCATCGAGGGCATCGTGATCGCCTGCTACGCGATCCGCTCGAACCACGCCTTCATCTACCTGCGCGGCGAGGTCGTCCCCGTCCTGCGCCGCCTCCACGAGGCCGTCCGCGAGGCCTACGCCGCCGGCTACCTCGGCACGAACATCCTCGGCAGCGGACTCGACCTCGAACTCACCGTCCACGCCGGCGCCGGCGCGTACATCTGCGGTGAGGAGACCGCGCTGCTCGACTCGCTCGAAGGGCGTCGCGGCCAGCCCCGGCTGCGTCCCCCCTTCCCCGCGGTCGCCGGTCTGTACGCCTGCCCCACTGTGGTGAACAACGTCGAATCCATCGCCTCCGTTCCCGCGATCCTGAACAAGGGCAAGGACTGGTTCACGTCGATGGGGACCGAGAAGTCCCCGGGCTTCACGCTGTACTCGCTCAGCGGGCACGTCGCCTCGCCCGGCCAGTACGAGGCCCCCCTCGGCATCACCCTGCGCCAGCTCCTCGACATGAGCGGCGGCATGCGCCCCGGCCACCGGCTCAAGTTCTGGACCCCCGGCGGCTCCTCCACCCCCATGTTCACCGACGAGCACCTCGACGTGCCCCTCGACTACGAGGGCGTCGGCGCCGCCGGATCCATGCTCGGCACCAAGGCGCTCCAGTGCTTCGACGAGACCACCTGCGTCGTCCGGGCCGTCACCCGCTGGACCGAGTTCTACGCCCACGAGTCCTGCGGCAAGTGCACGCCCTGCCGCGAGGGCACGTACTGGCTCGTCCAGCTGCTCCGCGACATCGAGGCCGGCAAGGGCGTCATGGCGGACCTCGACAAGCTGAACGACATCGCCGACAACATCAACGGCAAGTCGTTCTGCGCCCTCGGCGACGGCGCCGCCTCGCCGATCTTCTCCTCGCTGAAGTACTTCCGCGCGGAGTACGAGCAGCACATCACCGGCCGGGGCTGCCCCTTCGACCCGGCCAAGTCGACCGCCTGGGCGGACAACCACAAGGAGGTGACCGCATGACCGTCATCGCGTCCACCCCCAGCGGCGGCGGCAGCGCGCCGGTACCGCCCGAGGACCTCGTGACGCTGACCATCGACGGCGCCGAGATCTCCGTCCCCAAGGGGACGCTGGTCATCCGCGCCGCCGAACAGCTCGGCATCGAGATCCCGCGCTTCTGCGACCACCCGCTCCTCGACCCCGCCGGCGCCTGCCGCCAGTGCATCGTCGAGGTCGAGGGCCAGCGCAAGCCCATGGCCTCCTGCACCATCACCTGCACCGACGGCATGGTCGTCAAGTCGCAGCTCACCTCGCCCGTCGCCGAGAAGGCCCAGCACGGCGTGATGGAGCTGCTGCTCATCAACCACCCGCTGGACTGCCCGGTCTGCGACAAGGGCGGCGAGTGCCCCCTGCAGAACCAGGCCATGTCCCACGGACAGGCCGAGTCCCGCTTCGAGGGCGTCAAGCGGACCTACGAGAAGCCGGTCGCGATCTCCACCCAGGTGCTGCTCGACCGCGAGCGGTGCGTGCTGTGCGCCCGCTGCACCCGCTTCTCCAACCAGGTCGCCGGCGACCCGATGATCGAGCTCGTCGAGCGCGGCGCGCTCCAGCAGGTCGGCACCGGCGAGGGCGACCCCTTCGAGTCGTACTTCTCCGGCAACACCATCCAGATCTGCCCGGTCGGCGCCCTCACCTCGGCCGCCTACCGCTTCCGCTCCCGCCCCTTCGACCTGGTCTCCTCGCCGTCCGTCTGCGAGCAGTGCGCCGGCGGCTGCGCCACCCGCACCGACCACCGGCGCGGCAAGGTCATGCGGCGGCTCGCCGCCGAGGACCCGGAGGTCAACGAGGAGTGGATCTGCGACAAGGGCCGCTTCGGCTTCCGGTACGCCCAGCAGCGCGACCGGCTGACCACACCGCTCGTCCGGAACCCCGAGTCCGGTGAGCTGGAGGCCGCCTCCTGGCCCGAGGCCCTGGAGGCCGCCGCCCGCGGGCTCGTCCGCGGCCGGACCGGCGTCCTGACCGGCGGGCGGCTGACCGTCGAGGACTCCTACGCGTACGCCAAGTTCGCCCGGGTCGCCCTCCACACCAACGACATCGACTTCCGGGCCCGGATCCACTCCGGCGAGGAGGCCGACTTCCTGGCCTCCGCCGTCGCCGGCCGGGGACGCGACCTGGACGGCAGCGGGGTCACGTACACCTCGCTGGAGGCCGCCCCGGCCGTGCTCCTCGTCGGCCTGGAGTCCGAGGAGGAGGCCCCCGCCGTCTTCCTGCGGCTCCGCAAGGCCTGGCGCAAGCACGGCCAGAAGACCTACGCGGTCGCCCCGTTCGCCACCCGGGGCCTGACGAAGGCGGGCGGCACGCTGCTGCCGGCCGCCCCCGGCACCGAGACCGAGTGGCTCGACGCCCTCACCTCCCGGGTCGGCCTCTCCGAGGAAGGCGCCGCCGCCGCCGAGGCCCTCCGCCAGGAAGGCGCCGTCCTCGCCGTCGGCGAGCGGCTCGCGGGCGTGCCCGGCGCGCTCACCGCCGCCCTGCGCGCCTCGACCGCCACCGGCGCCCGCCTCGTGTGGATCCCGCGCCGCTCCGGCGAGCGCGGCGCCGTCGAGGCGGGGGCGCTCCCGGCGCTGCTGCCCGGCGGCCGGCCCGCGACCGATCCCCGCGCGCGTGAGGAGGTCGCCGCCGCCTGGGGCGTCCGCGAGCTCCCGCACCGCTACGGCCGCGACACCGGCCAGATCGTGGAGGCCGCGGCCGGCGGCGAGCTCGCCGCGCTGCTCGTCGCCGGCGTCGAGGTCGCCGACCTGCCGGACCCGGCACGCGCGCGTGAGGCCCTCGACACGGCGTTCGTGGTCTCCCTGGAGCTGCGGCCCGGCGAGGTCACCGAGCGCGCCGACGTGATCCTGCCGGTCGCGGCCGTCGCCGAGAAGCCCGGCACCTTCCTCAACTGGGAGGGCAGGGCCCGGCTCTTCGAGGCCGCGCTCAAGCCCGAGCAGATGACCCGGCCCCTCGCGCCGACCGACGCCCGCGTGCTCCACATGCTGGCCGACGCCCTCGACGTCCACCTCGGCCTGCCCGACCTGCGGTCCGTGCGGCGGGAGATGGACCGGCTCGGCGGCTGGACCGAGGAGCGGGCGACCGAGCCCGCCTCGCCCGGCCAGTCGGCGCCCCGGCCCGGCGACGGCGAGGCCGTCCTCGCCGGACACCGGCTCCTCCTCGACCTCGGCAGGCTCCAGGAGGGCGACGCCGCCCTGGCCGGCACCCGGCACGCGGCGGTCGCCCGGCTCTCCGCCGCCACCGCCGCCGACACCGGCGTCAAGGACGGCGACGTCCTGGAGGTGACCGGCCCCGCCGGCTCGGTCGCCTTCCCGCTCCAGGTCACCGAGATGCCCGACCGGGTCGTCTGGCTCCCGCTGAACTCGGCGGGCCGGGGCGTCCTCTCCGACACCGGCGCCCGCCCCGGCACCCTGGTCCGCATCGGCCCGGCGACCTCGCAGGAGGTGCAGGCATGACCCCGAACGTCCTCGCCGCCGAAGACCTGTCCATGTTCGGCACGGACCCCTGGTGGCTCGTGCTGATCAAGGCCGTCTTCTGCTTCGCCTTCCTGATGATCACCGTGCTCTTCTCCATCGTGTGGGAGCGCAAGGTCGTCGCCTGGATGCAGCTGCGCATTGGCCCCAACCGGCACGGCCCCTGGGGCCTCCTCCAGTCCCTCGCGGACGGCATCAAGCTGATGCTCAAGGAGGACGTGATCGTCAAGAAGGCCGACAAGGTCGTCTACGTCCTCGCGCCGATCGTCGCCGCGATCCCCGCCTTCATGGCGATCGCCGTGATCCCCTTCGGCCCGGCCGGCAACGAGGTCTCGATCTTCGGGCACCGGACCGCGATGCAGCTCACCGACCTGCCGATCGCGATGCTGTACGTCCTCGCGGTCGCCTCCGTCGGGATCTACGGCATCGTCCTCGCCGGCTGGTCCTCCGGCTCCACGTACCCGCTGCTCGGCGGCCTGCGGTCCTGCGCGCAGATGATCTCGTACGAGATCGCCATGGGCGCGGCCTTCGCCTCCGTCTTCCTCTACTCCGGGTCGATGTCGACCTCGAAGATCGTCGAGGCGCAGGCGGACCGCTGGTTCGTGATCCTGCTGCCGGTGTCGTTCATCATCTACATCGTCACGATGGTCGGCGAGACCAACCGCGCCCCGTTCGACATGCCGGAGTCCGAGGGCGACCTCGTCGGCGGCTTCAACACCGAGTACTCGTCCATCAAGTTCGCGATGTTCATGCTCGCCGAGTACGTGAACATGGTGACGGTCTCGGCCGTGTCGGTGACCCTCTTCCTGGGCGGCTGGCGGGCCCCGTACCCGGTCTCCACCTTCTGGGAGGGCGCCAACCACGGCTGGTGGCCGATGCTCTGGTTCGTCGTGAAGGTGCAGCTGCTGCTGTTCTTCTTCATCTGGCTCCGCGGCACCCTGCCCCGCGTCCGCTACGACCAGCTGATGAAGCTCGGCTGGAAGGTCCTCATCCCGGTCGCCGTGGTCTGGCTGATGCTGGTCGCCACCGTCCGCGCGCTGCGGAACGAGAACATCGCCTTCTCCAACATCGTGCTGTACGTGGCCGGCGCCGTCCTCGCCCTGCTCCTCCTCTCCTTCCTGGTGGACGCGTTCCGCGACCGGAAGGCGAAGGAGGCCGCGGCCGGTTCCGCCGACGAGCGGTCCTTCGACCCGATGGCCGGCGGCTTCCCCGTACCGCCCAAGCCCGGACAGTCCCTGCCGCCCGTGCCGCGGCGCAGGTCCCGGTACGACCGGGACCTCGTTGTCAGTGGCGCCCCCGATACTGCTACTGCGAGTGATGGAAAGGAGACGGACGGTGTCTGATTTCCAGAATCCGGTGGCCGGCTTCGGCGTGACCTTCAAGGCCATGTTCAAGAAGCGGCTGACGGAGCAGTACCCGGAGCAGCAGAAGACGACGGCGCCCCGCTTCCACGGCCGGCACCAGCTCAACCGTCACCCCGACGGCCTGGAGAAGTGCGTCGGCTGCGAGCTGTGCGCCTGGGCCTGTCCCGCCGACGCCATCTACGTCGAGGGCGCGGACAACACCGACGAGGAGCGCTACTCGCCGGGCGAGCGGTACGGCCGCGTCTACCAGATCAACTACGCCCGCTGCATCCTCTGCGGACTGTGCATCGAGGCGTGCCCCACGCGCGCGCTGACGATGACCAACCAGTTCGAGCTGGCCGACTCCTCCCGCGAGAACCTGATCTACACCAAGGAGCAGCTCCTCGCGGGCCTGGAGGAGACCATGGTCGACACCCCGCACGCGATCTTCCCGGGCATGACCGAGCAGGACTACTACCGGGGGCTCGTCATCGAGGCGGCGCCCGGCACGGTCCGTCAGGTCGCCGTGTCCAAGGGGGAGAAGGACGAGCCGGAGGGGGCGGACGCATGAGCGCGAACCTCGCGGCGTACACGACTTCCACCGGTGAGGCCTTCCAGTTCTGGGTCCTGGGCACCGTAGCCGTCGCCGGCGCGCTGTCCACGATCCTGATGAGGAAGGCCGTGCACTCCGCGCTCTCCCTCGCCGGCACGATGATCGTCCTCGCGGTCTTCTACCTGGCGAACGGCGCGTACTTCCTCGGCATCGTCCAGATCGTCGTCTACACCGGCGCGATCATGATGCTCTTCCTCTTCGTCGTCATGCTGGTCGGTGTCACCGCCGCGGACTCGCTGAAGGAGACCCTCAAGGGCCAGCGCCTGCTGGCCGTCGCCTGCGGTCTCGGCTTCGGCATCCTGCTCGCCGCCGGCATCGGGAACGCCTCGCTGACGGAGTTCGCCGGCCTCGGCACGGCCAACAGCGCCCACGGCGGGAACGTCGAGGGCCTCGCCGCCCTCATCTTCACCAAGTACGTCTTCGCCTTCGAGATCACCGGCGCGCTGCTGATCACGGCGGCCGTCGGCGCGATGGTGCTCACCCACCGGGAGCGGACCGAGCGGGCCCGCACCCAGCGCGAGCTGTCCGAGCAGCGCGTGCGCGAGGGCAAGCACGTCCCGCCGCTGCCCGCGCCCGGTGTGTACGCCCGGCACAACGCCGTGGACATCGCCGGTCTGCTGCCCGACGGCACCGCGTCGGAGCTCACCGTCATGCAGACCCTGCGCAAGCGGGGCCAGATCCGGGACGTGTCCACCGAGGCGATGGCCGACCTCAAGGCACTGGAGCAGCGCTCCGAGGAGCGGCTCGGCCGGGACCGGGACGAAGAGGAGGCCACCCGGTGAACCCCGTCAACTACCTGTACCTCGCGGCCCTGCTGTTCACCATCGGTGCGGCCGGGGTGCTGATCCGGCGCAACGCGATCGTCGTCTTCATGTGCGTCGAGCTCATGCTCAACGCCTGCAACCTCGCGTTCGTCACGTTCTCCCGCATGCACGGCAACCTCGACGGCCAGATCATCGCCTTCTTCACGATGGTCGTCGCCGCCGCGGAGGTCGTCGTCGGGCTCGCGATCATCGTGTCCGTCTTCCGTGCCCGCCACTCGGCCTCGGTCGATGACGCCAGCCTGATGAAGCTGTGAGGGGCTGAACGTGGAAAATCTCATTGCGCTGCTCATCGGGGCGCCCCTGCTCGGCGCGGCGGTGCTGCTCCTCGGCGGGCGGCGGCTCGACAAGTCCGGGCACTGGCTCGGCACGCTGCTCGCGGCCGTCTCCTTCGTGATCGGCCTGGCGCTCTTCGCCGACATGCTCGGCAAGGGCGCCGAGGACCGGGCCCTGCACCAGCGGCTCTTCACCTGGATCCCCGTCGAGGGCTTCCAGGCGGACATGGCCTTCCAGCTCGACCAGCTGTCGATGACCTTCGTCCTGCTGATCACCGGGGTCGGCACGCTCATCCACGTCTACTCCATCGGATACATGGAGCACGACGAGCGCCGCCGCCGGTTCTTCGGCTACCTCAACCTGTTCGTCGCGGCGATGCTCCTGCTCGTCCTCGCCGACAACTACCTGCTGCTGTACTTCGGCTGGGAGGGCGTCGGCCTCGCCTCGTACCTCCTGATCGGCTTCTGGCAGCACAAGCCCACGGCGGCCACCGCCGCGAAGAAGGCCTTCCTGGTCAACCGGGTCGGCGACATGGGCCTCTCCATCGCCATCATGATCATGTTCACCACCTTCGGCACCTTCGCCTTCGGGCCGGTGCTCGGGGCGACGGACCAGACGGGCGAGGGGAAGCTCACCGCCATCGGCCTGATGCTGCTCCTCGCCGCCTGCGGCAAGTCGGCCCAGGTGCCGCTGCAGTCCTGGCTCGGGGACGCGATGGAGGGCCCGACCCCGGTCTCGGCCCTCATCCACGCGGCCACGATGGTGACCGCCGGTGTCTATCTGATCGTCCGCTCCGCCGACATCTTCAACGCGGCGCCGGACGCGCAGCTCGTCGTCACCGTGGTCGGCGCCGTCACGCTCCTCTTCGGTGCGATCGTCGGTTGCGCCAAGGACGACATCAAGAAGGCCCTCGCCGGTTCGACGATGTCGCAGATCGGATACATGATCCTGGCGGCCGGCCTCGGCCCCATCGGCTACGTCTTCGCGATCATGCACCTGGTGACGCACGGCTTCTTCAAGGCCGGGCTGTTCCTCGGCGCCGGTTCGGTCATGCACGGCATGAACGACGAGGTCGACATGCGGAAGTACGGCGGCCTGCGGAAGTACATGCCGGTCACCTTCGTCACCTTCGGCCTCGGCTACCTCGCGATCATCGGCTTCCCCGGCCTGTCCGGCTTCTTCTCCAAGGACAAGATCATCGAGGCGGCCTTCGCCAAGGGCGGCACCGAGGGCTGGATCCTCGGCGCGGTCACCCTGCTCGGCGCCGCCATCACCGCGTACTACATGACCCGCGTGATGCTGATGACCTTCTTCGGCGAGAAGCGCTGGCAGCCGGCGCCGGACGCCGACCAGGCGCCCAGCGCCGAGCCGGCCGCCGAGCACGCGGCGGGCGCCATGCCCCACCCGCACGAGTCGCCCAAGTCCATGGTCATCCCGATGGTCCTGCTGGCCGTCGGCTCGGTCGCCGCGGGCGCCGTCTTCGAGTTCGCCGGATTCGTCGAGTGGCTGGAGCCGGTCACCGGCTTCGAGCACGGCCATTCGCCGGTCAGCGCCGCCGCCGTCACCGCCGCCACCGTCGCCGTCATGGTGATCGGCGTCGGCCTCGCGTACCTCCAGTACGGCCGCCGGCCCGTCCCGGTGGTCGCCCCGCGCGGCTCGCTCCTCACCCGGGCCGCCCGCCGCGACCTGCTCCAGGACGACTTCAACCACGCCGTCTTCGTCACCGGCGGCACGCACCTGACCCGCTCGCTGGTCTACGTCGACCACAGCCTGGTCGACGGCGTCGTCAACGGCACCGCGGCCGCCGTCGGAGGACTCTCCGGCCGGCTGCGCAAGCTCCAGAACGGCTACGCCCGCACGTACGCGGTCTCCATGTTCGGAGGTACGGCGGTGCTGATCGCCGCGACCCTGCTGATGAGGGCGGTGTGACTCCCATGTCCCAAGTGGTCAACGCGGGCTTCCCGCTCCTCACGGCGACGGCGCTGCTGCCGGCGGCCGGCGCGGTCCTCACCGCCGCCGTCCCCGCCGCCCGCCGCACCGCCGCCAAGTGGCTGGCACTGCTCGTCTCGCTCGCCACCCTCGTGCTCGCCGCCGTCGTCTTCGCGCGCTTCGAGCCCGGCGGCGATCGGTACCAGCTGATCGAGTCGCACTCCTGGATCAAGGACTTCGGCGTCCGGTACGAACTCGGCGTCGACGGCATCGGCGTGGCGCTCATCGCGCTCACCGCCCTGCTGATCCCCTTCGTGATCCTGGCCGGCTGGCACGACGCCGACCCCCTGGAGACCTCCTCGAAGAGGTGGCGGCCGACGCAGGGCTTCTTCGCCCTGATCCTCATGGTCGAGGCGATGGTGATCCTCTCCTTCGAGGCCACCGACGTCTTCCTCTTCTACATCCTGTTCGAAGCCATGCTCATCCCGATGTACTTCCTCATCGGCGGCTTCGGCGACCGCGCCCACAGCGGCTCCGACGAGAACGCGGCGGCCCAGCGCTCGTACGCGGCGGTCAAGTTCCTCCTCTACAACCTCGTCGGCGGCCTGATCATGCTGGCCGCCGTCATCGGGCTCTACGTGGTCGCGGGGAACTTCTCGCTCACCGAGATCACCGAGGCCCGGGCCAACGGCTCGCTCGACATGGCGACCACCACCGAGCGGCTGCTCTTCCTCGGCTTCTTCTTCGCCTTCGCCGTGAAGGCGCCGCTCTGGCCGCTGCACACCTGGCTGCCGAACGCGATGGGGGAGGCCACCGCCCCGGTCGCCGTCCTCATCACCGCCGTCGTCGACAAGGTCGGCACCTTCGCGATGCTCCGCTTCTGCCTCGGGCTCTTCCCCGAGGCGTCGAAGTGGGCCACGCCCGCGATCGTCGTCCTCGCCCTGATCAGCATCGTGTACGGCGCGCTGCTCGCGGTCGGCCAGCGGGACATCAAGCGCCTGGTCGCCTACGCCTCGATCTCGCACTTCGGCTTCATCATCCTGGGCATCTTCGCGATGACCAGCCAGGGCCAGTCCGGCGCCACGCTCTACATGGTCAACCACGGCATCTCCACGGCCGCGCTCATGCTCGTCGCCGGCTTCCTGATCTCCCGGCGCGGCTCGCGGCTCATCGCCGACTACGGCGGTGTGCAGAAGGTCGCCCCGGTGCTCGCCGGCACCTTCCTGATCGGCGGCCTCGCGACCCTGTCGCTGCCCGGACTCGCCCCGTTCGTCAGCGAGTTCCTGGTACTGGTCGGCACGTTCGCCCGGTACCCGGTGGCCGGGATCATCGCCACCACCGGCATCGTCCTCGCCGCGCTCTACACCCTCGTCCTGTACCAGCGGACGATGACCGGGCCGGTGAAGGAGGAGGTCCGGGCGCTGCCCGACCTGCGGGCGCGCGAACTGGCCGTGGTCGTCCCGCTGATCGCCGTCCTGATCTTCCTCGGCGTCTTCCCGAAGCCGCTGACGGACGTCGTCAACCCGGCCGTGCAGTACACCATGTCCGACGTCCAGCAGAAGGACCCCCAGCCCCAGATTCAGAACGTGGAGGCGGCCAAGTGAGTTCCATGGCTGTCCACAGCTTGTGGACGACAGCTGCCGAGCCGCTGGACAAGATTCCGGCGCCCCACATCGAGTACACGCAGCTCTCACCCGTGCTCATCGTGCTCGGCGCCGCGATCGTCAGCGTCCTCGTCGAGGCCTTCGTGCCCCGCAAGGCCCGCTACCACAGCCAGGTCTTCCTGTCCGTCCTCGCGCTCGTCGCCGCCTTCGCCGCGATCGTCGGCCTGGCGGCGGGCGGTTACGGCTCCACCAAGGCCCACATCGCGGCCATGGGAGCCGTCGCCGTCGACGGACCCGCCCTCTTCCTCCAGGGCACCATCCTCCTCGCCTCCGTCGTGGCGGTCTTCACCTTCGCCGAGCGCAGGCTCGACCCGGCCGACCACGGCCACAAGGTCGACTCCTTCGCCGCCGAGGCCGCCGCCGTCCCCGGCAGCGACCAGGAGAAGGCCGCCGTCAAGGCCGGGTTCACCACCACCGAGGTCTTCCCGCTCGCGCTCTTCGCGATCTCCGGCATGCTGGTCTTCCCCGCCGCCAACGACCTCCTGACGCTCTTCGTCGCCCTGGAGGTCTTCTCCCTCCCGCTGTACCTGCTCTGCGCCGTCGCCCGCCGCAAGCGGCTGATGTCGCAGGAGGCGGCCGTCAAGTACTTCCTGCTCGGCGCCTTCTCCTCGGCCTTCCTGCTCTTCGGGATCGCCCTGCTCTACGGCTACGCGGGCTCCGTCTCGTACGCCACCATCGCCCGCGTCGTCGACGGCTCCATCGGCGCCGTCGACCCGGCGCTCGCCGACACCATGGGCAACGACGCGCTGCTGCTCATCGGCTTCGCCATGGTCCTCGTGGGGCTCCTCTTCAAGGTCGGCGCCGTGCCGTTCCACATGTGGACCCCGGACGTCTACCAGGGCGCCCCGACACCGGTCACCGGCTTCATGGCCGCCGCGACCAAGGTCGCCGCGTTCGGCGCGCTGCTCCGCCTGCTGTACGTGGTGCTCCCGGGCCTCACCTGGGACTGGCGCCCGGTCATGTGGGGCGTCGCCATCGTCACCATGCTGGGCGGTGCGATCGTCGCCATCACCCAGACCGACATCAAGCGGCTCCTGGCGTACTCGTCGATCGCGCACGCGGGCTTCCTGCTCGCGGGTGTCATCGCCGCGACCCCGAGCGGGATCTCGTCCGTCCTCTTCTACCTGGGGGCGTACTCCTTCGTGACGATCGGCGCGTTCGCCGTCGTCACCCTGGTCCGGGACGCGGGCGGCGAGGCCACCCACCTGTCCAAGTGGGCCGGGCTCGGGCGCCGTTCGCCGCTCGTCGCGGCGGTCTTCGCGGTCTTCCTGCTCGCCTTCGCCGGCATCCCGCTGACCTCCGGCTTCTCCGGAAAGTTCGCGGTCTTCAAGGCGGCGGCGGACGGCGGCGCGGGCGCCCTCGTCGTGGTCGGTGTGATCTCCTCGGCGATCGCCGCGTTCTTCTACATCCGGGTCATCGTGCTCATGTTCTTCAGCGAGCCGAAGGCGGACGGCCCCACGGTCGCCGTGCCCTCGGCCCTGACGAGCATCACGATCACGGCGGGCGTCGCGGTCACCCTGGCCCTCGGCCTCGCCCCGCAGTACTTCCTGGACCTGGCGAACCAGGCGAGCACGTTCGTCCGGTAGCCCGGCCGGTACGCGCGAAGGGCCCGGCTCGGGGGCGAGCCGGGCCCTTCGCGTGGGTATGGAGGTCAGGCCGAGGGGACGATCCGGCCGCGGACCTCGCCGAGGGCCACCCGGGTGCCGTCCGGGCCCGGCGCCCAGGCCGTGAGGACGACCTCGTCGCCGTCCTCCAGGAACGTCCGCTTGCCGCCCGGCAGTTCGAGGGCGTCGCGGCCGTTCCAGGTGAGCTCCAGGAGCGAGCCGCGCTGGTTCACCTCGGGCCCGGAGACCGTGCCGGAGCCGTACAGGTCGCCGGTGCGGAGCGAGGCGCCGTTCACCGTCATGTGGGCGAGCTGCTGGGCCGCCGTCCAGTACATGGAGGAGAACGGCGGCTCGGCCACCACCTCGCCGTTGATCTCCACCGAGATCCGCAGGTCGAAGCCGCCCGGCTCCTCCTCGGCCGCGTCGTCCAGGTAGGGCAGAAGGGGGAAGTCGCGCGCGGGCGGGGCCGTCCGGGCGGCGTCCAGGGCCTCCAGGGGCGTCACCCACGCCGACACCGAGGTCTGGAACGACTTGCCGAGGAACGGGCCCAGCGGCACGTACTCCCAGGCCTGCACGTCCCGCGCCGACCAGTCGTTGAGCAGCGTCAGACCGAAGACGTGCTCCCGGAAGTCGGAGAGCGGGACGGGCCGGCCGAGCTCGGACGGGGTGCCGACCAGGAAGCCGACCTCCGCCTCGATGTCCAGCTTCACCGACGGGCCGAAGACCGGCGCCGGGTCCGACGGGGCCTTGCGCTGCCCGGAGGGGCGTACGACATCGGTGCCGGAGACCACGACCGTTCCCGCGCGACCGTGGTAACCGATCGGCAGGTGCTTCCAGTTGGGGGTGAGCGCGTCGCCGTCCGGGCGGAAGATGCGGCCCACGTTCGTCGCGTGGTGCTCGCTCGCGTAGAAGTCGACGTAGTCCGCGACCTCGTACGGCAGGTGGAGCGTCACCGCGTCCAGCGGGTGCAGCAGCGGCTCGATGTCCGCCCGGTGCGCGGGCACCGTCACCCAGGCCGTCAGCGCCCGGCGGACGTCGCGCCAGGCGGTCCGCCCGGCCGCGAGCAGCGGGTTGAGGCTGGGCTGTGCGAGCAGCGCCGCGTACGGGGAGCCGAGCGCGTACGCCGCGGCACCCGCGTCCAGGACGTGCCCGCCGATGCGGACGCCGAGCCGGCGCCGCCCGGGCTCGTCGGCGGTGGAGAAGACGCCGTACGGGAGGTTGTGCGGGCCGAAGGGGTCGCCCTCGGCCAGATCGAGCGGGCTGTGCTCGGACATCGGTGCGTGCCTCGCTTTCCACGTGTGTGGGGGACACGTTACGGGGCGGGCCGCCGGGCGCTGATGACATGGATCACACAGAAAGTGCGGCCTCCGTGGGCAACTGCCCGCATTCGCGCGGTTTGTGTCCCCGGTGCCCCCGGAACGCCTCTACGAGCTGCGGAAACAGGGCTCCCCGCGACCCCCTCCCCGCCCTACGATCGTGCCGGGTGCCGCGCCGCGTGAGGTAGCCGCTGGCGCGCGCCCGCCACCATTCTTCGCAGTCTTTCTCTCTGACCAGGAAAAGGTCCACAACGTGAAGATCCGCCGCATCCTGGCGACCGCCGTGGCCGCCGCCGTGACCACCCCGGTCGTGTTCCTCTCGGCCGCGCCGGCGTTCGCCGACACCAAGCCGTCCACGTCGACGCAGAAGCCCGCCTCGGGCGAGGAGGACCCCGAGGAGGACATGCCGTCGATCGAGGAGCTCAAGGCCGCCGTCGCGCTCGCGCAGAAGGAGTACGACGAGGCCGTCGCCGACCTCGGCAAGGCCACGGAGGACCTCAAGGCCCTCGACAAGGACGACAACCCGCTCGTGGTCGCCGTCGCCGAAGCCAAGAAGGCCGCCGACGAGGCCGCCGCCGCCAAGACGGCCGCCGACGAGGCGCTCGCCCAGGCGGAGCAGGCCGTGAAGGACCTGCCCGTCGACGCGACCGAGGAGCAGAAGGCGGCCGCCGCCGCTGCCGTCACCGCCGCGAAGACCGTCGCCGACGAGGCGGCCGGCAAGAAGACCGCCGCCGACGCGAAGCTGACGGAGGCCACGGCCGCCCTCACCACCGCCAAGGGCGCCGCCGAGCGCGTGCTCAAGCTTGCCGAGAAGGTGAAGAAGGCCGCCGAGGAGAAGCTCGCCGAGGCCAAGGAGGAGCTGGAGTTCGCCGAGTCGATCGAGGGGGAGTGCGCCGACGAGGCCCCCCTCAAGGTCGCGCTGACCGGTCCCAAGAAGGTCACGGCCGGCAAGAGCACCGCCTTCTCGCTGCGCGTCACCAACGACACGGGCCGGACCCTGGACGCGGTCGAGGCCTACGTCAACGCCCTGCGGGCCCCCGAGCCCGACGAGGTCATCGACGAGGACACGGACCTGACCGACCGCCTCATCACCGTCGAGTGGTTCTCCGCCGGCGACCAGGAGTGGAAGTCCTTCGGCGAGGATCTCGACGCCATCGAGATCGGCAAGCTCGCCAAGGGCGGTCACGCCGACGTGAAGCTGCGCCTCACCGTCGACGCGGACGCCCCGGCCGGCAAGGGCATGGCCTTCGCCTTCAGCGCGTACGAGAACAACGACGGCAGCTGCGGCACCGGCGACGACTTCTCGACCCTGGACTTCGAGATCCTCGCCGCCGACAAGGGCGACAAGCCGAAGCCGAAGCCGACGGACACGCCGACCCCGGCGCCGACCGTCACCACCGGCGGCAACACGAACACCACCCAGCAGGGCGGATCGTCCGCCACCCCCGTGAACGGCACCCTCGCCGCCACCGGTGCGAACGACACCCTGCCGCTCGGCTTCGCCGCCGCCGGGGCCGTCGTCCTGGGCGCCGGCGCGCTGGTCGTCGCCCGCCGCCGCAAGGCCGGCGCCGACGCGTAGGACCGCCCGGGATCCCTCGCACGGCCGCGTTCGGGCCGCCGTGCGAGGGATTCGCCGTCCCGGGGCGCCGCTCGCCGTTCGTATCGCCGCCGCTCGCCGTTCGGGACAAAGTGGCCACTTCCGGCCGTATGAGCTGATCGCGAACATACCGGGGGTGACGGGAAGGCGCCCACGGTGATCGAAACGTGACCGGATACGCTGGCTTGAGTGAATGGACCGACACATCGACAATCCGAATGAGCGGTGTGCGGTCCGGACAGCGTCAGTAGGCGTCAGCAGACAGGAGACCCCCTCGTGACCGTCGTCGGGCCGTTCGGTCTTAGCGTGCGGGACCAGGCTCTTGAGGCCGATGTCCAGACCGGTTTGGCGGCTGTGGAGGCGGGCCTCCTGGACGCCACCAAGAGCGATGTCCCCTTCATCACGGAGGCCGCGCAGCACCTCGTCCTGGCCGGGGGGAAGCGGTTCCGCCCCCTGCTCGTGATGCTCGCCGCCCAGTTCGGCGACCCCTACGCGCCGGGCGTCGTGCCCTCCGCCGTGGTCGTCGAGCTCACCCATCTGGCCACGCTCTACCACGACGACGTCATGGACGAGGCCGACGTCCGGCGCGGCGTCGACAGCGCCAACACCCGCTGGGGCAACTCGATCGCCGTCCTCACGGGTGACTTCCTCTTCGCCCGCGCCTCGCACACGCTCGCGGACCTCGGCCCCGAGGCCGTACGCATCCAGTCCGAGGCGTTCGAACGGCTCGTGACCGGCCAGATCCTGGAGACGGCCGGCCCGATGGACGGCCGCGACCCCGTCGAGCACTACCTCGACGTCCTCGGCGGCAAGACCGGCTCCCTCGTCGCCGTCTCCTGCCGCTTCGGCGCCATGATGTCCGGTGCCGACGAGAGCGTCGTCGACACCCTCACCCAGTACGGCGAGCGGCTCGGCGTCGCCTTCCAGCTCGCCGACGACGTCCTCGACATCGCCTCCGACTCCCACGAGTCCGGCAAGACCCCCGGCACCGACCTCCGCGAGGGCATCCCGACCCTCCCCGTCCTCCACCTGCGGGCCGCCGCGGCCGCCCACGGGCGCCCGGAGGACCTGGAGCTCGTCGCCCTGATCGACGGCGACCTCAGCGACGACGAGCGGCACGCCGAGGCCCTGCGCCGGCTGCGCGCCCACCCCGCCCTGGAGCAGGCCCGCCGGGACACCGTGCGGTACGCCGAGGAGGCGCGCGCCATGCTCGCGCCGCTGCCCGACGGGTACGCGAAGGCGGCCCTGGCGGAGATGTGCGACGCCGTGGTCCACCGCGCGGGGTAGGGCTTCTCGGGGTCGGGTCATCCCGAAGCAGTACGTGAGGTTGATCCCGGGGTCTGACGATTCCGGGCCTCCGAGTTGGTGAGATGGTCACATCGACAACGGAGGTAGCGGAGACCATGGCAGAGACCCGTAAGGCGAGCCGGTTCATCGTCCCGGTCGCGGTGGCAGGAGTGGCCGCGGCGACCATCGGACTCGTCCCGGCGCTGGCGGCGTCCGGAGACCCCGACCTGCCCGAGATCACGGCCCAGCAGCTCATCGAGAAGATCGCCGCCTCGGACACCCAGACCCTGTCCGGCACCTTCAGGATCTCGACCGACCTGGGCCTGCCGGCCCTCGGCGGCCTGGCGTCCGGCTTCGGGAGCCTGGACGGCGACGGCGCGGGCTCCGGCTCGGCCGACCCGTCCGAGAAGCTCACCGAGCTCGTCTCGGGCACCCACACCCTGCGCGTGGCGGCCGACGGCCCCGAGCGCCAGAAGCTCACCCTGCTCGACGGCTCCGACGAGTACAGCCTGATCCACAACGGCGACGACGTCTGGGCCTACGACAGCAAGTCGAACGAGGCCTTCCACGAGAAGGGCGCGTCCGGCGCCCCCGAGAAGGAGCAGAAGCTCCCCGGCACGCCCAAGGAGCTCGCCGACGAGGTCCTGAAGGCCGCGGGCGACACCACGTCGATCACGGTCGACGGGACGGCGAAGGTGGCCGGCCGGGACGCGTACCAGCTGGTGATCAAGCCGAAGCAGACCGGTTCGACGGTCGAGTCGGTGAAGATCGCGGTGGACGCGGCGAACGGCATCCCGCTGAAGTTCACCCTCTCCTCGGTCGAGGGCGGCAAGCCGGTCGTCGACGCGGGCTTCACGAAGGTCGACTTCGGGAAGCCGGCCGCCTCGGAGTTCACCTTCACCGCGCCGAAGGGCGCGAAGGTGACGGAGGACGCGGCGGAGAAGGGCGAGGAGGTCCCGGGGGACCTGCCCAAGGGCTTCGAGGAGGGCCTCCCGGGCCTCGGAGAGGTCTTCGGCGGCTCCGGCTCCGGGGAGGGCCCGGACGTCATCGGCGAGGGCTGGACGACGATCGCGAAGCTCGACACGGGCGCGCCGGCGCCCAGGACCGACGAGGCGCCGAAGGAGATCCAGGGCTTCCTGGACTCCTTCGGCGACAAGGTCACCGGGAAGTTCGGCTCGGGCACCGTCTTCAAGACGAAGCTGGTGGACGCGCTCCTCACCGACGACGGCAAGGTCTACGTCGGCGCGGTGACGAAGGACGCGCTGGTGGACGCGGCGAACGCCGGTAAGTAGCGGCCGGGTTGGGACCCCGGGCGGGTCGGGGGCGATGTTCACCGACCCGCCCGGGAGTTCTGCGTACTACGGGAAGGTCAGCTTGAAGCCGCTGATGTAACCCGTGTCGACCGACGCCTTGTCCTGGACGCGGAGCTTCCAGACGCCGTTGGCGACCTCGGTGGAGGCGTTGACGGTGTACGTCTGGTTGATGTTGTCGGCGCTGCCGCCGGCCCGGTTGCTCAGGTTGTAGACCGAGCCGTCGGGGGCGATGAGGTCGACGACCAGGTCACCGATGTAGGTGTGGACGATGTCCACGCCGACCTTGAGGGTCGAGGGCGCGTTGCCCGCGACGCCGCTGACGGTGACGGAGGAGGTCACCGCGACGCCGTTGTCCGGGATGGACACGTCCGCGGTGTTCTCGAAGACCGTGCCGGTCGGCGGGGTCGTCGTCCCCGAGGACAGGTTCCAGACCGCGTACGCGATGGCGTCCGCGTTCCGGTCCAGGGCGGTGTCGTTGATGTTCGCCGTGGTGTCGCAGGACGAGTGGTAGCAGCGGTCGAAGGCCTGCCCGGCCGTACCGCCCCACTTCTGCGCCTGCGCCGACGTCTTGGTGTAGTCGGCGCC
Organism: Streptomyces sp. TLI_105; assembly: GCF_900105415.1. Taxonomy (GTDB): domain Bacteria; phylum Actinomycetota; class Actinomycetes; order Streptomycetales; family Streptomycetaceae; genus Streptomyces. The sequence continues at coordinate 3,437,557 of NZ_FNSM01000001.1, read as the reverse complement.
GGAGAACAGACCGCCGACCGGTATGCCCACGTTCTTGAAGGGCGCGTGGTCCGAGCGGCCGTCGCCCTCGGTCTCGATCTCGGTGGGGATGCCGAGCCCGGCGTAGTAGTCCTTGAAGGTCTGCTCGATCGTCGGGTCGTCGTCGTAGACGAAGTAGCCCGGGTTCGGCGAGCCGATCATGTCGAAGTTCAGGTAGCCCTTGATCTTCGAACGCTCGGTGCTGGGCAGGTTGTTGACGTAGTACTTCGAGCCGACGAGCCCGAGCTCCTCGGCGCCCCACCAGCCGAAGCGCAGGTGCTTCGTCGGCTGGAGCTGGGCGCGGGAGACGGCGAGCGCGGTCTCCAGGATCGCGGCGGACCCGGAGCCGTTGTCGTTGATGCCGGGGCCCGCGGTGACCGAGTCCAGGTGCGAGCCGGACATGATCACCTGGTTCGGGTCGCCGCCCGGCCAGTCGGCTATCAGGTTGTAGCCGGTGGCGCCGTTGTAGCTGAACTGCTGGAGCGTGGTGGTGTAGCCGGCGGCGTCCAGCTTCGCCTTCACGAAGTCGATCGAGGCCTTGTAGCCGGTACGGCCGTGGGCGCGGTTGCCGCCGTTGGCGGTGGCGATCGACTGGAGGTCCGCCAAGTGCTGCTTGACGTTGGCCAGCGAGATGTCGGGCGCGGCGACGGCCGCGGCCGGACTGGCGGAGGCACTGGTGCCGGTGAGTCCGGCGAGGGCGAGCGCCGCGAGCGCGGCGGCCGCGGTGGCGCGTCTGGGCACGGAGATGTTCATGTGGGGGCTCCGGATTCCGAACGGGGATGGGACGGAACGTGCGAGACGCCCCGGGCGTGGGTGCCACGAGGCGGCTGGAGCTGTACGAGTACATGTGCGGTGTTCGGTTGTTCTGTTGTGCGTGCTGAATGTTCAGTGAGAATTTGACTCCACGTCAAGAGCGGAAACCGGTCAGGTGTGTTCGCTCACCGGACAGCGGCCCTGGAGCGTGGTATGGGGTGCCGCCGAGGCATCCGGTTTTCGGCCGGTGGCGCGACTCGGGTGCGGGGCGGGTGCGACTCGGGAACGGGGAGGGGTGGCGTGGGACGGCCGGCGGGGCCGTCCAGGTACTAGGGTCGGGCTCCCTCGACTCGTCGTCCTGAAGGAGCGCACGCAGATGAAGATCGCCGTACTGGGAACGGGCGAGGTCGGGCGTCGGCTCGCCACCAAGCTGGTCTCGCTGGGGCACGAGGTGGCCATGGGGTCCCGTACCGCGGACAACGCCGACGCCGCCAAGTGGGCGGGGGAGCACGGCGGGACGCACGGCACCTTCGCCGACGCCACGGGCTCCGCCGAGCTGGTCGTCAACGCGACCGGCGGGCTCGTCTCCCTCGCCGTCCTGCAGGCCGCGGGCGCCGCGAACCTGCGCGGCAAGGTCCTGGTCGACGTGTCCAACGCGCTCGACTTCTCGGAGGGCTTCCCGCCCAAGGTCGGCCTGCCCGATGGCAGGAGCGTCGCCGAGCAGCTCCAGGACGCCTTCCCGGAGACGCGCGTCGTCAAGACGCTCAACACCATGACCAACACCGTCATGGTCGAGCCCGGCCGGGTCCCGGGACACCACAACGTCTTCCTGAGCGGCGACGACGCGGACGCGAAGGCCGTGGTCGCGGAGCTGCTCGCCTCCTTCGGCTGGGCCGCCGACCGGATCATCGACCTCGGCGACCTGTCGAGCGCCCGCGCCGCCGAGCAGCTCCTGCCCCTGTGGCTGCGGCTCTACGGGATGCTCGGCACCGGCGACTTCAACTTCGGCGTCGCGGGGGCCTGAGCCCTCAGGTGGTCCAGGAGGCCCTCCGGCTCCGGGTAGGGCTCCTCCCGGGGGAGGAGTCGGCCGGCGGCCTCCAGGTCGCCGGCCCGGACCAGGGCGTGGACCTCGTGGGCGAGCGCGGTCACGTCGGTGACGGAGACCGTCCACTCGTCCGCGTACCGGCGGGTCGCCTCGCCCGACAGGCCGAGCTGGAGCGAGCGGTACGGGAGGGGCCTCAGGCGCAGGTCCCGCTCGGGGTCCCACTGGACCCGGGCCGGCGTCTCCCGCAGCTGCCGCTTCCAGGACTTCTGGTCGGCGTGGAAGCCGCGCTCGTAGTGGGAGAGGCAGGCGTTCCGCAGGGCCCACTCGAAGCCCTCGCGGGTGATCTCCACGGCGAGGACGGTCTCCTGGCCCTCCTTCGCCCCCCAGCCCGAGCGGTACATCATCCACAGGAACGACGGCTTGATCCACGTCATCCGGTCCCGCTTCCAGGCCTCCGGGAAGCGGCCGTCGCGGGCGGCCGGCAGCCCGATCGCGGGTCGGTACGCCTGGTAGACGGTGATCGTGCGCTCGGAGTGGAGCGCGCGGATCCGGTACTTCGGCTCGTCGATGGCCGACTTCGTTTCTTCCATGCCCCCAGGGTGCGGGGAGCCGGTGGGGGAGGGCCACCGGTTTTCCCCGGCTCAGGCGGTCGCCGTCTCCCGTGCGTCGTACGCCTCCCGTGCGTCGTACGCCTCCCGCGCCGCCGCGATCTCGTTCTGGTGCTGCTCGGTCCAGGTCACCAGGGAGCGGATCGTGGTGTGCAACGTGCCGCCCAGGGGCGTCAGTTCGTACTCCACGCGCGGCGGGACCACGGGATGGACCGTGCGCCTCACGAGGCCGTCGCGCTCCAGCTGGCGCAGCGTCACGGTCAGCATGCGCTGGCTGACGCCGTCGATCTCCCGCTTGAGCTCGGTGAACCGCAGGACGCGGCGGTCGAGGAGGGCGATGACGAGGAGGGACCACTTGTCGGCGACCCGGTCGAGGATCTGGCGCACCTCGCAGTCCTCGCGGGTGTCCCACTGGAAGGGGTCGGGATCCCCCGCGCTTCCGTGGGTTCCCTCGCAGTGACTCGGGTACTTCGAAGTGCCTTCTTCCATGACATCCGATGCTCCCGCAGGATGCAGGTGGTTACAAGAGGGAACCGACCCTCTCGTTCGTAACCGGACACCCCAACCCGCCTCGTCCTGGAGACAGTTGTGTCCCTACGCGCCTGGAGCCTGCTCCTCGTCCTCTGCGGGACGATCTTCCTCGAAGGCATCGACGTCGCCATGCTCGCCGTCGCCGTCCCCACCGTCCGCGCCGACCTCGGACTCACCACCGGCACCGCCGCCTGGGTCATGTCCGCCTACGTCCTCGGCTACGCCGGCTTCACCCTCCTCGGCGGCCGCGCCGCCGACCTGCTCGGACGGCGCCGGATGTTCCTCGGCTGGCTCGCCGTCTTCCTGGTCTTCTCCGGCCTCGGCGGCCTCGCCGACGAGGGCTGGACCCTCGTCCTGGCCCGCTTCGTGACGGGCGTCGCCGCCGCGTTCATGACCCCCGCCGCCCTGTCGATCATCACCACCTCGTACGAGGAGGGACCGCAGCGCAACCAGGCGCTCCTCGTCTTCGCCGGCACCGCCGCCGGCGGCTTCTCGCTCGGCCTCGTCATCGGCGGGCTGCTCACCCGGCTCGGCTGGCGCTGGGTCTTCTTCGCCCCCGTCCTCCTGGCCGCCGTGATCCTGCTCGCCGCACTGCGGCTCGTCCCGAAGGAACCGCGCCCGGTCCGGGTGAAGGGCGGCTTCGACCTCGGCGGGGCGCTCGCCGCCGCCGGAGCGATGCTGCTCCTGGCGTACGGCGTCGTCCGCCTGGAGCACGGGCTCGACGGCTGGACGGTCACGGCCGCCGTGCTCGCCGCCGGGCTCCTCCTCGCCGGGGCCTTCGTCGCCGTCGAGCGCCGGGCCGCCGTCCCGCTCGTCCGCCTCGGCATCCTCCGCAGCGCCTCGCTGATCCGCGCCGACCTGGGCGCCCTGCTCTTCGTCGGCTCTTTCTTCGGCTTCCAGTTCGTGGCCACGCTCTACCTCCAGGAGCTGCGCGGCTGGTCCTCCCTGGAGACGGCGCTCGCCCTGCTCGTCATGGGCTGCGACGCGGTCCTCGCGCCGACCCTGACCCCGCGGCTCGTGGCCCGCTTCGGCAACGCGCGGGTGATCCTCGGCGGCTTCGTCCTCGCCGTCGTCTCGTACGCGCTGTTCCTGCCCGTCGGCCCGGACTGGTCGTACGCGGCGATGTTCCCGACCCTGCTGCTCACCGGGATCGCCTTCGCCCTCGCGTACGGGCCGCTCACGATCGCCGGCACGGAAGGCGTCGCGGAGGAGGAGCAGGGGCTCGCGAGCGGCCTGTTCACGACCGCCACCCAGTTCGGTTCGGCGGTGGGCATCGCGGCGGTGACGGCGGTGCACGGCATCGCGGGCGGCGGCCCCGGCGGCTTCCGGGCGGCGCTCGTCGTGCCCGTGGTGATGGTGGTGCTCGGGGCCGTGATCACGGCGACGGGGGTACGGGAGGGGAGGCGGGCCCAGGCCCCGGAAGCTGCGACCAAGCTCACGGTCTGAACCGGCCGGGACGCCCCTAATGTGGAGGGATGAACGTTTCGCCCGGCGGCCCGCTGATCGACGTCGCCGCCACGTACATGCCCCGGCTCTCGGAGTTCTCCTTCGAGCCGGGGCTCGTGGCCGCCGTCGACCAGCACGCGGCGGCCGTGTGCGACGCGCTGATCCCGGCCCAGCGGGGTCCGCAGGGCCGGACCGTCGGCCGGGAGGAGCTGGCCGACTACGTCCTCGGGTTCACCGACTGGCTCTCCGAGGTCGACTGGACCGAGCCCGTCGGCCACGACTTCGCGACCCTCCGCCTGACGGCGGTCTGCTGGCTGATCCGGGAGCACGACCTGCTGGGCGTGTGAGCCCCGGGACCTGCGTCGGGTCCGTGGACGTCTCCTGCTCCTGGGAACCGCCGTGTCTGCGTCGGCTCCGTTGAGGTGTCCGTGGACCCGCCGTGTCTGCGTCGGGTCCACGGGCGTCTCCTGGGGTGCGTCTGCAGCGGGTCCATGGGCGGCCCGTGGGACCGCCGTGCCTACATCGGGTCCACGGGCGGCTCGTGGGACCCGCCGCGCTCGTCCCGCTCGCGCCGCGTCGCGCGCTCCTGCGCCGCGGGCATCCTGCTCCGGGCGTCCTCGCGGCCCCGCTGGTAGGCGGAGATCTGGTCCTTCGCCCGGCCGGTCTCCTGCTCGGCGGCCGACGGCCAGCGCTCCCAGCGGCCCCGCACCGGGGTGACGAGGCCGACGCCGACGCCGACGATCACGACACCGGCGATCATGGCGAGCACGGCCGTGAGCACCGGACCGGTGATCGCGGTCGCGATGCCCGCCTGGCCCGGCGCGGCGATGACGCCGAGGCCGACGACGAACGCCCAGGCCGCCGTGGCGAGGGCCTTGCCGTAGGAGGCCCGGCCCGGCGCACCCTCCACGATGTCCCGTACGGCGCGGGCGATGGCCATGGCGACGACGACGATGACGCAGGCGACGATCGCCCGCTCCTCGTCAGCGGCCGGGCTGGGCCGATGGGGTGGAAACCGGCGCGGTCCCTGCCTCCCCGCCGGTGTCTCCGGTGGTGGGCGCGGTCTCCGCAGGGGTGGTCTCCGCGGGAGCGGTCTCCGTACGAGCGGCTGAGACCGCGGCCTCGACCGCGGCGCGGTTCTTCCGGGCCGTCCTGAGCGCGTCCCAGGTGAGGAGCGTCAGCGCCAGCCAGACGAGGGAGAAGCCGGCCCAGCGCTCCGGCGGCATCTCCTCGTGGAAGTAGACGACCCCGAGCAGGAACTGGAAGGTCGGCGCGAGGTACTGGAGCAGTCCGAGCGTGGACAGCGGTACGCGGATCGCCGCCGCCCCGAAGCAGACCAGGGGGGCCGCCGTGACGAGGCCGGTGGCGGCGAGCAGCGCCGTGTGGCCGGCGCCGTGGGAGCCGAAGGCCAGGGTCCCCCGGGTCCCGAGCCAGACGAGGTAGCCGAGGGCGGGCAGGAACTGGACGGCGGTCTCGGCGGCGAGCGACTCCAGGCCGCCGAGGTTGACCTTCTTCTTCACCAGGCCGTAGAGGGCGAAGGAGAACGCGAGGGTGAGCGAGATCCACGGCGGCCGCCCGTACCCGACGGCCAGGACGAGCACGGCCGAGAAGCCGACGCCGACCGCCGCCCACTGCGCGGGGCGCAGCCGCTCCTTGAGGACGAGGACGCCGAGGGCGATGGTGACGAGCGGGTTGATGAAGTAGCCGAGGGAGGCCTCGACGACGTGGCCCGTGTTCACGGACCAGATGTAGAGGCCCCAGTTCACGGTGATGACGGCGGCGGCCAGGGTGATCAGGCCGAGCTTGCGCGGGCTGCGCACGAGCTCGGGTATCCAGCCCCAGCGGCGCAGCGCGAGCAGGGCGACGCCGACGAAGAGCAGGGACCACACCATGCGGTGGGCGAGGATCTCGACGGCCCCGGCGGGCTTGAGGAGGGGCCAGAAGAGCGGGACCAGTCCCCACATGCCGTAGGCGCCGATCCCGTAGAGCAGTCCTGCTCGTCCCTCGTTCTTCTCGGTCTTCACCCTGGACCTCCCGCCCTGTGCCGCGCTGTTCCGTCGAAGGTAGCGCCGCACGGGGCGGGTTGTCATGCCCGTACCGCCATACGGTCATGACAGCGTCACGAGGCGGCGAGCGCGTCCTTGATCGTCTCCGTGATCGGGGTGGTCGGGCGGCCGATCAGCCGGGCCAGGTCGTCGCCGCGCGCCGCCAGCTCGCCGCGTGCCACGGCCTCGTCGATGTCGACCAGGATCTCGGCGAAGGGCTGCGGCACCCCGGCGCCGACGAGGATCTCCAGGTGGGTGGCGGCGGGCACGTCCGAGTACGTGATCTCCTGACCGGACTGCCGGGCGACCTCGGCCGCGTACTCGGCGAACGACCACGAGACGTCGCCGTTCAGCTCGTACGCCCGGCCCAGGTGCTCGTCGAGCGGGCCGGTCAGCACGACGGCGGCCGCGGCCGCGTAGTCGGCGCGCGCGGCGGAGGCGACCCGGCCCTCGCCGGCGTTGGCGACGACGGCGCCGTGGGCGAGGACGGGCGCGAGGTTGGCCGTGTAGTTCTCGGTGTACCAGCCGTTGCGGAGGAAGGTGTACGGCAGGCCGGAGTCGAGGATCGCCTGCTCGGTGCCCTTGTGCTCCTCGGCGAGGACGAGGCCGGCGTCCGGTCCGCCGAGGATGCCGGTGTACGCGAGCTGGGCGACGCCCGCGGCCTTCGCGGCGGTCACGACGGCGGTGTGCTGCGCCACCCGCCGCCCGATCTCGTGGCCCGAGATCAGCAGCACCCGGTCGCCGGCCGCGAAGACGCCGGCCAGGGTCTCGGGCTCGTCGTAGTCGGCGACGCGCAGCTCGACCCCGCGCTCGGCCAGGTCGGCGGCCTTGGCCTTGTCGCGGACGACGGCGACGACGGACCGGGCGGGGACGCGGGCCAGCAGCTCGGTGACGACGAGGCGGCCGAGCTGGCCGGTGGCTCCGGTGACGACGATGCTCATGGTGCTTCCTTTTCCCGTGGGGTGCGGTGGGCGATGTACTTACCGTACGGCGTGCGCTAACGATTCGTAAGTACCCACTTTGAAGTAAGGTACTGGTATGGGAGTAAGCGAGAAGGAGCCGCGCGTCCTGCCGCAGCCCGTCGTGGCCGATGCCATGTGCCCGGAGCGCCGCGTCCTGGAGCACGTCACCAGCCGCTGGGGCGTCCTGATCCTGATCGCCCTGCGCGAGCGCTCGTACCGCTTCAGCGAGCTGCGCCGCGCGATCGGCGGCGTCAGCGAGAAGATGCTCACGCAGACGCTCCAGACCCTGGAGCGCGACGGCTTCGTCCACCGCGACGCCAAGCCCGTCATCCCGCCCCGCGTCGACTACACCCTCACCCCCCTCGGGGCGGAGGCCGCCCACCGGGTCTGGGAACTCGCACGCTGGACCGCGAACAGCCTCGACGCGGTCGAGGAGGCGCGTGTGCGTTACGACACGGTGCGCGAGGTGTCCCAATGAGGTTGTAGCCCCGGCGAGTTGATTCACGGAGCCGTACGATCTGCTCACCGATCGGGGGAATCCGTGAAGACCGTGGGGGAGCTGTGGCGTACGGGGACCGAAGACTGCTGCGCGCCTGCTGTGCCGTGATGGTGGGCGGGCTGATCGCGACCGGCTGCAGTACCGGCGACGACGGGAGGGAACCCGACGACAAGGGGAGTACGAGCGCGACGGCGGCCCCGACCAAGGCCCCGACCGCGACGCCCACTCCCACGCCGACCGCCTTCGAATTCACCCCGGATCCGAAGCGCGCGCCGAAGACGGAGGCCGAGGCCAGGCGCCTCGCCCTCGCCGTCGTCGCAGGTCCCGACGCCTGGGGCCCCGAGTACGTCAAGCGCAGCCCGTACCTCAGCGACCCGGAGTACTGGCCGGTGCTCGATGAGACCTGCTCCTGGGAGACCGGCAGCCGTCCCTCGACGGTGCTCTACAGCGTCACCGCGTACAGCGAGATCCCGGCCGCCGGCGGCAAGGGCAACCTTCGGGTCGCCTCCACCGTCACCGTGCACCGCACCGCGACCGACGCCGACTGGGAGATGGCCTCCACCCTCGAAGAGGCGCTGCGCTGCCCCGACCAGCGGCTGCGCGCCGGCGAGCGCATCTCCGGGCTCATCTCGGTCGGCAACTCGTTCGGCAGAGACGGCATGTACACCGCCGAGGACTCCCTCGGCGAACGCGGCTTCTACGAGCGCGACGGCGTGAAGGGGAAGCAGCAGTACGGCTGGACCCAGTCCCGGATCGGCCAGGTCACCGTCGCCGTCGTGGTCAAGGGCGCCGCCGGCTACAGCGAGACGGCCACGGCCACGACCACGGGCACGATCCAGCCCCAGGTCAACGCCCTCGTCACCATGCTGAATCGCGTCCAGGAGCAGTTGGAGGTCCAGTCGTGAGCACCGCTGCCCCGCAGCCCGAGCCCCAGCCCGGCGACCTCCAGCCCCTGCTGCCCTCCGACCCGTCCACGATCGCCGGCTACCGGCTCCTCGGCCGGCTCGGTGCCGGCGGCATGGGCGTCGTCTACCTGGGCCGCACCGCCGCCGGTGAACTCGCCGCCGTCAAGGTCACCCGCGCCGACCAGGCGGACCAGCCCGACTTCCGGGCCCGCTTCCGCCGTGAGGTCGAGGCCGCACGCCGGGTCTCCAGCCCCTGGGCCGTGCCCGTCACCGGTGCCGACCCGGACGCCCCCGAGCCGTGGATGGCCACCGCCTTCGTCGCGGGACCCTCCCTCGGCGAGGCCGTCGCCGCGCACGGCCCCCTGCCCGAGCGGTCCGTCCGCCTCCTCGGCTGGTCCGTCGCCCGCGCCCTCGCCGCCGTCCACGCGGCCGGGCTCGTCCACCGCGACGTCAAACCCGGCAACGTCCTCCTCGCCGTCGACGGGCCCCGCCTCATCGACTTCGGCATCGCCCGCGCCACCGGAGAGACTGCCCTCACCGCCACCGACATGGTCGTCGGCACCCCCGGCTTCCTCGCCCCCGAGCAGGCCGAGGCCCGCACCGACGCCATCGGCCCGCCCGCCGACGTCTTCGCCCTCGGCTGCCTCCTCGCGTACGCGGCGACCGGCCGCCCGCCCTTCGGCACCGGTGCCGTGGACGCCCTCATGTACCGCACCGTCCACGACGAGCCCGACCTCACCGACGTACCCGAGGGACTGCTCGACCTCGTCCGGGCCTGCCTCGCCAAGGACCCGGCCGCCCGGCCCACCGCGGCCGAGGTCGGCGTACAGCTCGTCGAGGACACCCCGCGCGGCGGCGCCGAATGGCTGCCCGCCCCCGTCGTCCGTACCATCGCCGAACGCTCCGCCCGGATGCTCGCGCTCCCCGAGATCGACACCACCGAGCCGGGCACGACCCCCGCACCGCCCCCGAAGAGCCGGCGCGGCTTCCTGCTCGCCGCGGGTGGCGCCGTGCTCGCGTTGGGCGGCGGCGGCGCCGTCTGGGCGGGGTTCGGCGACGACCGGGACACCCGGGGAGACGGCAAGAAGACCACGCCGCCCCGCACCGGTTGGGCAATCGGCGTCCTCGCCGACCTCTCCGGCCCCGCCAAGGTGATCGGGCAGGCCCAGGAGCGCGGGGCACGGCTGGCGGTCGAGCAGTTCAACGCCCGCGAGGACAAGCCCTTCACGCTCGAACTGAAGGTCGTCGACGACCGGGGCGACGCGGCCCGGGCCGCGGAACGCGCCAAGGTCCTGACAACCGACCCGGGGGTGATCGCCGTCCTCGGCGCCACCACCGACGTCGTCGGCCTCGCCGTCCTGCCCGCCTTCGAGGAGGCCGGACTCCCGCTGATCACGGTCTCGGCCGGATACAACCTGCTCACCCTGCGGGCCGACGGGAGCCCGCCCAACAACACGGTTCTGCGGGCCATCCCGAGCCACATCTTCGCCGGCTCCCACCTCGCCAACGCCACCACCCTGTTGCCGAACCTCAGCCGTCCCGGCGTCCTGGAGGACCGGACCGAGGACGCGTACAGCTGGCAGGTCACCGGCGGCGTGCGCTTCGGCTACGGACAGGCCGGGATCACCCCGCACTACCGGGTCGTCCCGGCCCGGGCCACCGCGCGCGACTACCGCCGGGTCATCGGCGAGATGATCGAGGCCGGCATCGACGCGTACGTCCACTGCGGAATCACGGACACCGCCGTCCTCGCGGCCCGAGCGCTCACCGAACTCGGCTTCAAGGGGCCGAGGTTCACCGGCCAGGCCGTCTTCGGCCCGGACTTCCTCGCGCGCGGCGGGGCGGACGCCGAGGGCTGGTTCGTGTGCGCTCCCGTCGCCGACCCCGCCACGCTGAAGTCGGCCGCCACCTTCAACGCCGCCCACCGGAAGCGGTACGGCGCGGCCCCCGCGTACTACGCGGGCGAGTCGTACGACGTGGTCACGATGACGATCGGGCAGCTCGCGGCTGACGCGAAGGCCGGCCGCAAGCCCGCCCGCAAGGGTCTGTGGGCCGCACTGCGCAAGCAGAAGTACACCGGCGCCACGGGGTCCCTGATGTTCAACGAGACGGGCGAACTGAGCCCCGGCGGCACGTACGTCTACGCGGTGCGGAACGGCGCGTACCAGCCGGTGGGCGCCGCACCCCTGCTGCCGAACAAGCCCGCGCAGAACGAGAAGAAGGACTGAGCCCGTGCAGCCGCTCCGCAAGGCCGATCCGTCGACGATCGCCGGGTACCGGCTGCTCGGGCGGCTCGGCGCCGGTGGCATGGGCGTGGTCTACCTCGCCCGCTCGACCGGCGGCGCGCTCGCCGCGCTCAAGCTGATCCGTGCCGAGCACGCCGCCGACCCCGGCTTCCGGGAACGGTTCCGCCGCGAGGCGCGGGCCGCCGAACGCATCACGGGGCGCTGGGTCGTCCGCGTCCTCGGCGCCGACCCGGAGGCCCGCGAGCCGTGGCTGGCCACCGAGTACGTGCCGGGGCCCTCGCTCGCCGAGGCCGTGGGCCTGCACGGCGCGCTGCCCGAGACGACCGTACGGGCCCTCGGCGCCCGGCTCGCCGACGCCCTCACCGACATGCACGAGGCAGGGCTGGTCCACCGGGACGTCAAGCCCGGCAACGTCCTCCTCGCGCTCGACGGGCCCCGGCTGATCGACTTCGGCATCGCCAGGACCGCCGGGGCGACCGCCCTGACCGCCACCGACGCGATGATCGGCACCCCCGGCTTCCTCGCCCCCGAACAGGCCCGCGTGGCCGGCTCGGGAGAGGTCGGACCGGCCGCCGACGTGTTCTCGCTCGGCTGTGTCCTCGCGTACGCGCTCACCGGTGAACGCCCTTTCGGTACGGGCGCGGTGGCGGCCGTCGTCTACCGGACCGTCCACGAGGAACCCGACCTCGCCGAGGTGCCGGACACGATCCTGCCCCTGGTCACGGCCTGTCTGGCCAAGGACCCGGCGGACCGGCCCACGGCCGCCGAGGTCCGCGAGGCCCTGGGGCGGGCGGACGGCCCGGCGGGAGACTGGCTGCCGGACGGCCTGCCCGCCCTGATCGGCCGGCGCTCCTCGCGGGTCCTCGACCTGCCGGTGCCGGACCCCACAGTGCTCGTGGACGATGAGCCGCCGCAGGGCACTTCGCGCCGCCGGTTCCTGATCGGCGGCGCGGCGGTGGCCGTCGCGGGCGCCGGGGGCCTGACGGCCTACCTGCTGAGCCGTACGCCCCCCGGAAGCGCAGGCGGCGGCGGTACGGGCACGGGCGCCCGGCTCGCCGCGTACACGATCGGCGTCGTCACCGATCTGAGTGGAGCCACGAAGGCCGACGGGCGGGCGCAGGAGCGCGGGGCGCGGCTCGCCGTGGAGACCCTCAACGCACGCGCCGACCGCCCCTTCGACCTGGCCCTGAAGGTCCTCGACGACGGGGGAGACCCGAAGCGCGCCAAGGCGGCCGCCCGTACTCTGGCCGGCCTCGGGAACCTGGCCGCCGTGCTCGGCCCGACGGTCACGGGGACCGACATCGCCACCCACGACGAACTCTTCGCCCACAAGGTCCCGCTGGTGAGTGTGGTCGCCTCGACGCTGGCATCGGACCTCGCCGGACAGGGCAATGACCAGGCCTATTTCGAGGCCCGGGCCTCGCCCGACATTATGGTCGTGGCCTTTGCCCGGTGGCTGAACGAGCACGACCGCCGTAGGACCGCCGTCATCGAGGACCGGGCGGGCGGACGAGCGAGCTGGTTCGCCGCCAGGCTCCTGAGGGAGTACCCCCCTTCGTCCCCCAGCGGCGGCGTCACCTCCCACCCGGTGGAGGCGGGCAGCGAGGACTTCGAGTCCGCCGTACGGCAGGCCCTCGCGACTGGCCCCGACAGCCTGTACTACGCGGGGACCTCGCCGCGGCGGGCCGCGCTGTGCGCCAAGGCGCTGGTTCGTCAGGGGTTCAAGGGCGCGTGCGGCACCGGGGAGCAGGTGCTCCAGCCCGAGTTCCTGAGCCTGGCGGGCCCGGCGGCGGAGGGCTGGTACTTCGGCACCAGCTACGTCGACCCCGGCCGCATGCCGGCCGGCAAGCAGTTCACCGCCGCGTACCGCGAGCGCTGGAAGCTGCCCGCGACGGCACCCGTCGAGCGGTACGCGACGGAGACGTACGACACCGTGCACTGGATCGCGCAGGCGCTGCGCACGGCGCTCGCGAACAAGGCGGAGTACGTGGCCCCCGCGGTCACGAGCGGCCTGCGCCAGGCCCCGTACGAGGGGATCGCGAAGGCGTATCGGCCCGACCTGAGGAACAGCAAGGACGCGGAGCTGAAGGCGGTCTTCTTCTGGCAGGTGCGCGGCGGGGTCCCCACCTACCTGGGCCCCTTCGCGACCGCCGCGAAGGAGGACTGACGAAGGGCCCGGCCCGCGGGTGCGGACCGGGCTCCCGTACGGCTGTCAGCCGACGACCGTCCAGGTGTCGTTACCGGTCAGGAGCTGGCCCAGGTCGCCCTTGCCGTACTGCTCGACGGCCGTCTCCAGCTGCTCCGCCATCAGCGTGTCGTACACCGGGCGGTCCACCGAGCGGAAGACACCGATCGGGGTCTGGTGGAGGGTGTCCGGGTCCGCGAGGCGCGAGAGCGCGAAGGCGGTGGTCGGGGTGGCCGCGTGGGCGTCGTGGACGAGGATCCGGGACTCGTTGTCCGGGGTGACCGTGACGACCTGGAGGTCGCCGGTGGCCGGGTCGCGGACGACGCCCTTCTCGTCCTCGGCGCCGAAGCGGATCGGCTGCCCGTGCTCCAGGCGGATCACCGCCTCCTTGGCCTGGTCCTTGTCCTTGAGGACTTCGAAGGCGCCGTCGTTGAAGATGTTGCAGTTCTGGTAGATCTCGACGAGCGCCGTGCCGTTGTGCTCGGAGGCCTGGCGGAGCACCTCGGTGAGGTGCTTGCGGTCGGAGTCGACCGTGCGGGCCACGAAGCTCGCCTCGGCGCCGAGCGCCAGCGACACCGGGTTGAAGGGGGCGTCGAGCGAGCCCATCGGGGTCGACTTGGTGATCTTGCCGACCTCGGAGGTGGGGCTGTACTGGCCCTTGGTGAGCCCGTAGATCCGGTTGTTGAAGAGCAGGATCTTCAGGTTGACGTTGCGGCGCAGGGCGTGGATGAGGTGGTTGCCGCCGATGGACAGCGCGTCGCCGTCGCCCGTGACCACCCACACCGACAGGTCGCGGCGCGAGGTGGCCAGACCGGTGGCGATGGCCGGGGCGCGGCCGTGGATGGAGTGCATCCCGTAGGTGTTCATGTAGTACGGGAAGCGGGAGGAGCAGCCGATGCCGGAGACGAAGACGATGTTCTCCTTCGCCAGCCCGAGCTCGGGCATGAAGCCCTGCACGGCGGCGAGGACCGCGTAGTCACCGCAGCCCGGGCACCAGCGGACCTCCTGGTCGGACTTGAAGTCCTTCATGGACTGCGCGGCCTCGGCCTTCGGCACCAGGTGCAGCAGGGGCTCAGGCATCGATGACCTCCTTGAGGGCGGCGGCGAGCTGCTCGGCCTTGAACGGCATGCCGTTGACCTGGGTGTGGCTGCGGGCGTCGACGAGGTACTTCGCCCGGACGAGGGTGGCGAGCTGGCCGAGGTTCATCTCGGGGACGACGACCTTCTCGTACCCCTTCAGCACCTCGCCGAGGTTCTTCGGGAAGGGGTTGAGGTGGCGCAGATGGGCCTGGGCGATCGGGCTGCCGGCGCGCCGCAGGCGGCGGACGGCCGCCGTGATCGGCCCGTAGGTGGAGCCCCAGCCGAGGACCAGGGTGCTCGCGCCGTCCGGGTCGTCGACCTCGACGTCCGGCACCTCGATGCCGTCGATCTTGGCCTGGCGGGTGCGGACCATGAACTCGTGGTTCGCGGGGTCGTACGAGATGTTGCCGGTGCCGTCCTGCTTCTCGATGCCGCCGATGCGGTGTTCGAGGCCGGGGGTGCCGGGCACGGCCCAGGGGCGGGCGAGGGTCTCCGGGTCGCGCTTGTAGGGCCAGAAGACCTCGGTGCCGTCGGCGAGCTCGTGGTTCGGGCCGGTGGCGAACAGGGTCCGCAGGTCGGGGAGCTCGCCGACGTCCGGGACGCGCCAGGGCTCGGAGCCGTTGGCCAGGTAGCCGTCGGAGAGCAGGAAGACCGGCGTGCGGTACGTGAGCGCGATGCGGGCGGCGTCGAGGGCCGCGTCGAAGCAGTCGGCGGGCGTCCTCGGGGCCACGACCGGCACCGGCGCCTCGCCGTTGCGGCCGTACATGGCCTGGAGGAGGTCGGCCTGCTCCGTCTTGGTGGGCAGACCGGTGGAGGGTCCGCCGCGCTGGATGTCGACGACGAGGAGCGGCAGCTCCAGGGAGACGGCGAGTCCGATGGTCTCGGACTTGAGCGCCACACCGGGGCCGCTCGTGGTGGTCACGGCGAGGGAGCCGCCGAAGGCCGCGCCGAGCGCGGCGCCGATCCCGGCGATCTCGTCCTCCGCCTGGAAGGTCCGCACGCCGAAGTTCTTGTGCTTCGACAGCTCGTGCAGGATGTCCGAGGCCGGGGTGATCGGGTACGAGCCGAGGTAGAGCGGCAGGTCCGCCTGGCGGCCGGCGGCGATCAGGCCGTACGAGAGGGCCAGGTTCCCCGAGATGTTCCGGTACGTGCCGGTGGGGAAGGCCCGGGTCGCGGGCGCGACCTCGTAGGAGACCGCGAAGTCCTCGGTCGTCTCCCCGAAGTTCCAGCCGGCCCGGAAGGCGGCCACGTTGGCCTCGGCGATCTCCGGCTTCTTCGCGAACTTCTGGCGCAGGAAGGTCTCGGTGCCCTCGGTCGGGCGGTGGTACATCCAGGAGAGCAGCCCGAGCGCGAACATGTTCTTGCTCCGCTCGGCCTCCTTCCGGGACAGGCCGAAGTCCTTGAGCGCCTCCAGGGTCAGCGTCGTCAGCGGCACCGGGTGCACCCGGTAGCCGTCGAGCGAGCCGTCCTCCAGGGGCGAGGAGGCGTACCCGACCTTGGCCATGGCGCGCTTGGCGAACTCGTCCGTGTTGACGATGATCTCGCCGCCGCGCGGCACGTCCCCGATGTTCGCCTTGAGGGCGGCGGGGTTCATCGCGACCAGCACGTTCGGGGCGTCGCCCGGGGTCAGGATGTCGTGGTCGGCGAAGTGCAGCTGGAAGGACGACACGCCCGGCAGGGTGCCGGCGGGCGCCCGGATCTCGGCCGGGAAGTTCGGCAGCGTGGAGAGGTCGTTCCCGAAGGACGCCGTCTCCGAGGTGAAGCGGTCACCCGTGAGCTGCATGCCGTCACCGGAGTCACCCGCGAAGCGGATGATCACCCGGTCGAGCCGGCGCACTTCCTTCTCGGTGCCGTGGTGGGGCGTCGCCGGGGCGCTGCGCTGCTCCCCGACCAGGGCCTCACCGGCCTCGCTACTGACCTGGCTGGTCACTGAACTGGACCTCCCTCGCGGCAAGGGGACTCTCCGCCGGAGGCGGGGAGAAGGCTCGGGGCGCGGCCGGTGACCAGCGATCGATCGTCGATCCCTCGCCGATCCTCGGAGATCACCTTCCGTCCCGAGGCCCACCCTACGACGGTAAGGGGGCCCTTCCCGGGACTTCTCACATCATGGACCTCTTTTTGAGACGCCCTCTTGTCTTGAATTGTCACGATCTGTCGCTGCCCGGAGGTTCCGGAAAGTCGGATTCCGCCTCATCCTTTGGACCTAGGGCCCGGGACCAGGTTATCTGACAGGGTGTCAGACGATCAGGACTTCAGGTACGTCAACACCGCGAGTACCCGGCGGTGATCACCGTCACTCGGGGAGAGGCCCAGCTTCAGGAAGATGTTGCTGATGTGCTTCTCCACCGCGCCGTCGCTCACGACCAGCGCCTTCGCGATCGCCGAGTTCGTCCGGCCCTCCGCCATCAGACCGAGGACCTCCCGCTCGCGCGGGGTCAGGTTCGCCAGCACGTCCTGCTGACGGCTCCGGCCCAGCAGCTGCTGCACGACCTCGGGGTCCAGCGCCGTACCGCCGCCGGCCACCCGGACCACGGCGTCCACGAACTCGCGGACCTCCGCGACCCGGTCCTTCAGGAGATAGCCCACACCCCGGCTGGAACCGGCCAGGAGTTCGGTGGCGTACTGCTCCTCCACGTACTGCGACAGCACCAGGACCCCGAGCCCCGGATGCTCCTTGCGCAGCCGCACCGCCGCCCGCACGCCCTCGTCGGTGTGCGTCGGCGGCATCCGCACGTCCGCCACCACCACGTCCGGCAGCGCGCCCTCGTCCGCGAGCTCCGCCACCGTCTTCACCAACGCCTCGCCGTCCCCGACCCCGGCGACGACCTCGTGCCCCAGATCCGTCAGGAGCCGGGTCAGTCCCTCCCTGAGCAGGACGGAATCCTCGGCGATGACCACCCGTACCCGCCCCGCCACGTCTCGCACACTCACGCCCTGCAGCCCCCATGCTCCGGTCATCCGATGAGACGTTCAGCATGGCACCTGGACCCGAGACCCGTGCGCGCAATCCCCCGCGGGCCGACGCCCACCTCCACACGGGCCCACGCTTGACGGGACGGTGCCCCCGCCGTGGGGGCGTGCGTCTGCGGGGCGGCGCCCCTCCCGCACCCGCCGTGTGGGGCCCGCGCTTGGTGGGGCGGTGCCCCCGCCCCCCCGCCCGTGTGGGCAATCGTCCCGCTGGGGCGGGACGGGTGGGCACACGGGACGGCGCGCTGAGCGGCGCCTCCGCGTTCCGCGCCTGGCCCCGCACCGACAGTGGCGGCGCGCAACGTGGTGCGGGTTCAGGCGCGGGAGCCTGGGCCCGGCAAGGGGCGCCGTCCGTTGTGCCCACCCTCCCCCAAGCTCTCGGCTTCGCTCGAGCAGGGGGGACCCCCTCGCCCCAGCGGAACGATTGCCCACAACGGGGGTGGGCGGGGGCGGGCGGCCACCGTCCCGGCGGAACGATTGCCCACAACGGGGGCGCGAGGGGTGGGCACCGCCCCGGTGGAACCACTGTCCGCGACGGGGCGGTGGCACAGGCCCAGCGGGCGCGCGCCCGCAACGAGGCGGGCGCCGTCCCAGCGGGGCGGGTGCGCACCGGCGGGCCGGGCGCCGGGCCGGCTCGGCGTCCCAAGGTCCGCCCGGCGCGGCCCCGGCGCAGCGCTACGCCCGCCAGGGCAGTTCCACCGTCACCGTCGTCGGTCCGCCCCCCGGCGAGTCCACCGCCAGCACCCCGTCCACCGCCCCCACCCGCCCCGACAGATCCCCGAGCCCCGTGCCGGCCTCCACGCGCGCGCCCCCCACCCCGTCGTCGCGCACCTGGAGCATCAGCCGGTCCTCCGTGCGCCACACGTCCACCCATGCGCGTCGCGCGCCCGAGTGGCGGGAGACGTTCCGGAGGAGCTCCGAGGCCGTGAAGTACGCGATGCCCTCGATCGCCGGCGCCGGCCGGCCCGGCAGGTCCACGTCCACGGAGACGGGGACCGCGCACCGGGAGGCCACCGCCGACAGTGCCGCGTCGAGCCCCCGGTCGGTGAGGACCGCCGGGTGGATGCCCCGGGCGAGGTCCCGCAGCTCCTGGAGGGCGAGCTTGACCTCGCCGTGTGCCTCGTCGACGAGTACCGCCGCCGCCTGCGGGTCCCGCGCCAGCTTCTCCTTGGCGAGCCCCAGGTCCATGGCGAGCGCGGCCAGTCGCGCCTGCGCCCCGTCGTGCAGGTCGCGCTCGATGCGCCGCAGGTCGGCCGCGGCGGTGTCGACGACCACGCCCCGGTCCGACTCCAGCTCGGTGACGCGGGAGGCCAGCCGGGACGGGCCGAGCAGCCCGGAGACGAGGAGCCGGTCGACGGAGACGAGCCCGCGCAGCACCCACGGTCCGACCAGGACGAACACGAGGCCGATCAGGCTGGTCACGGCCACTTCGAAGGGCGCGTCGAGGTAGAAGGCGTGGGTCCGGTCGCCGTACAGCTGGATCCCGTCCTGCCCCACCCACGTGGGGAAGACCCACTGCCACAGCGGGTACGTGAAGAGGCTCCAGCCCCAGCCCCACAGCGCCACCGTGACCGAGAAGGAGAACACCGCCCACGGCATGTGCAGGACCGCGTACAGCAGGTGCCGCCACGACGCGCCGCTCTTCAGCATGGCGCCCATCCACGAGAACGCCCCGCCGGTCCGTCCGCGCACCGGCTCCGGCGCGGCCACGTCGAGGTCGAGCAGCCCGCGCGCCCGGGCCCGCTCGACCGCGCCGAAGCCCCGGCACATCGCGAGCGTCCCGGCCAGGATCGGCACGCCGAGGAAGGTGATGAGCAGCCCGGCGCCGGCCGAGACGAAGGCGATGGAGAGCGCGAACCAGCAGACGCTCAGCGGCAGGCCGATCAGCACGTACACGAAGGCGCGCCAGGTGCGGGCCTCGAACGGCGCGCGGATCGCGGCGGGGAGTGGGTGGGAGGCCATCGCGGTGTTCCTTCTCTGCTCGGAGGATCTGCTCGGAGGCCCTGCTCGGAGGTCCTGCTCGGAGGGGCGGGCGGTACGTGTTCCAGGGTTCCGTCCCGCGCCCCGCCGGACCATGAGGCGGGTGGGCGTCTGGGGGAGGGGGTTTTCCCTACCTCCGCATCACGCCCCCGGGCGGGAGCGCCACGGCAGCTCCGCCGTGACCGTCGTCGGACCGCCCTCGGGGGAGTCGAGGACGAGCACCCCGTCGACCGCGCCGAGCCGCTCCGCGAGCCCGGCCAGACCCGTACCGCCGTCGAAGCGCGCCCCGCCGGCCCCGTCGTCGCGCACCTGGAGCAGCAGCCGGTTCCCGGCCCGCCAGACGTCCACGGAGGCGGACCGGGCGCGCGCGTGCTTGGAGACGTTCTGGAGGAGCTCGGACACGGTGAAGTACGCGATGCCCTCGATCGCCTCGGCCGGCCGCTCGGCCAGGTCCACGTTCACCTTCACCGGCACCGTGCAGCGCACGGAGACGGAGGAGAGGGCGGCGCTCAGTCCCCGGTCGGTGAGGACCGCCGGGTGGATGCCCCGGGCGAGGTCCCGCAGCTCCTGGAGGGCGAGCTTGACCTCGCCGTGCGCCTCGTCGACCATCGCCGCGGCGGCCTCCGGGTCTTCGAGCAGCTTCTCCTTGGCGAGGCCGAGGCCCATCGCGAGCGCCACGAGCCGGGCCTGCGCGCCGTCGTGCAGGTCGCGCTCGATGCGCCGCAGGTCGGCGGCGGCGGTGTCGACGACCACGCCCCGGTCCGACTCCAGCTCGGCGATCCGCCGCTCCAGCTCGTCCGAGGGCGAGAGCAGCCCCCGGACCATGCCCCGGTCGCCGTGGGCGAGGCCGCGGGCCAGGAAGGGCAGGACGGGCCAGAGGACGAGGAGCGAGACGAGCGAGACGGTGAACGTCAGGATCCCCCAGGGCAGCCGGATCAGCCCGTACAGCTGGGTCCGCCAGGCCACCGGGTCCTTCAGCGAGGCCCACAGCCAGCCGAAGAAGCCGTGGCGCCGCGGCGGCGGGGAGGGCTCGGCGACCTTCACCCCGAGCAGCGCGCGGGCCCGCGCCCGCTCCGACCGGCCGATGAGGCGGGCGCCGCCGAGGCCGAGGGCGAGCAGCGGCAGCCCGATCACGGTGACGGAGAGGCCCACGCCGACCGAGACGGTCACGACCGCGTAGACGAAACCGGTCAGTGCCGTGAAGAGGTTGGAGAGGAGGAAGGCGATCTCCTTCCAGGTCTCCTTCCCGTAGGCGAGCCGCAGCGGCGGACGGGGGGCTTCGGGGGCTTCGGGGGCCCCGGCGGACCCGGAGGTCCTGGCGGGATCAAGATCGGCGCTCATGGTCCCCAGACTGCCGGTCGGGGGCGGCGCGACGCCATGGGGGAGGTGGGTGAGCGGGAGGGGGGATATCCCCACCGGCGAGGGCCTCGGGAAAGACTCCGGCGAAAGCCCCGGCCGAGCCGCTCGCGAAGCTGCGCGCGAGGCAAGGGCGAAGCTGCACGCCAGGTGCTCGCGAAGCGGCGCGTGGGGCACCGGCGAAGCTACTGACGGGGCAACGGCGAAGCGGCGCGTGGGGCACCGGCGAAGCTACTGACGGGGCAACGACGAAGCCGCGCGTGGGGCACCGGCGAAACTACTGACGAGGCAACGACGAAGCCGCCCGCGAGGCACCCGCGAAGGCACCCGCGCCTGCTTACGGTCCTTTTAACAGGGCCTAGACTCGCGTCCGTACAGAAGTGACTCATGAGACACCGAGACCGAGGGGCGGACGTGCGGGAACCGACCGTTGTCGCGGCCGACGCGGCGGACTACTTCCAGACGTACTCCGTCGTCGGCGTGCTCGCCGTCGTCGGCGTGCTCTTCGTGGCCGTGGCCTTCTCGGCCAACCGGCTGCTCAGGCCCGTCGTGCCGACGCCCGAGAAACTCCTCACCTACGAGTGCGGTGTCGACCCCGTGGGGGAGGGCTGGGCCCACACCCAGGTCCGCTACTACGTGTACGCCTTCCTCTACGTCATCTTCGCCGTCGACTCGATCTTCCTCTTCCCCTGGGCGACGGTCTTCGCCGCGCCCGGATACGGCGCCACGACCCTGGTCGAGATGTTCGTCTTCCTCGGCTTCCTGGCCGTGGGGCTGCTCTACGCGTACAAGAAGGGCGTCCTGTCATGGACGTAACACCCCTGCCCGCTCCGAAGCTGGGAACGCTCGCCCGCCTGGCCCCCGAGCCGATGAAGGTGGTCCTGAACTGGGGCCGCCGCTACAGCCTGTGGGTCTTCAACTTCGGGCTCGCCTGCTGCGCGATCGAGTTCATCGCCGCGTCCATGGCCCGGCACGACTTCATCCGGCTCGGCGTGATCCCCTTCGCGCCGGGACCGCGCCAGGCCGACCTGATGATCGTCTCGGGCACGGTGACGGACAAGATGGCCCCGGCCGTGAAGCGGCTGTACGAGCAGATGCCGGAGCCGAAGTACGTCATCTCCTTCGGCGCCTGCTCGAACTGCGGCGGGCCGTACTGGGACTCGTACTCCGTCACCAAGGGCGTCGACCAGATCATCCCGGTGGACGTCTACGTGCCGGGCTGCCCGCCCCGCCCGGAAGCGCTGCTCCAGGGCATCCTCAAGCTCCAGGAGAAGATCGCCCGGGAGAGCCTGGCCGAGCGGTACGCGACCGCCGCCACGGTCTCCCAGTTGACGAGCCCCCTGGTCGAGCGGCCGGGAGGCACGGCATGACCGCCTCCTACGACTCCCTCCCCGACTCCGTGACGGAGATCTTCGGCGAGGAGGCGACGGCGGAGCAGGCGTACGACCTGCTGACCGTCGACGTCCCGCCGTCGGCCTGGCTCACGGCGCTCGAGACCGCCCGGGACGCCCTCGGCTGCACGTACTTCGACTGGCTGAGCGCCGTGGACGAGCCGGGCACGGGCTTCCGCGTCTGCGCGCACGTGGTGGCGCTCGGCGCCGGTCGGCCGCGCCGCCTCCTGCTGCGCACGACGGTCCCGCACGAGGCCGCCGTCCTCCCGACGGCGATCGGCGTGTACGCGGGCGCGGGCTGGCACGAGCGCGAGACGCACGAGATGTTCGGCGTGGCCTTCGAGGGCCATCCGCACCTCGTCCCCCTCCTGCTCCCCGAGAACTTCGAGGGTCACCCGCTCCGCAAGGACTTCGTCCTGGCGGCCCGGGTCGCCAAGGCGTGGCCGGGCGCGAAGGAGCCGGGCGAGGCGCACGACGGCGGCCCCAAGCGCCGCCAGATGCTTCCGCCGGGCGTCCCGGACCCCAACGAGTGGGGCCCCCTCAAGGGCCAGCTCCCCCCGGTCGCCGCCCGTCCCGCCCGCGCGGCGGCCGGCGACCGCCCGGTCCGCCGGACCCGCACGACCACGGAGGGCTCGACGAGCCAGGCGGCTGCGGAGCCGGCTGCTCCGGTCCGCCGTTCCCGCTCGGCGTCGGAGGGCTCGGCCAGTCAGACGGCTGCGGAGCAGGACGCGGCGCCCGCTGCGGCGGACGCCCCGGCGGCCCGCCCGCCGCGCCGGTCCCGCTCCGCGTCGGACGGTTCGGCGAGCCAGGCGACCCCGGAGCCGGACGCGTCCACGGAGGCCACGGCCCCTACGGAGGCCACGGCCCCCACGGCCCGCCCGCCGCGCCGCTCCCGTTCGGCCGCGGAGGGCTCGGCGAGCCAGCAGGCCCCGGACTCGGCCGCGCCCCGCGCGGGGGCCGCCACTCCGCGCACCCGCAGCTCGGACGCCCCGTGGCACCACGCCCGCCCGGCCTTCGACGACGCGACGCCACCCCCGACCACGCCTCCCGCAACCGGAACCCCCGCCCCGGCCCCCGAGCCGGAAGCCCCGGCCCCGGCGGCCGCGCAGGCCTCCGGCCTTGAGGCCCCGGCCCCGGTGGCCGCGCAGGCTCCCGAGCCGGAAGTCCCGGCCTCGGAAGGCACCCCGATCCCCGAGCCGGAAGTCCCGGCCTCGGAAGGCACCCCGGTTGCCGAGCCCGAGCCCGAGGCCCAGGCTTCGACGGCCTCCCAGGCCCCTGGCCCTGAGGCCCCGGCCCCGGCGGACACTCCGGCCCCCGAGCTGGACGCCCCCGAGCCGGACGCCCCAGAGCCGGAAGCCCCCGCCCCGGCGGCCCCCCAGGCCCCCCAGCCCGAGGACGCCCGCGCCGTCGGCTCGGACGAAGACCGCACCGACGCCCCGCCCGCCGGGCGGGACGGCACCGAGGACAACCCCAACGACCCCGCCGGAGGCGATCCCGCGTGAACGACGTACTCGACGTCGCCCTCCGGCTGCTCGTCGTCTTCGGCTGCTTCCTCGTGCTGCCGCTCGTCGTCGGGCAGACCGAGCACAAGGTCATGGCCCACATGCAGGGCCGTCTCGGCCCCATGTACGCGGGCGGCTTCCACGGCTGGGCCCAGCTCGTCGCCGACGGCGTGAAGTTCGCGCAGAAGGAGGACGTGGTCCCGGAGAACGCGGACCGGCGGATCTTCCAGCTCGCGCCGGCCGTCGCCCTCCTCCCGTACCTCCTCGTCCTCCTCGCGATCCCCATCGGGCCCAGCGAGGGCGCGGTCGGCCAGGTCGTCGACGCGGGCGTCTTCTTCGTGCTCGCCGTCATGGGCGTCGGTGTCCTCGGCAGCCTGATGGCCGGCTGGGCCTCGGCGAACAAGTTCTCGCTGCTCGGCGGCCTCCGCACGGCCGCCCAGCTCCTCGCGTACGAGCTGCCGATGCTCCTCGCCGCCGCCTCCGTCGCGATGGCCGCCGGCACCGTCTCCCTCCCCGGCATCCTGAACGCCTTCGAGTGGTGGTGGGTGCCCTGGCAGATCGTCGGCGCGCTCGTGTTCTTCGTCGCCGGTCTCGCCGAGCTCCAGCGGCCCCCGTTCGACATGCCCGTCGCCGACTCGGAGATCATCTTCGGCGCGTACACCGAGTACACCGGCCTCCGCTTCGCGCTCTTCCTGCTCGCCGAGTACGCGGGCATCGTCGTCCTCTGCGGTCTCACCACCGTCCTCTTCCTCGGCGGCTGGCACGGCCCCTTCGGCGGCGACGGCCTCGGCTGGGTCTGGACCCTCCTCAAGACGGCCGTGCTCGCGTTCGTCGTGATCTGGCTGCGCGTGTCCTACCCGCGGCTCCGCGAGGACCAGCTGCAGAAGCTGGCCTGGACGACGCTCGTCCCGCTCGCCCTGGCGCAGATCGCGCTCACCGGCATCGTGAAGGTGGCGATCCAGTAATGCCCATCCCCGGCTCCGGCCTCGCCAAGGGCCTCGCCGTCACGCTCCGCACGATGACGAGGAAGACCGTCACCGCGCAGTACCCGGACGTGCAGCCCGAGCTGCCGCCCCGCACCCGCGGGGTCATCGGCCTGTTCGAGGAGAACTGCACGGTCTGCATGCTCTGTGCCCGTGAGTGCCCCGACTGGTGCATCTACATCGACTCCCACAAGGAGACGGTGCCGCCCGCCGCCCCCGGCGGCCGCGAGCGCAGCCGGAACGTCCTCGACCGCTTCGCCATCGACTTCTCGCTCTGCATGTACTGCGGCATCTGCATCGAGGTCTGCCCCTTCGACGCGCTGTTCTGGTCGCCCGAGTTCGAGTACGCGGAGACCGACATCCAGGAGCTCACCCACGAGCGCGACAAGCTCCGAGAGTGGATGTGGACGGTCCCCGAGCCGCCCGCGCTCGACCCGCACGCGGAGGAGCCGAAGGAGATCGCCGCGGCCCGCAAGGCGGCGGAGAAGGCCGCCGCCCAGGCGGCCACGGAGGACCAGCAGTGACCCTCGCCGCCCAGACCGCCCACGGCTTCCTCTCGCCCACCGGCGTCGAGATCGCCTTCGTCCTCGTCGGCCTCGCCACCCTCGGCGCCGCCCTCGTCACCGTCACCACCCGCCAGCTGGTGCACGCCGCCCTCTGGCTGGTCGTGGCGCTCGGCGGGCTGGCCGTCGAGTACCTGCTCCTGACCGCCGAGTTCATCGCCTGGGTCCAGGTCCTGATCTACGTCGGCTCCGTCGTCGTCCTCCTCCTCTTCGGTCTCATGCTCACCAAGGCCCCCATCGGCCGCTCCCCGGACGCCGACTCCGGCAACCGGCCGGTCGCCCTCGCCGTCGCCCTGGCCGCCGCGGCCGCCCTCGTCTGGGTCGTCGTCGACGCGTTCCGCACGACCTGGATCGATCTGGACGGCCCCGCCCAGGGCTCCACGGACGTGACCGGACAGATCCTCTTCCGGCACTGGGTGCTGCCCTTCGAGGCGCTGTCGGTGCTGCTCCTCGCCGCCCTGGTCGGCGCGATCGTCCTCTCCCGCAAGAAGAAGGAGGACGAGCGCTGATGCACCTCGCCTACCCCGCCGTCCTCGCCGCCCTCCTCTTCGCCGTCGGTCTCTACGGCGTCCTCGCCCGCCGCAACGCGATCCTGGTCCTGATGTCCGTCGAGCTGATGCTCAACGCCGTCAACCTCAACCTGGTCGCCTTCGACGTCTGGCTCCGGGACACCCTCCACGCCGGCCAGGCGCTCACCCTCTTCACCATCGCCGTCGCCGCCGCGGAGATCGGCATCGGACTCGCCATCGTCCTGATGGTCCACCGCAACCGCGGGACCTCGGACGTCGACCGTCTGCGCGACACCAAGGAACAGCCGTCCGCCGAGGAGAAGGCCGAGGCCGCCGCGTGACCACGACCACCCTCGCCGTCCTCGTCCCCCTCCTCCCCTTCCTCGGCTCCGCCACCGGACTCCTGCTCGGCAGGACCGCGCCCGGCTTCGTCCGCCCGCTGGCCGTGCTGCCGACCCTCGCCGCCGCCGTCCTCGCCGTCCTCGTCGCCGCCCGCCAGGGCGGGGGCAGGGCGATCGACGCCGCCACCCAGCTCACCCCGACCGGCTCGGTCCCCGTCGACCTGGCCCTCCACATCGACGGCTTCGCCGCGCTCGTCGCCGTCCTCGTCGGTGTCGTCGCCACCTGCGTGCAGATCTACTCGACCGGCTACCTCCGCGAGGACCCGCGCTACCCCTCGTACGCCGCGCTCGTCTCCCTCTTCACCTCCGCGATGCTGCTCGTCGTCTACTCCGGCGACCTGATGGTGCTCCTGGTCGGCTGGGAGATCATGGGCATCTGCTCGTACTTCCTCGTCGGCCACTACTGGGAGACCCCCGAGGCCCGGTCCGCCTCCCTGAAGGCCTTCCTCGTCACCAAGCTCGGCGACGTCCCCTTCCTCATCGGTCTCTTCGCGCTCGCCGCCGACGCGGGCACGTTCCGGATCACGGGCGTCCTCGGCGCCGTCGCGAGCGGCGGCCTCGACCACCCCACCCTGATCGCGCTGCTGCTGCTCGCCGGTGTCGCGGGCAAGTCCGCGCAGTTCCCGCTCCACACCTGGCTCCCGGACGCCATGGCCGGCCCCACCCCCGTCTCCGCGCTCATCCACGCGGCGACGATGGTCGCCGCCGGCATCTACTTCACGGCCCGGCTGCTTCCGGTCTTCGCCGCCTCCGCCGCCGCGATGACCGTCCTCGCCGTGATGGCCGCGATCACCATGGTCGGCTCGGCGCTCGCCGCGCTCGCCCAGGACGACATCAAGCGGGTCCTCGCCTACTCGACGATCGGACAGCTCGGCTACATGGCCGGGGCCCTCGCCGTCGGCGACCGCGGGGCCGCCGTCTTCCACCTCCTCTCGCACGCCGCGTTCAAGGCGCTGCTGTTCCTCGCCGCCGGCGCGGTCATCCACGCCGCCGGCACGAACTCGCTCACCGCGATGTCCCGCATGAGCGGCCTCGCCAAGCGCATCCCCGACGCGTACTGGACGATGACCGTCGCCCTCCTCGCGCTCGCCGCGATCCCGCCCTTCGCCGGCTTCTTCTCCAAGGAAGCCGTCCTCGTGGCCGCCGAGCACACCGCCCTCGGCGAGCGGGACGTCGCCCCCGCCGGAGCCGGCTGGATCGTCCTCGTCGCCGGACTGCTCACGGCCCTGCTGACCGCCGCGTACGCGCTCCGGCTCTGGCTGCGGACCTTCCGCGGCCACGGCCCCGAAGCCCCCGACCACGGCCGTCAGCCGATCGCCATGACCAGCGTCCTGTGGGTGCTCGCGATCCCCTCCCTGGGCTTCGGTCTGACCGTCACGTACCTCGACGACTGGTTCGACGGGCACGCCCTCACCCCGACCCTGACCACGGCCGTCCTCGGCACGGGCCTCGCCGCCGCCGGAGCCGTGATCACCTACGCGGTCTGGCGCACCCTCGCGGCCCGCACCCCCGCCCCGGTCCCCGTGCCGCACGTCGCCCACCCCGACGCGGAGGCGGGCCGGGTGGAGGCCGAGGCGCTGCACCTGCCGCACCCCGCCGAGGACCCGGCCGACCCCGGCCGCGCCCTCCTGGGACCGCTGCACGGACCGGCCGCCGCCGGCTTCCACCTGGACGCCGTCTACCGGACCGCCTTCGTCCGCCCCGTACTCGCCGCCGCCTCCCTGGTCCGCTTCCTGGACCGCGAGGTCGTCGACACCTACGTACGAGCCGCGGGGAACGGCGCGAAGGGCCTCGGATGGCTCGTCCGCCGCGCCCAGACCGGCAACGTCCAGACCTATCTGAGCGCCCTGCTCGCCGGCTCCGTCGTCCTGGCGATCGTCGCCGTCGCCCTCGCCAACGCCGTCGCCGGAGCGTGAGCCGTGATCGATATCAGCGAATCCGTGATGCAGTTCCTTCTCGCGTTGATCGTCGTCGGCCCGCTGGCCGGCGCCGCCGCCGCTCTCCTGCCCGCCCCGCCCGGGCTGAAGGGGAAGTCGCCCGACCAGGCCGTGCTCCGCCACGGCGTCACCGTCACCGGCGTCATCCTGCTGGCCGCGCTCGTCCTCGCGCTCGGCTTCGACCACGACCACCCGTCGAAGATGCAGGCCACGACGGACATCAGCTGGATCAGGGCACTCGACGTGCGCATCCACCTCGGTGTCGACGGCATTTCCCTCCCCCTCCTGGTCCTGACCGCGCTGCTGACCTTCCTCTGCGCGCTGTACAGCTACTTCAAGATGCCGTCGGGCCCGTCCCCGAAGGCCTTCGTCGCCCTGCTCCTCGTCCTGGAGTCCGGCACCCTCGCCACCTTCGCCGTCCTCGACCTCGTCCTGTTCTTCCTGGCCTTCGAGATGGTCCTCATCCCGATGTACTTCCTCATCGCCCGCTGGGGCGGCGAGGGCAGGCAGGCCGCCGCCTGGAAGTTCATCCTCTACACGCTGCTCGGCTCCGTCGTCATGCTGCTCGGCCTGCTCCTCATCGGCGTGAAGGCGGGCACGTTCGACATGGTGGCACTCGCCACCGACAACGGCCGTGGACTGACCACATCCGTGCAGGTCATCGCCGTTCTCGCGATCGGTCTCGGGCTCGCCGTGAAGACCCCGATGTGGCCGCTGCACAGCTGGCTCCCGGACGCCCACACCGCCGCCCCGACCGTCGGCTCCGTCCTCCTCGCCGGCGTCCTGCTCAAGATGGGCACGTACGGCTTCGTCCGGATCGTCCTGCCGATCACCCCCGACGGCATGCGGACCTTCGCCCCGTACCTCGCCGCCTTCGCCGTCGCCGGGATCATCTACGGATCGCTCGCCTGCCTCGCCCTCGCGAAGCCCGGCAACAAGGGCGACCTCAAGCGCCTCATCGCGTACTCCTCCGTCGGCCACATGGGCTTCGTGCTCCTCGGCATCGCCACCATGACCCCCACCGGCGTCAACGGCGCGCTCTTCGCCAACATCGCCCACGGCCTCGTCACCGGCCTGCTCTTCTTCCTGGTCGGCGCCGTCAAGGACCGGTACGGCACCGCCGACCTCGACACCCTCGCCGGGGCCACCGGCGCCGCCCTCTACGGCCGCGCCCCCCGCCTCGGCGCGCTCCTCGCCTTCGCCGCCGTCGCCTCGCTCGGACTGCCCGGCCTCGCCGGATTCTGGGGCGAGATGCTCGCCCTCTTCGGCGCCTTCGACCCGGCCGCCGGGCTCAGCCGCCCCGCCTTCCTCACCTTCATGGCGATCGGCGCCTTCGGCACCCTCCTCACCGCCGCCTACCTCCTCGTCGTCGTCCGCCGCGTCTGCATGGGCGGCCCGCGACCCGCCGGGGAGACGGCGATCGCCGACGTCCAGGGGTACGAGTTCGCCGCCTGGACCCCGCTCGTCGCCCTCACCGTCCTCGCCGGACTCTGGCCCGCCGTCCTCCTCGGCCTCACCGACCCGGCCGTCCAGAAGCTCCTCGCGGGAGGCACCCAGTGACCCCAGTGACGCCGCTCGCCGGCGAGTCGCTCGTCCAGTCCGTCGACTGGCTCACGATCGCGCCCCCGACCCTCACCGCCGTGGTCGCGCTCGTCGTCCTCGTCGCCGACCTCTTCGTCCCCCAGGAGCGCAAGCAGCTCCTCGGCTGGACCGCGATCGGCGGCCTCACCGCCGCCCTCGCCCTCCTCCTGCCGCTGCGCTCCGGCGACCGGGAGACCTTCTGCCTCACCGCCGACACCCGCACCGAGGCGTGCAGCTACACCGCCGACCACTTCACCCTCGTCATCCAGCTGCTCGTCCTCGCCGGCGCGCTGCTCACCGCGCTCCTCTCCCTGGACGCGACCCGCGAGAGGCTCCCGGCCGGCGAGTACTGGTTCCTGCTGCTCTCCTCCGCCGCCGGCGCCGCACTGCTCCCCGCCTCCCGCGACCTCGCCACCCTCGTCGTCGCCCTCGAAGTCGCCTCGCTGCCCGCGTTCGCGCTCGTCGGCCTCAAGCGCGGCGACCGCATGTCCGGCGAGGCCGCCCTCAAGTTCTTCCTCTCCTCCGTCACCGCGACCGCCGTCACCCTCCTCGGCGTCAGCTTCGTGTACGCGGCGACCGGCACCCTCCACCTCACGGAGGTCGCCCAGCGCCTCGACGACGTCCCCGGACAGCTCCAGACCCTCGCCGAGGCCGGCGTCGCCCTCACCCTCGTCGGCTTCGCCTTCAAGACGGCCGCCGTCCCCTTCCACTTCTGGGTGCCCGACACCTATGTCGGCGCCCCGCTGCCCGTCGCCGCCTACCTCTCCGTCGTCGGCAAGGCCGTCGGCTTCACCGGCCTCGTCCTGGTGACGGTCGTCGCCTTCCCGTCGTACGCGGACGTGTGGGGCCCGGCGCTCGCCGTCCTCGCCGCGCTCACCATGACCGCGGGCAACGTCGCCGCCCTCCGCCAGGTCTCCACGCGCGCGTGGAGCGCGGTACGGCTCCTCGCCTGGTCCTCCGTCGCCCAGGCCGGCTACCTCCTGGTGCCGATCGCGGCCGCCGCGTACTCCGGCGACGACCAGATCGGCGCCACCGTCGCGTACGCCCTGATGTACGCCGTCGTGAACCTCGGCGCCTTCGCGGTCGTCGCGCTCGTCGCCCGCGCCCACCCGGAGAACCGGATCGCGGACTACCGGGGCCTGTACGCCGCCAGTCCCGCCGCGGCCCTCGCGCTCGGGTTCTTCCTCCTGAATCTGGCCGGTTTGCCCCCGGGTATCATCGGCCTCTTCGCCAAGGTGACCGTCTTCTCGGCGGCCGTCGACGCGGGCCTCGGGTGGCTGGCCGTGATCATGGGCGTCAACGTCGTGATCGCGCTCTACTACTACCTGCGCTGGACGGCCCTGCTCTTCCGCGCGCCGGAGGGCGCCCCCGTCACGCACAAGGCCCCCGCGACGGTCACCCTGGCGATCGTGCTGACCGCCGCCGCCGGAGCCGTGCTGTCGGGCTACCCGCAGTTC
The DNA here is from genome assembly GCF_900105415.1 of Streptomyces sp. TLI_105. Classification (GTDB taxonomy): domain Bacteria; phylum Actinomycetota; class Actinomycetes; order Streptomycetales; family Streptomycetaceae; genus Streptomyces. The sequence continues at coordinate 3,406,607 of NZ_FNSM01000001.1, read as the reverse complement.
GCCCTCCGCTTCGCGGCGACGAGCCTGTTCTGACCCCCCACAGAGAAAAACCGAGGAGCAACACCCCGTGCTGAACGGATTCAAGGACTTCATCCTTCGCGGGAACGTCATCTCGATGGCCATCGGCCTGGCCGTCGGCTCGGCGTTCACGGCCGTCGTCACCGGCTTCAGCAAGGCGTTCATCACCCCGCTCATCGGCCTGGCGACCGGCTCGGTCGGCGACTTCAGCGAGGCCAGCTTCTCGATCCAGGGCACGGTCTTCCCGTACGGCCTGGCCATCGCCGCCGTCATCGCCTTCGTCATCACGGCCGCCGTCCTCTACTTCCTGATCGTCGTCCCCATGACGAAGATCCAGGCGAAGTTCGCCAAGGAGGAGGCGAAGGACCCCAAGGCGGAGAAGCGCGACTGCCCCCGCTGCTTCACCGAGATCCCGGCCATCGCCTCCCGCTGCGCCCACTGCACCAGCGAGGTCGAGCCGACGGCCTTCACCCTGGACAAGATCCCCGTCGCACGCTGATCACCCGTACGGCCCACACGGCACGCCCCGCGAGCCGGGGAACCCGAACCTCTCGCCTGGCGTTGACCAGTACGGGAGGGTCCACTGGACAGGGGGTCCCGCCGGACGAAGTCCGGGGGAGGACCACCACGAGGAAAAGGGTTCCCCTGCCGCACCACCTGGAGGGCGTACCGTGCACCGCCGGCACAACGGGCTGAGGACCGCCGTCCTCCTCGGAGGGCTCTCGGCCCTCATCATCGTCATCGGCAGCTTCTTCGGACGTACGGGGCTGATCGTCGCGCTGCTCGTGGCGCTCGGCACCAACGCGTACGCGTACTGGAACAGCGACAAGCTGGCGCTGCGGGCCATGCGCGCCCGCCCGGTGAGCGAGTTCGAGGCCCCCGCGCTCTACCGGATGGTGCGCGAGCTCTCCACGCAGGCGCGCCAGCCCATGCCCCGGCTCTACATCTCGCCGACGCAGGCGCCCAACGCCTTCGCGACCGGCCGCAACCCGCGCAACGCCGCCGTCTGCTGCACCGAGGGCATCCTCGCGCTCCTCGACGAGCGCGAGCTCCGCGGGGTCATCGGGCACGAGCTGAGCCACGTCTACAACCGGGACATCCTCATCTCCTCGGTCGCCGGAGCGCTCGCCTCCGTGATCATGTTCCTGGTCAACTTCGCCTGGCTGATCCCCGTCGGCCGCTCCAACGACGACGACGGCCCCGGCATCCTCGGCTACCTGCTGATCCTCATCCTCGGCCCGATCGCCGCCTCGATCATCCAGCTCGCCATCTCCCGCTCCCGCGAGTACGAGGCCGACGCCTCCGGTGCCCAGCTCACCGGAGACCCGCTCGCCCTCGCCGGCGCCCTGCGGAAGCTGGAGGCGGGCACCAAGCAGCTGCCGCTGCCGCCCGAGCCGAGGATCGAGACCGCGAGCCACATGATGATCGCGAACCCCTTCCGGCCCGGGCAGGGCCTCTCCAAGATGTTCTCCACCCATCCGCCGATGGCCGAGCGCATCGCCCGGCTCGAACAGATGGCAGGTCGACGCCCGTGAAGACGATCCTCAACGTCATATGGCTGGTCCTGTGCGGGTTCTGGATGTTCCTGGGCTACATCGCCGCGGGCGTCCTGCTCTGCATCACGATCATCGGCATCCCCTTCGGACTCGCCGCCTTCCGCATCGGCCTCTACGCGCTCTGGCCCTTCGGCCACACGGTCGTCGACCGTCGCGACGCGGGCGCGCCGTCCTGCGTGGGCAACGTGCTGTGGCTGGTCCTCGCGGGGTGGTGGCTCGCGCTCGGCCACATCACCACCGGGATCGCGCTGTGCATCACGATCATCGGCATCCCGCTGGGCCTCGCGAACTTCAAGATGATTCCGGTGTCGCTGCTGCCGCTGGGCAAGGAGATCGTGCCCACGGACCAGGCGTACGGCTACGCAGGCCGCTGACACGCCGCGCCCGCGCCGGGCGGCGGAGCGAAGGCCCCGCGGGTTCACCCCCGTGGCGGCACCGCCCGGCCCCGGCTGACCGCCCAGGCCACCACGCCCGCCGCCATCACCCCCGAGCCCGCCAGGACCGAGCCGAGCGGGAGGGCGAAGGCCAGGGCGGCGCAGCCGGCCAGGCCGAGGGCGGCGAGGCGGCGGGCCCGGCCGCCGAGGGTCCAGGCGGAGGCGTTCGCGATCCCGTAGTAGACGAGGACGCCGAACGACGAGAAGCCGATCGCGCCCCGCACGTCCACCGTCGCCGCCACCACGGCCACCACCGCGCCCACCGCGAGCTCCGCCCGGTGCGGCACCTGGTAGCGGGGGTGCACGGCCGCGAGAGCCGTCGGCAGGTACGCGTCGCGGGCCATCGCCAGGGTCGTACGGGACACCCCGAGGATCAGGGAGAGCAGCGAGCCCAGGGCGGCGATCGCCGCGCCGACGGTGACCAGCGGCACCAGCCAGACGGCGTCCGCCGCGCGGGCCGCGTCGGCGAGGGGCGCGGGGGAGGCGGCGAGGGCGGAGGGGCCGAGGACGGTGAGCACGCCGACGGCGACGAGCGCGTAGACGGCGAGCGCGATGCCGAGGGCGAGCGGCACCGCCCGGGGGATGGTGCGGGCCGGGTCGCGGACCTCCTCGCCGAGCGTGGCGATCCGCGCGTACCCCGCGAATGCGAAGAAGAGCAAACCCGCGGCTTGGAGGAGCCCGCCGGTGGTGAGCTCTCCGCCGGGGGTCGAGAGCCCCGCCCCTCCGCTCCCGAAGGACACCGTGACCACGCAGGCGAGCACGGCGAGGACGAGCGCCACGATCACCCGCGTGAGGAGCGCCGACTTCTGAACTCCCCCGTAGTTGACGGCGGTCAGGGCCACGACGGCGGCGACGGCCACCGCGTGCGCCTGCTCCGGCCACACGTACGCCCCCACCGTGAGCGCCATGGCCGCGCACGAGGCGGTCTTGCCGGCGACGAACGCCCAGCCGGCCAGGTACCCCCAGAACGAACCGAGGCGTTCGCGACCGTACACGTACGTGCCGCCGGAGGCGGGGTGGAGGGCGGCCAGCCGCGCGGAGGCCATGGCGTTGCAGTACGCGACGACGGCGGCGAGCCCGAGTGCCCAGAGCAGCCCGGCCCCGGAGCCGGCCGCGTCCGCGGCGGGCCCGAGCGCGACGAAGATCCCCGCTCCGATCATCGAGCCGAGCCCGATCACGACCGCGTCGAAGAGGCCCAGGGAGCGGCGCAGTTCCGGTGTCATGCCCCGCACATTAAACGCTGAGTCCGGTCTCCCTGAGCGTGATGTTCAACCGCCCCACCAGGCCGAGCGCCGGCTCGGCCGTCCCCGGGAACACCTTGGGGACCCCGTGGTGAACCCAGCGCGAAGCCCCGCCGAAGACGAAGAGGTCGCCGGAGACCAGGTCGACGTCCTGGTACGGCCGGCCGCGGTTCTCCTCGTTCCCGAAGCGGAACACGCACCGGTCCCCGAGGCTCAGCGACACCACCGGCGCGGAGGAGCGCTCCTCCCGGTCCTGGTGCATGCCCATGCGCGCGCCCGGCGCGTAGAAGTTCACGAGCGCGGTGTCGGGGGTGAAGCCGCCGTGCTCGCCGTACGCCTCGACGAGCGCGTCCCGGCCCAGCTCGACCAGCCAGTCCGGCAGTTCGACCCCGACCGTGTCGAGGTAGCGGTACGGCACCCACTGCCGGCCCAGGGTCAGTGACCGCACCGACATGACGCCGCCGCCGGGCAGCACGGTGTGCCGGTACGGGAAGGGGCCGCGTCCCCACTCCCGGCAGGCGTCCACCAGCTCCCGCTGGCGCGCGAACGGCAGCCACGCGGGCACGTGCACCGCCCCGGGCGCCACGGTGGCCCGCTCGCGGGGGAAGAGCCCCTCGCTCACACGAGGGCGCCTTCGAGCCCGAGGAGCCGTTCCTTCCGTTCGAGCCCGGCGGCGTACCCGCGCAGGCTCCCGTCGGCGCCGATCACCCGGTGGCAGGGCCGCACCACGAGCAGCGGATTGCGGCCGATCGCGGTGCCCACGGCCCGTACCCCGGCGCCGGGCGAACCGACCCGCCGGGCGATCTCCCCGTACGAGACGGTGGTGCCGTACGGGATCTCCTCCAGGGCCCGCCAGACGCGCCGCTGGAACGCGGTCCCGGCGTCGCCGGCGAGCGGCAGGTCGAACCGGTCGCGGCGGCCGGCGAAGTACTCGCCCAGCTGCCCGGCGGCCTCGGCGAACGCCTCGGGCGCGCGCGTCCAGCCGTCCTCGACCACGACGGCGCCCTTCTGCCCCGGCAGGGACAGCGAGCGCAGCACGGCTCGGCCCCCTTCGGCGAGCCGCCCGACAAGCAGCATCTCGCCCAGGGGGCCGTCGACGTACGCGTACACGGTCATGACCGGTTCCTCTCCCCGCACGGGTCTTCCGGAGACCCAGTGTGCGGGGACCGCCGAGCACTCGGCTGGCGGTATTCGGACACCGGCCTCGACGGGTCAGCGGTAGTTCACGAACTGGATCGCGAAGTCGAAGTCCTTGCCCTTGAGCAGCGCCTGCACGGCCTGCAGGTCGTCCCGGCTCTTCGAGCTGACGCGCAGCTCGTCGCCCTGCACCTGCGCCTTGACGCCCTTGGGGCCCTCGTCGCGGATGGCCTTCGCGACCTTCTTGGCGTTCTCCTGGGAGATGCCCTCCTGGACGGAGGCGAAGAGCTTGTACTCCTTGCCGGACAGCTGGGGCTCGCCCTCGACGTCCAGGGACTTGAGGGAGATCCCGCGCTTGATCAGCTTGGACTGGAAGATGTCGAGGATCGCCATGACGCGCTCCTCGCCGTTCGCCTGCATCAGGATCTTCTCGCCCGACCAGGAGATCGAGGCGTTGGTTCCCTTGAAGTCGTAGCGCTGGGAGATCTCCTTCACGGCCTGGTTGAGGGCGTTGTCGACCTCCTGCCGCTCGACCTTGGAGACGATGTCGAAACTGGAGTCGGCCATGACTCGTGGCTCCTTGCTCGGATGCTGTGGGGTACGCCCCAAAGCCTAGGGGGTGAGCCGCCGGCCGAACCGCTGATCAATCGGGTGGCGAAGCACCCCCGGGGATCAGGTATTGTTTACGTCGTTGCCGGGGAACACCGCAGAAAAGCGGTGAACCAAGGCAGCGAACCCATGGCGATGTGCCCGAGTGGCCAATGGGAGCGGACTGTAAATCCGTCGGCTTAGCCTACCCAGGTTCGAATCCTGGCGTCGCCACGTGAAGAAGGTCCCCGGTGCTTGCACCGGGGACCTTCACTCGTTTCACGGCGGGAGTGCGGACGGGACCGCGGCTCAGTTGCCGGCCACGTCCTTCACCGCCACCGAGAGCGGGACCGAACCGGCGATCAGTTCCAGGGTCAGGCCGGCGGTCGCCGGGGTGTCGAGGAGTTCGGCGAGGACCGCGGCCACGTCGTCCCGGGGGATCGGTCCGCGGCCCGTGTGCGCCTCCAGGCGGACCATGCCCGTCCCCGCGTCGTCCGTCAGGGAGCCGGGGCGCAGGATCGTCCAGTCCAGGGCCGTGCGGGAGCGGATGTCGTCGTCGGCCGCGCCCTTCGCGCGGAGGTAGGCGTCGAAGATCCCGTCGCCCGGGTGGGAGGCGTCCGCGCCCATCGAGGAGACGACGAGGTACCGCCGCACGCCCGCCCGTTCCGCCGCGTCCGCGAACAGCACCGCGGCCGCCCGGTCCACCGTGTCCTTGCGGTCGGCGCCGCTGCCCGGGCCCGCGCCCGCCGCGAAGACGGCCGCGTCGGCGCCCTGCAGCACCGCGGCCACCATCTCGACCGACGCCGACTCCAGGTCCAGGTGGACGGGCTCCGCGCCCGCCTCCCGCAGGTCGGCGCCCTGTTCCGGTTTGCGGATGATCCCCGCGACCTCGTGCCCGGCGTGCGAGAGCAGCCTCTCCAGGCGCAGGGCGATCTGTCCGTGTCCTCCAGCGATGACGATGCGCATACTCACGACCGTACGTCGGGTCCGGCCGGGGGGCTCCCCGGCTCGGGCGGCCTTTCCGGGCGCGCCTGACGCGGCAGGTCCAGGGCCGCCGCCGAGTCGCAGTACTCCCGCACCGCGCTCGTCCGGGCCACCACCCGCCCCCGGTGCACCACGATCCGGCTGTACGCGAGGGACAGCACGCCCGCCAGGCGCTCGCCGCGCACCGCGAGCAGCTCCGCCGGGAAGCCGGCCTCCACCCGCACCTCCGGCAGGCCCATCGCCGCCCGCGCCCGCGCGCTCACCGCCCCGTACGCCTCCTGGGGCGGCAGCCCGCCGAGCGAGGCGAGGAGGTAGGCCGCCTCCAGCGGGTCCCCGCGCCCCACCGGATTGGCCACGTCCCGCAGCGCCCCGCTGCCCGCCGCGACCCGCACCCCGGCCGTCCGCAGCAGCCGCACCGGCGCCGCTCCGCGCAGCTCCGTGCCCCCGCAGCCTCCCTGGGGCAGGCAGACCACCGTCACCCCGGCCGCCGCCAGCCGGTCCGCCGTCCGGCTCGCCGCGTCGGAGGGGAGCCGGGCGAGCCCGGCGCACGGGCCGATCGTGACCCCGGGCCGCAGCCCGCCGGCCATCGCCGCGAGCCGGGCGAGCCGGGCCGGGTCGTCCCCGTCGGTGTGCAGGTCGACCGGGACGCCGTGCTCGGCCGCGACGTCGAGGACGGCCTCCACATATCCGGCCGGGTCCGGGTCGAGGTCCGGGCAGCCGCCGACCACCCCGGCGCCCATCTTCACCGCGTCCCGCAGGGTCGCGAGTCCGTCCGCTCCCGCGACGCCCGTGAGCAGCCGGGGCACGGCGACGGCCGTCAGGTCGGCGAGGCCGCGCAGCGAGCGCCGGGCCTGCAGCACCGCTTCGAGCGGGCCGAGTCCGTGGACGTCGCCGATGCGCACGTGCGCGCGGAGCGCCGTCGCGCCGTGGCCGAGCTGGAGCAGCGCGGCCTCGGTGGCCCGCCGCTGCACCTCCTCGGGGGCGTACGAGACGGGGCCGGGGGTGTCGGCGGAGAGCGCGGTGTCGGCGTGGGCGTGGGGTTCGGCGGCGGCGGGCAGCAGGAGGTAGCCGCCGAGGTCGACGCGGGCGCCCACGGTGGTGAGGCTGCCCGCGGTGCCGACGGCCTCGATCCGGCCGCCGACGAGCCGCACGTCCACGGTCCGTCCGTCGGTGAGCCGCGCATGGGAGAGCAGGAGTGAGGTCGAGTCGGCGGTGGTGGCGGCCCCGTCCTCGGGCGGCTGGGGCTGCTTGCTGTCGGCTGACATCGGGCTCCTCAACGCTCCTCAAGATCAAGATCACGCAGCGTGGGGCCGAGCCTAGGGGCGCTCGGAGCGACCTTCGAGGGGGAGCGCAATAGTCGTACCGATGAGGCCACGAGTGGCGTACGGGACGCCTGGTGAGGGCTGTCGGGAGGCCTCGGGGAAACGGATTTGGGTGATGGGCCGGAGACCGTGTAATGTCTTCCTCGCTCGCCCCAATAGCTCAGTCGGTAGAGCGTCTCCATGGTAAGGAGAAGGTCTACGGTTCGATTCCGTATTGGGGCTCTGGTGAGAGGGATCCCGCCTTCGGGCGGGGTCCGGATCATCAAAGCGGTGTAGCTCAGTCGGTAGAGCAAGCGGCTCATAATCGCTGTGTCACCGGTTCAAGTCCGGTCACCGCTACAGACAGTAGCCGATTGTGGGGTCGGTCCTTCGATCGGCTACTCTTCTATGCGTTCATCCGTCCATCCGTCCGTCAAGGAGCACTCACGTGGCTGCCACCGACGTCCGCCCGAAGATCACGCTGGCCTGCGTGGAGTGCAAGGAGCGGAACTACATCACCAAGAAGAACCGGCGTAACAACCCGGACCGTCTTGAGATGAAGAAGCACTGCCCTCGCTGCAACTCGCACACTGCGCACCGCGAGACGCGCTAATCAGGCTCGTACACGAGGCCGTCCCCACCCGGGGGCGGCCTCGTGTCGTTTGTCGGCAACAAATCCAGGAGGTATCGAGTCCATGGCGCTCGACCAGTCCTTCGTGGGCCGGACCTATCCGCCCACCGCGCCCTACGAGGTCGGCCGCGAGAAGATCCGCGAGTTCGCCGAGGCGATCGGTGACGCCAATCCCGCGTACACCGACACCGAAGCGGCCAAGGCGCTCGGACATTCCGATGTGATCGCCCCGCCCACTTTCGTGTTCGCCATCACATTCAAGGCGGCCGGCGCCGTCATCGAGGACCCGCAGCTGGGCCTCGACTACAGCCGCGTCGTCCACGGCGACCAGAAGTTCGTCTACACCCGGCCCGTACGCGCCGGGGACCGGCTCTCGGTCACCTCCACCATCGAGGCGATCAAGTCCCTCGCCGGCAACGACATCCTGGACATCCGCGGCGAGGTCCACGACGCCTCCGGCGAGCACGTCGTCACCGCCTGGACCAAGCTCGTCTCCCGCGCACCCGAGGGGGCCTGACCATGACCGCGAAGATCGCCTACGACGAGGTCGAGGTCGGCACCGAGCTGCCCGCGCAGACCTTCCCCGTGACCCGCGCCACGCTCGTGCGGTACGCCGGCGCCTCCGGGGACTTCAACCCGATCCACTGGAACGAGAAGTTCGCGGTCGAGGTCGGCCTCCCGGACGTCATCGCCCACGGCATGTTCACCATGGCCGAGGCGATCCGCGTCGTCACCGACTGGGCCGGCGACCCCGCCGCCGTCGTCGAGTACGGGGTCCGCTTCACCAAGCCGGTCGTCGTCCCCAATGACGGGACCGGCGCCCTGATCGAGGTCTCCGCCAAGGTCGCAGCCAAGCTGGACGACCAGCAGGTGCGGGTCGACATCACGGCGACGAGCGCCGGGCAGAAGGTCCTGGGCATGAGCCGGGCCGTGGTCCGTCTCGCCTGACCGTACGAGCCGCCGTGCGAGCGTCACGGGCCCGTCGCCGAAGCGGCGGGCCCGTACCCTTGAGCCCGTGCAGCAGATCGCAGACGCCCCCCTCGCGCCCCTGACCACCTTCCGGCTCGGCGGGCCCGCCACCCGGCTCGTCACCGCCACCACCGACGACGAGGTGGTCGAGGCGGTCCGCGCGGCCGACGCCGCCGGGACCCCGCTGCTGATCATCGGCGGCGGCTCCAACCTGGTCATCGGGGACAAGGGCTTCGACGGCACGGCGCTGCGCATCGCCACCACCGGCTTCGTCCTGGACGGCACGAGCCTGGAGCTCGCCGCCGGCGAGGTCTGGACGGACGCCGTGGCGCGGACCGTCGAGGCCGGGCTCGCCGGGATCGAGTGCCTGGCCGGCATCCCCGGCTCGGCCGGCGCGACCCCCATCCAGAACGTCGGCGCGTACGGGCAGGACGTCTCCGCCACCGTCACCGAGGTCGTCGCCTACGACCGGCGTGCCGAGAAGACCGTCACCCTCACGAACGCCGAGTGCGCCTTCTCGTACCGGCACAGCCTCTTCAAGGACCAGCCCGACCGGTACGTGGTGCTGCGGGTCCGCTTCGCGCTGGAGGACGCCGGCGGTCTCTCGGCGCCGATCAAGTACGCCGAGACCGCCCGCGCCCTCGGCGTCGGGGCCGGCGACCGGGTGCCCCTCGCCACCGCCCGCGAGACCGTGCTGCGGCTGCGCGCCGGCAAGGGCATGGTCCTGGACCCGGAGGACCACGACACCTGGTCCGCGGGCTCCTTCTTCACCAACCCGATCCTCACGAACGACGAGTTCGATGGCTTCCGGGCCCGTGTGGCGGAGCGGCTCGGGCCGGACGTCACCCCGCCGGCCTTCCCCGCGGGCGAGGACGGCGCCGTGAAGACCTCGGCGGCCTGGCTGATCGACAGGGCCGGCTTCACCAAGGGGTACGGCTCCGGGCCCGCCCGGATCTCCACCAAGCACACGCTCGCCCTCACCAACCGCGGCGAGGCGACCACCGAGGACCTCCTCGCCCTCGCCCGCGAGGTCGTCGCCGGGGTGCACGAGGCCTTCGGGATCACCCTCGTCAACGAGCCGGTGACGGTCGGGGTCCAGCTCTAGACCCGTCCTAGGGCCTGTCGTCACATTCCCGTCTGCCCCGCGACGCCTGGCACGCGCCCCCAAGCTCTCGGCTTCGCTCGAGCAGGGAGGTGCCCCCTTCGCCGCACCGGGCGAAAGCCCGAGTACGTCCAGTACGAGGACTTCCACCCGGCACGCCGAGAGCACGCGCCAGACGCCGCAGGGCCGCCCTTCGGGCGACGACGGGAATGTGACGACAGGCCCTAGTACGCGACGCCGACGCCCTGCTTGACCGTCGCGGGGTCGTCGATCATCGCCAGCATCGCGTGCGCCACGTCCGCGCGGGCCAGGGAGCGGCCCCGGGACGGGGTGCCGCCGACGACCTTGCGGTACTGCCCGGTGCCCGGCTTGTTCGTCAGCTTGGGCGGGCGCACGGACGTCCAGTCGGCGTCGCTCGCGGCGAGGTCCGACTCCATGACCCGCAGGTCGGCGTAGACGTCCTTCAGCATGTTGTTGACGATCGCCAGGACCGCCTTGTCGACGAGGGCCTGGCCGTCCGGAACCGGGCCCAGCGGGGCCGCGCTGACCACCAGGAGCCGGCGCGTCTTCTCGGCCTCCATCGCCGCGAGCACCGAGCGGGTCAGCCGGGCGGTCACGCCCGCGTCCGCCCGGGTGCGGGCCCCGAGGCCCGAGAGGACCGCGTCCCGGCCCGCGACCGCCCCGCGCAGGGCCTCGGGGTCGGACAGGTCGGCCCGTCGGACCGTCAGACGGGATCCCGTCGCCGTGAGCCGTGCGGGGTCCCGGACCACCGCCGTCACCTCGTGGCCCGAGGCCAGGGCCTGCCGGACGATCTCCTGGCCGATGCCGCCGGTCGCGCCGAAGACTGTGAGCTTCATGTCGCACCCTCCCAGGGTGGGTAAGTATTCACTCACCCCCAGGGTGAGTGGATACTCACTCATACGTCAAGCGTGGCTGGAGGATGCATGGAACAGAGGCCGACCCGGACCCGGATCATCGACGCCGCCCGCGACCTCATGCGGACGGCGGGGCTCGCCCGCACCACCACCAAGGAGATCGCCAAGGCGGCCGGCTGCTCGGAAGCCGCGCTCTACAAGTACTTCAGCAGCAAGGAAGAGCTCTTCCTGGCCGTCCTGAACGAGCGCCTGCCCCAGCTCGGCGGCCTCCTCGGCACACTCGTCGCCGACCCCGGCGGCCGCACCGTCGAGGAGAACCTCACCGAGGTCGCCCGGCAGGCCGCCCTCTTCTACGAGCAGACCTTCCCGGTCGTCGCCTCCCTCTACGCGGAACCGCAGCTCAAGCGGCGCCACGAGGAGGCCATGCGCACCTACGGGATGGGCCCCCACAAGCCCATCGAAGGCCTCGCCGCCTATCTCCGCGCCGAGCAGCGGCACGGCCGCCTCGACCCGGACGCCGATCCGGTGGCCGCCGCCTCCCTGCTCCTCGGGGCCTGCGTGCAGCGCTCCTTCGCCTGGGAGATGAGCCCGGACCGCAGGCCGCCGGACTCCCTAGACGACTTCGCGCGCTCGCTCGCCCGCACCCTCCTCCGGGGGATCAGCTAGCGAGCCAGTGGTCGATCCCCGCGAGCAGCTTCGCCCGGACGTCCTCGGGCGCCGCCGAGCCCCGCACCGACTGCCGGGCCAGCTCCGCCAGCTCCGCGTCCGTGAACCCGTGGTGCCGGCGGGCGATCTCGTACTGCTCCGCGAGCCGCGAGCCGAAGAGAAGCGGGTCGTCCGCGCCGAGCGCCATCGGCACCCCGGCCTCGAAGAGGGTCCGCAGCGGCACGTCCTCGTGCTTCTCGTACACCCCGAGCGCGACGTTCGACGCCGGGCAGACCTCGCAGGTCACGCCCTTCTCGGCGAGCCTCCGCAGCAGCCTCGGGTCCTCCGCCGCCCGCACCCCGTGGCCGACCCGCGCCGCCCGCAGGTCGTCCAGGCAGTCCCGTACGGACGAGGGGCCCGTCAGCTCGCCGCCGTGCGGAGCCGCGAGGAGACCGCCCTCCCGCGCGATCGCGAAGGCCCGGTCGAAGTCCCGGGCCATGCCCCGCCGCTCGTCGTTGGAGAGCCCGAAACCGACCACGCCCCGGTCCGCGAACCGCACCGCGAGCCGGGCCAGGGTCCGCGCCTCCAGGGGGTGCTTCATCCGGTTCGCCGCGACGAGCACCCGCATTCCGAGGCCGGTCTCCCGGGAGGCCCCGTCGACCGCGTCCAGGATGATCTCCAGGGCCGGGATCAGGCCGCCCAGGTGCGGGGCGTACGAGGTGGGGTCGACCTGGATCTCCAGCCAGCCGGAGCCGTCCCGCACGTCCTCCTGCGCCGCCTCGCGCACCAGCCGCCGGATGTCCTCCGGCCGGCGCAGACAGGAGCGGGCGATGTCGTAGAGCCGCTGGAAGCGGAACCAGCCGCGCTCGTCGGTCGCCCGCAGCCGGGGAGGCGTACCGCTGCTCAGCGCCTCCGGGAGACGCACGCCGTACTTGTCGGCCAGCTCGATGAGCGTCGTGGGCCGCATCGAACCGGTGAAGTGCAGGTGCAGATGGGCCTTGGGCAACAGGGTGAGATCGCGTACATGCTCCATTGGCCGATACTGCCGCACCCGAATGGACGAATACAGTCCGTTTCCCCGATCGGGACCTTGCTAGAACGCAAGAACGGGCCCCGGTTCCGAAGAACCGGGGCCCGTGCCTCAAGACGATCAGGCCTTCGCCTCGGCGAGGAGCTTCTGGATCCGGGACACGCCCTCCACCAGGTCCTCGTCGCCCAGCGCGTACGACAGGCGCAGGTAGCCCGGGGTGCCGAAGGCCTCGCCCGGGACGACCGCGACCTCGGCCTCGTCCAGGATCAGGGCGGCCAGCTCGACCGAGGTCTGCGGGCGCTTGCCGCGGATCTCCTTGCCGAGCAGCCCCTTCACCGACGGGTACGCGTAGAACGCGCCCTCCGGCGTCGGGCAGTACACGCCCTCGATCTCGTTCAGCATCCGCACGATCGTCTGGCGGCGGCGGTCGAAGGCCTTGCCCATCTTCGCGACCGCGTCCAGGTTGCCGGAGACGGCGGCGAGCGCGGCGACCTGCGCCACGTTGGAGACGTTGGAGGTGGCGTGCGACTGCAGGTTGGTCGCGGCCTTCACGACGTCCTTCGGGCCGATGATCCAGCCCACGCGCCAGCCCGTCATCGCGTACGTCTTGGCGACGCCGTTGACCACGATGCACTTGTCGCGCAGCTCCGGCAGGACCGCCGGCAGGGAGGCGGCGGTGGCGTCGCCGTACACCAGGTGCTCGTAGATCTCGTCGGTGAGCACCCACAGGCCGTGCTCGACGGCCCAGCGGCCGATCGCCTCGGTCTCCGCCTCGCTGTACACCGCGCCGGTCGGGTTCGAGGGGGAGACGAAGAGGACGACCTTGGTCTTCTCCGTGCGCGCCGCCTCCAGCTGCTCCACCGAGACCCGGTAGCCGGTGGTCTCGTCGGCCACGACCTCCACCGGGACACCGCCCGCGAGACGGATCGACTCGGGGTACGTCGTCCAGTACGGCGCCGGGACGATGACCTCGTCGCCCGGGTCGAGGATCGCCGCGAAGGCCTCGTAGATCGCCTGCTTGCCGCCGTTGGTCACCAGGACCTGGGAGGCGTCGACCTCGTAACCGGAGTCGCGCAGCGTCTTGGCGGCGATCGCGGCCTTCAGCTCGGGCAGACCGCCGGCCGGCGTGTAGCGGTGGTACTTGGGGTTCTTGCAGGCCTCGACGGCCGCCTCGACGATGTAGTCCGGCGTCGGGAAGTCGGGCTCACCCGCGCCGAAACCGATCACCGGGCGACCGGCGGCCTTGAGGGCCTTGGCCTTGGCGTCGACGGCGAGGGTGGCGGACTCGGAGATCGCACCGATCCGGGCGGAGACCCGACGCTCGGTGGGAGGGGTAGCAGCGCTCATACGGGTCATCGTCCCAGACCGCGTCGAGGCCCGGCACACAGGTTTCACGGACCGGACAGGAACGGTCAATCCCGGTCGTACGCGCGTCCGACGGCAGGTCGGCGCGCTCTCTGTTCGACGTAGGGGCCCATGACCACGTATGCTCACTGCTCGTTGGTCCGCAACAACCGCGTCTCACGATGCGGTAGGTTGGGGGCACCGACAAAGGGTCGTAGCTCAATTGGTAGAGCACCGGTCTCCAAAACCGGCGGTTGGGGGTTCAAGTCCCTCCGGCCCTGCTACACACACCGCCAGGTGTTGTGCGCATGTACGTACTTCATTGCACCGCCGTGCGGCTCCACCCGGGCGCGGCACGGCCGACCCGGAATCAGGTGAGAGATCGTGACGGACGCCGTAGGCTCCATCGACATGCCTGATGCCGACGAGTCCGCAGAGTCGAAGAAGAAGTCCCGCAAGGGCGGGAAGCGCGGAAAGAAGGGCCCCCTGGGCCGTCTCGCGCTCTTCTACCGCCAGATCATCGCAGAGCTCCGCAAGGTCGTCTGGCCCACGCGCAGCCAGCTGACGACGTACACCACTGTGGTGATTGTCTTCGTCGTCATCATGATCGGCCTTGTCACCGTGATTGACTATGGCTTCCAGGAAGCAGTCAAGTACGTCTTCGGCTGACTTTTTGTTCCACCCCATCTGTATCGCAGGAAGAAGCAGCCACCGTGTCTGACGCGAACCTGAACGACGCCTTCGAGTCCGAGTCCGTCGAGGACGAGCTGGACATCGTCGAGGCCGCCGACGAGGACGTCGAGGACGTCGAGGTCGAAGCTGCTGAGGACGCTGCGGACGAGGACGTCGAGGTCGACGAGATCGACGAGGACGAGGCTGGCGAGGACGAGTCCGACGAGGTCGAGGACGCCGAGGCCGAGGCCGAGGACGCCGAGGAGGAGGCCGAGGACGCCGAGGAGGAGGCCGAGCCGGCCGCCCCGGTCGACCCGGTCGCCGCTCTCCGCGAGGAGCTCCGCACCCTTCCCGGCGAGTGGTACGTCATCCACACCTACGCGGGCTACGAGAAGCGCGTGAAGGCCAACCTCGAGCAGCGTGCCGTCTCGCTCAACGTCGAGGACTTCATCTACCAGGCCGAGGTCCCCGAGGAAGAGATCGTCCAGATCAAGGGCGGCGAGCGGAAGAACGTCAAGCAGAACAAGCTTCCCGGCTACGTCCTCGTCCGCATGGACCTGACGAACGAGTCCTGGGGCGTCGTCCGCAACACCCCCGGCGTCACCGGCTTCGTGGGCAACGCCTACGACCCGTACCCGCTGACCCTGGACGAGATCGTCAAGATGCTCGCCCCGGAGGCCGAGGAGAAGGCCGCCCGCGAGGCCGCCGAGGCCGAGGGCAAGCCGGCTCCGGCCCGCAAGCTGGAGGTCCAGGTCCTGGACTTCGAGGTCGGCGACTCGGTCACCGTCACCGACGGCCCGTTCGCGACCCTCCAGGCCACGATCAACGAGATCAACCCGGACTCGAAGAAGGTCAAGGGCCTCGTCGAGATCTTCGGTCGCGAGACCCCGGTCGAGCTCAGCTTCGACCAGATCCAGAAGAACTGATCTCAGCGTCTTCCGACCAGGTCAGAGTGGCTCCCGTAGCCGCTCTGACCTGCTCGGTTTTTGGCCGCGCGACTATACCCGTTATCGTTGTGCGGTATGCCTGCATCCGGATGACCGGAAGGCGGGCTGAACACTCTCACTAGGACCCGGAGAGAGCAATGCCTCCCAAGAAGAAGAAGGTCACGGGGCTTATCAAGCTCCAGATCAACGCCGGTGCGGCCAACCCGGCCCCGCCGGTCGGCCCCGCGCTGGGTCAGCACGGCGTCAACATCATGGAGTTCTGCAAGGCCTACAACGCCGCGACCGAGTCGCAGCGTGGCATGGTCGTGCCGGTGGAGATCACGGTCTACGAAGACCGCAGCTTCACCTTCATCACCAAGACTCCGCCGGCCGCCAAGCTGATCCTCAAGGCCGCGGGTGTGGACAAGGGCTCCGGCGAGCCGCACAAGACCAAGGTCGCCAAGCTCACGGCCGCCCAGGTCCGCG
The DNA here is from genome assembly GCF_900105415.1 of Streptomyces sp. TLI_105. Classification (GTDB taxonomy): domain Bacteria; phylum Actinomycetota; class Actinomycetes; order Streptomycetales; family Streptomycetaceae; genus Streptomyces. The sequence continues at coordinate 3,390,668 of NZ_FNSM01000001.1, read as the reverse complement.
AGATCGCCACGGTCAAGCTCCCCGACCTCAACGCCAATGACCTGGACGCCGCGTCCAAGATCATCGCCGGCACCGCCCGCTCCATGGGCATCACGGTCGAGGGCTGATCACCCCCCTCGTGACCTAGTGGTAGGGCCAGCGCCGGCCCGCACCACGACTCCATACCTGCCACGCGGCGACAGCCGCATGGTGTAACTGCACAGGAGAAGCAGTGAAGCGCAGCAAGGCTCTCCGCTCCGCGGACGCCAAGGTCGACCGCGAGCGGAACTACGCGCCCCTCGAGGCCGTCCGTCTCGCCAAGGACACCGCCACCACGAAGTTCGACGGCACCGTCGAGGTCGCCTTCCGCCTGGGCGTCGACCCGCGCAAGGCCGACCAGATGGTCCGTGGCACCGTGAACCTTCCGCACGGCACCGGCAAGACCGCCCGGGTCCTGGTCTTCGCGACCGGTGACCGTGCCGAGGCCGCGATCGCCGCGGGCGCCGACATCGTCGGCTCCGACGAGCTCATCGACGAGATCTCCAAGGGCAACCGCCTGAACGAGTTCGACGCCGTGGTGGCCACCCCGGACCTCATGGGCAAGGTCGGCCGCCTCGGCCGCGTCCTCGGCCCGCGTGGTCTCATGCCGAACCCCAAGGTCGGCACCGTCACCCCCGATGTCGCGAAGGCTGTCAACGACATCAAGGGCGGCAAGATCGAGTTCCGCGTCGACAAGCACTCGAACCTGCACTTCATCATCGGCAAGGTCTCCTTCGACGAGACGAAGCTGGTCGAGAACTACGCCGCGGCCCTGGAGGAGATCCTCCGTCTGAAGCCGTCCGCCGCGAAGGGTCGCTACATCAAGAAGGCGACCATCACCACGACGATGGGCCCCGGCATCCCGCTGGACGCCAACCGCACCCGCAACCTCCTCGTCGAGGAGGACCCGGCCGCGGTCTGAACCTCACCGGTTCACTGAGTGGTCAAGCCGGCCCCGCACCTCTCCGGAGGTGCGGGGCCGGCTTCTTGTTACGGTTCGAGGGACCGCAAAGTCATTGACCAAGGGGTGGGGACTCATGAACACGTCCGCATGGAAGCGCGCGGGCATCGCCCTGACGGCCGCTGCCGTCGTCACGGGGGTCGCGGGCTGTCAGGACGGTGACGCGAAGGCCGGGGGCGCCGAACCGAAGGCGCAGAGCCACGGGGACGTCACGAAGGTCATCCAGGCCGCGTACGAGAAGACCTCGGCCGCCAAGGCCGCCAAGGTCAAGATGACCATGACCATGGAGGGACTCGGCGCCGAGTCCGGCACGATCGAGATGAGCGGCGTCCAGGGCTGGGCCCCGGCGGTGATGGACATCACCATGAAGAGCTCCATGCTCTCCGCCGGCGACCAGGGTGCCCCGGAGCAGATGCACATGATCATGCTCGACCAGGTCATGTACATGGACATGGGTGCCAAGCAGGCCGCCGAGATGGACGGCAAGCGCTGGATGAAGCTCGACATGAAGGCCGCGGCCGACGCCTCCGGAGACAAGGCGCTGCAGAAGCAGATGACCGGCGGCCTGGACAACATGAACCAGGACCCGGCCCAGCAGCTCGCCCTGCTCCTGGACTCCCCGGACCTGAAGCACCTCGGTGCCGAGAAGGTCAACGGCATGGAGACCCAGCACTACAAGGGCACGCTCACCTTCGAGCAGATGCTCAAGGCCAACGAGTCGTCGAAGCTCCTCTCCGAGAAGGACCACGACGAGCTCATCGCCGGCATGAAGAAGGCGGGCCTCAAGGGCTACGACACCGAGCTCTGGGTCACCGAGGACGGCTACCCGGCCCGTATGGACGTCGGTATGACCACGGCCCAGGGCAGGATGCAGATGCGGGCCGACTACACCGACTACGGCACCAAGTCCGCCGTGCAGGCCCCGCCGGCCAAGGACACCGTGGACCTCTTCGAGATGATGAAGGACTTCGGGAAGAACCCCGCCCAGGGCTGATTTGCGCCTGGCGCAGGCCATCACGTACGCTTCCCCAGAAGCCAAAGACCGCTGGTCGTTGCTGTGCCCCTACCGGGTGCGGTGGCCGAAGGATCCGCTGACAACGGACGACCCGCGCAGGTGACTGTGGAAGGTTCCCGGATTTCATCATCCGGTCGAGCTCAGCCCCGTGCGCCTGCGCCGGGGCGTTTTGTTTTGTTCAGACTCCTTCTGAGCGGTCCTCATCACCCGGAAGGAGGCTGACGCACTATGCCGACGCCCAACAAGGCTGCATCGGTGGCCGAGCTCAAGGACGCGTTCCAGAGCTCCAACGCCGCCGTGCTGACCGAGTACCGGGGTCTCACCGTCGCGCAGCTCAAGACGCTGCGTCGCTCTCTCGGTGAGAACGCCCAGTACGCCGTGGTGAAGAACACGCTGACCAAGATTGCGGCCAACGAGGCCGGGATCACCGCACTGGACGAGCACTTCGCTGGTCCGACCGCGGTCGCCTTCGTCACCGGTGACCCGGTGGAGTCGGCGAAGGCCCTGCGTGACTTCGCCAAGGAGAACCCGAACCTCATCATCAAGGCCGGTGTCCTTGACGGTAAGGCTCTCTCCGCCGACGACATCAAGAAGCTTGCGGACCTCGAGTCCCGCGAGGTTCTGCTCAGCAAGCTGGCCGGCGCGTTCAAGGGCAAGCAGTCCCAGGCTGCCTCGCTCTTCCAGGCGCTGCCGTCGAAGTTCGTCCGCACCGCGGAGGCGCTTCGCGTCAAGCTCGCCGAGCAGGGCGGTGCCGAGTAATTCGGCTCGCGCATTGATCCGCGCCGCGTAGTGCGCGGGTCGTAGCGGGCCGTTACGCCCGCCTCTATAGACACATCGGCACCTGCCGAATTAGTGGAAGGATCGCCCATCATGGCGAAGCTCTCTCAGGACGACCTCCTCGCCCAGTTCGAGGAGATGACCCTCATCGAGCTCTCCGAGTTCGTGAAGGCCTTCGAGGAGAAGTTCGACGTCACCGCCGCCGCCGCCGTCGCCGTTGCCGGCCCGGCCGCCGCCGGTGCCCCGGCCGAGGCCGAGGCCGAGCAGGACGAGTTCGACGTCATCCTCGAGGGTGCCGGCGACAAGAAGATCCAGGTCATCAAGGTCGTGCGCGAGCTCACCTCCCTGGGCCTCAAGGAGGCCAAGGACCTCGTCGACGGCACCCCGAAGCCGGTCCTCGAGAAGGTCGCGAAGGAGGCCGCCGAGAAGGCTGCCGAGTCCCTCAAGGCCGCCGGCGCCTCCGTCACGGTCAAGTAAGACCGTTTCGGCTCGCTGAGCTGACTCCTGCCCCGTGTAACGCGGAGGCACCGAGAGGCGATCATCCATCTGGGTGGTCGCCTCTCGGCGTTCCCGGAACGGGCGTGGCGGGGGTCCCGAGGGCCGCCGGAAGCGGAGTATGGTGATCTTCGCCGTGCGCCCCGCACACCGGGGGGCCTTGACGAACCGCACGCAGCGCGCAATTCTCAGGACGCGTCGTCACAACGATCCGTTTCCGAGGCATGGATCGACGACCGAACGGGCAGTATCGAGGTGCGCCGCACGGCGCGAGGTACCGCGGAGTTGAGAGCAACGAGGGTCGCGAAGAAGACGCCCTGGACATCAGTGGGCCAAGTGGCTACACTGACCCTTTGCGCTGCCTGTTAGCTGCCCCCTGCCCGTCACCAGGGGCATACCTTCGCATCAACTTCGTGGACCGACCCCGTCTGACCTGGCCTTTCGGTCATCTCAGGAAACGTCTGCCGTGAAGTGTTGCTGGGGACCGGTACGCGCGTAGTGAGTCCGAGCCCTCGGAAGGACCCCCTCTTGGCCGCCTCGCGCAACGCCTCGACCAATACGAACAACGGCGCAAGCACCGCCCCGCTGCGCATCTCCTTTGCAAAGATCAAGGAGCCCCTCGAGGTTCCGAACCTCCTCGCGCTGCAGACCGAGAGCTTTGACTGGCTGCTCGGCAACGCCGCCTGGAAGGCTCGCGTCGAGGCTGCCCTTGAGTCGGGACAGGACGTCCCCACGAAGTCCGGTCTGGAGGAGATCTTCGAGGAGATCTCCCCGATCGAGGACTTCTCCGGGTCGATGTCGCTGACCTTCCGCGACCACCGCTTCGAGCCGCCGAAGAACTCGATCGACGAGTGCAAGGACCGTGACTTCACGTACGGCGCCCCGCTCTTCGTCACCGCCGAGTTCACCAACAACGAGACCGGCGAGATCAAGTCCCAGACGGTCTTCATGGGCGACTTCCCGCTCATGACCAACAAGGGCACCTTCGTCATCAACGGCACCGAGCGTGTCGTGGTGTCGCAGCTGGTCCGTTCGCCGGGTGTCTACTTCGACTCGTCGATCGACAAGACGTCCGACAAGGACATCTTCTCCGCCAAGATCATCCCGTCCCGGGGTGCCTGGCTGGAGATGGAGATCGACAAGCGCGACCTGGTCGGTGTCCGCATCGACCGCAAGCGCAAGCAGTCCGTCACCGTCCTCCTCAAGGCTCTCGGCTGGACCACCGAGCAGATCCTGCAGGAGTTCGGCGAGTACGAGTCCATGCGCGCCACCCTGGAGAAGGACCACACCCAGGGCCAGGACGACGCGCTGCTCGACATCTACCGCAAGCTCCGTCCGGGCGAGCCGCCGACCCGTGAGGCCGCTCAGACGCTGCTCGAGAACCTCTACTTCAACCCGAAGCGCTACGACCTCGCGAAGGTCGGCCGCTACAAGGTGAACAAGAAGCTCGGCGCCGACGAGCCGCTGGACGCCGGTGTCCTCACCACCGACGACATCATCGCCACGATCAAGTACCTGGTGAAGCTCCACGCGGGCGAGACCGAGACGATCGGCGAGAACGGCAACGAGATCGTCGTCGAGACCGACGACATCGACCACTTCGGCAACCGTCGTCTGCGCAACGTCGGCGAGCTCATCCAGAACCAGGTCCGCACGGGTCTGGCTCGTATGGAGCGCGTCGTCCGCGAGCGGATGACCACCCAGGACGTCGAGGCGATCACGCCGCAGACCCTGATCAACATTCGCCCGGTCGTGGCGTCGATCAAGGAGTTCTTCGGCACCTCCCAGCTGTCCCAGTTCATGGACCAGAACAACCCGCTGTCGGGTCTGACGCACAAGCGTCGTCTCTCGGCGCTGGGTCCCGGTGGTCTCTCCCGTGAGCGGGCCGGCTTCGAGGTCCGAGACGTGCACCCGTCCCACTACGGACGCATGTGCCCGATCGAGACCCCCGAAGGCCCGAACATCGGTCTGATCGGTTCGCTCGCCTCGTACGGTCGCGTCAACGCGTTCGGCTTCATCGAGACGCCGTACCGCAAGGTCGTCGACGGCCAGGTCACCGACGAGGTCGACTACGTCACCGCCGACGAGGAGGACCGGTTCGTCATCGCGCAGGCCAACGCCGCGCTCAACGACGAGCTCCGCTTCTCCGAGCCGCGCGTCCTCGTCCGCAAGCGTGGCGGCGAGGTCGACTACGTCGAGCCGTCGGACGTGGACTACATGGACGTCTCGCCGCGCCAGATGGTGTCGGTCGCGACCGCCATGATCCCCTTCCTCGAGCACGACGACGCCAACCGTGCCCTCATGGGCGCGAACATGATGCGTCAGGCCGTCCCGCTGATTAAGTCGGAGGCCCCGCTCGTCGGCACCGGCATGGAGTACCGCTGCGCCACCGACGCCGGCGACGTGCTCAAGGCCGAGAAGGACGGTGTCGTCCAGGAGCTGTCGGCCGACTACATCACGGTCGCCAACGACGACGGCACGTACATCACGTACCGCCTGCACAAGTTCTCCCGCTCCAACCAGGGCACCTCTGTGAACCAGAAGGTCGTCGTGGACGAGGGCGACCGCGTCATCGAGGGCCAGGTCCTCGCCGACGGTCCCGCCACCGAAGACGGCGAGATGGCGCTCGGCAAGAACCTCCTCGTGGCGTTCATGCCGTGGGAGGGCCACAACTACGAGGACGCGATCATCCTGTCGCAGCGCCTCGTGCAGGACGACGTCCTCTCCTCGATCCACATCGAGGAGCACGAGGTCGACGCCCGTGACACCAAGCTCGGCCCCGAGGAGATCACCCGGGACATCCCGAACGTCTCCGAGGAGGTCCTCGCGGACCTCGACGAGCGCGGCATCATCCGCATCGGTGCCGAGGTCGTCGCCGGCGACATCCTGGTCGGCAAGGTCACCCCGAAGGGCGAGACCGAGCTGACCCCGGAGGAGCGCCTGCTCCGCGCGATCTTCGGCGAGAAGGCCCGTGAGGTCCGTGACACCTCGCTGAAGGTGCCGCACGGCGAGATCGGCAAGATCATCGGCGTCCGCGTCTTCGACCGCGAGGAGGGCGACGAGCTTCCCCCGGGCGTGAACCAGCTGGTCCGCGTCTACGTCGCCCAGAAGCGCAAGATCACCGACGGTGACAAGCTCGCCGGCCGTCACGGCAACAAGGGCGTCATCTCGAAGATCCTCCCGATCGAGGACATGCCGTTCCTCGAGGACGGCACCCCGGTCGACATCATCCTCAACCCGCTGGGTGTCCCGTCCCGAATGAACCCGGGACAGGTCCTGGAGATCCACCTCGGCTGGCTCGCCAGCCGCGGCTGGGACGTCTCCGGTCTCGCGGACGAGTGGGCGCAGCGCCTCCAGGCGATCGGCGCCGACCAGGTCGCCCCCGGCACCAACGTCGCGACCCCGGTCTTCGACGGTGCGCGTGAGGACGAGCTCGCGGGTCTGCTCCAGCACACCATCCCGAACCGCGACGGCGAGCGCATGGTGCTCCCGACCGGTAAGGCGAGGCTGTTCGACGGCCGCTCCGGCGAGCCGTTCCCGGACCCGATCTCCGTCGGGTACATGTACATCCTCAAGCTCCACCACCTGGTCGACGACAAGCTGCACGCCCGTTCGACCGGCCCGTACTCGATGATCACCCAGCAGCCGCTGGGTGGTAAGGCCCAGTTCGGTGGCCAGCGCTTCGGTGAGATGGAGGTGTGGGCGCTGGAGGCTTACGGCGCCGCGTACGCCCTCCAGGAGCTGCTGACGATCAAGTCCGACGACGTGACCGGCCGCGTGAAGGTCTACGAGGCCATCGTCAAGGGCGAGAACATCCCTGAGCCCGGCATCCCCGAGTCCTTCAAGGTCCTCATCAAGGAGATGCAGTCCCTGTGCCTCAACGTGGAGGTGCTGTCCTCGGACGGCATGTCCATCGAGATGCGCGACACCGACGAGGACGTCTTCCGCGCAGCGGAGGAGCTCGGCATCGACCTGTCCCGGCGCGAGCCGAGCAGCGTCGAAGAGGTCTGACGGGAGTCCGGTGCGGGGACTCGGTGAAACCCACTGAGTCCCCCGCCGGCCCCAGGACCCCCGTATCAGACCCACAGCCTTACAACCCTGAGAGGGATTGACGCATAGTGCTCGACGTCAACTTCTTCGACGAGCTCCGGATCGGTCTGGCCACCGCTGACGACATCCGTCAGTGGAGCCACGGCGAGGTCAAGAAGCCGGAGACCATCAACTACCGCACGCTCAAGCCCGAGAAGGACGGACTCTTCTGCGAGAAGATCTTCGGTCCGACCCGGGACTGGGAGTGCTACTGCGGCAAGTACAAGCGCGTCCGCTTCAAGGGCATCATCTGTGAGCGGTGTGGCGTCGAGGTCACCCGCGCCAAGGTGCGCCGTGAGCGGATGGGCCACATCGAGCTCGCCGCTCCCGTCACCCACATCTGGTACTTCAAGGGCGTTCCGTCGCGCCTCGGGTACCTGCTCGACCTCGCCCCGAAGGACCTCGAGAAGGTCATCTACTTCGCGGCGTACATGATCACGTACGTCGACGACGAGCGTCGTACGCGTGACCTGCCCTCCCTGGAGGCGCACGTCTCCGTCGAGCGTCAGCAGATCGAGAACCGTCGCGACTCCGACCTGGAGGCCCGCGCCAAGAAGCTCGAGAACGACCTCGCCGAGCTGGAGGCCGAGGGCGCCAAGGCCGACGTGCGCCGCAAGGTGCGCGAGGGTGCCGAGCGCGAGATGAAGCAGCTGCGCGACCGTGCGCAGCGCGAGATCGACCGTCTGGACGAGGTCTGGTCGCGCTTCAAGAACCTCAAGGTCCAGGACCTGGAGGGCGACGAGCTCCTCTACCGCGAGCTGCGTGACCGCTTCGGCACGTACTTCGACGGTTCGATGGGTGCCGCGGCGCTGCAGAAGCGCCTGGAGTCCTTCGACCTGGAGGAGGAGGCCGAGCGCCTCCGCGAGATCATCCGTACCGGCAAGGGCCAGAAGAAGACCCGTGCGCTCAAGCGCCTCAAGGTCGTCTCCGCGTTCCTGCAGACCGCGAACAGCCCCAAGGGCATGGTTCTCGACTGCGTCCCGGTCATCCCGCCGGACCTGCGTCCGATGGTGCAGCTGGACGGTGGCCGCTTCGCGACCTCCGACCTGAACGACCTGTACCGCCGTGTGATCAACCGCAACAACCGTCTGAAGCGTCTGCTCGACCTCGGTGCCCCCGAGATCATCGTGAACAACGAGAAGCGGATGCTCCAGGAGGCGGTCGACGCCCTCTTCGACAACGGCCGTCGTGGTCGCCCGGTCACGGGCCCCGGCAACCGTCCGCTGAAGTCCCTCAGCGACATGCTGAAGGGCAAGCAGGGTCGTTTCCGTCAGAACCTTCTCGGCAAGCGTGTGGACTACTCCGCGCGTTCCGTGATCGTCGTCGGTCCGCAGCTGAAGCTGCACCAGTGCGGTCTGCCGAAGGCCATGGCGCTGGAGCTCTTCAAGCCGTTCGTGATGAAGCGCCTGGTCGACCTGAACCACGCGCAGAACATCAAGTCGGCGAAGCGCATGGTCGAGCGCGGCCGTACGGTCGTGTACGACGTCCTCGAAGAGGTCATCGCCGAGCACCCGGTCCTGCTGAACCGTGCGCCCACGCTGCACCGCCTCGGCATCCAGGCCTTCGAGCCTCAGCTGGTCGAGGGCAAGGCCATCCAGATCCACCCGCTCGTCTGCACCGCGTTCAACGCGGACTTCGACGGTGACCAGATGGCCGTCCACCTGCCGCTCTCCGCGGAGGCGCAGGCCGAGGCCCGCATCCTGATGCTGTCCTCGAACAACATCCTCAAGCCCGCCGACGGCCGTCCGGTGACGATGCCGACCCAGGACATGGTCCTCGGTCTGTTCTTCCTCACCACCGACGGCGAGCTCCGTGACACCAAGGGCGAGGGCCGCGCGTTCGGCTCCACGGCCGAGGCGATCATGGCGTTCGACGCCGGCGAGCTCGCGCTGCAGTCGCAGATCGAGATCCGCTTCCCGGTCGGCACCGTCGCTCCCCGTGGCTGGGTTCCCCCGGTCGCCGAGGAGGGCGAGCCGGAGTGGCAGCAGGGTGACTCGTTCCGTCTGAAGACCTCGCTGGGCCGCGCGCTCTTCAACGAGCTGCTGCCCGAGGACTACCCGTTCGTCGACTACTCCGTCGGCAAGAAGCAGCTCTCCGAGATCGTCAACGACCTCGCCGAGCGCTACCCCAAGGTCATCGTGGCGGCGACGCTCGACAACCTGAAGGCGGCGGGCTTCTACTGGGCGACCCGTTCCGGTGTCACCGTGGCCATCTCCGACGTCGTCGTTCCCGAGGCGAAGAAGGAGATCGTCAAGGGCTACGAGGCGCAGGACGAGAAGGTCCAGAAGCAGTACGAGCGCGGTCTGATCACCAAGGAAGAGCGCACGCAGGAGCTCATCGCGATCTGGACCAAGGCGACCAACGAGGTCGCCGAGGCGATGAACGCGAACTTCCCCAAGACGAACCCCATCTTCATGATGGTTGACTCGGGTGCCCGAGGAAACATGATGCAGATGCGGCAGATCGCCGGTATGCGTGGTCTGGTGTCGAACGCGAAGAACGAGACCATCCCGCGTCCCATCAAGGCGTCCTTCCGTGAGGGTCTCTCCGTCCTCGAGTACTTCATCTCGACGCACGGTGCCCGTAAGGGTCTCGCCGACACCGCCCTGCGTACCGCCGACTCGGGTTACCTGACCCGTCGTCTGGTGGACGTCTCGCAGGACGTGATCATCCGCGAGGAGGACTGTGGCACCGAGCGCGGTCTGAAGCTGCGGATCGCGGCCAAGGACGAGGCCGGTGTCCTGCGGAAGACGGACGACGTCGAGACCTCCGTGTACGCGCGGATGCTCGCCGAGGACGTCGTCGTGGACGGCAAGGTCATCGCGCCGGCCAACGTCGACCTGGGTGACGTGCTCATCGACGCCCTGGTCAACGCGGGCGTCGAGGAGGTCAAGACCCGTTCGGTCCTGACCTGTGAGTCCGCCGTCGGCACCTGTGCGTTCTGCTACGGCCGTTCGCTCGCCACCGGCAAGCTGGTCGACATCGGTGAGGCGGTCGGCATCATCGCCGCCCAGTCCATCGGTGAGCCCGGCACCCAGCTGACGATGCGTACCTTCCACACCGGTGGTGTGGCCGGTGACGACATCACCCAGGGTCTGCCCCGTGTCGTCGAGCTCTTCGAGGCGCGGCAGCCGAAGGGTGTCGCCCCGATCTCCGAGGCGGCCGGTCGCGTCCGCATCGAGGAGACCGAGAAGACCAAGAAGATCGTCGTCACCCCGGACGACGGCACCGACGAGACGGCGTTCCCGATCTCGAAGCGTGCCCGTCTGCTCGTGGGCGAGGGCGACCACGTCGAGGTCGGCCAGAAGCTCACCGTGGGTGCCACCAACCCGCACGACGTGCTCCGGATCCTCGGTCAGCGTGCGGTCCAGGTCCACCTGGTCGGCGAAGTCCAGAAGGTCTACAACTCGCAGGGCGTGTCGATCCACGACAAGCACATCGAGATCATCATCCGGCAGATGCTGCGCCGCGTGACGATCATCGAGTCCGGCGACGCGGAGCTCCTCCCGGGCGAGCTGGTCGAGCGCTCGAAGTTCGAGCAGGAGAACCGTCGTGTGGTCACCGAGGGCGGTCACCCCGCCTCCGGCCGTCCGCAGCTGATGGGTATCACCAAGGCCTCGCTGGCGACGGAGTCCTGGCTGTCGGCCGCCTCCTTCCAGGAGACGACCCGAGTCCTGACGGATGCGGCGATCAACGCCAAGTCCGACAGCCTCATCGGCCTCAAGGAGAACGTCATCATCGGTAAGCTCATCCCGGCCGGTACGGGTCTGTCCCGCTACCGCAACATCCGGGTCGAGCCGACCGAGGAGGCCAAGGCCGCGATGTACTCGGCCGTCGGCTACGACGACATCGACTACTCGCCGTTCGGCTCGGGCTCCGGCCAGGCCGTTCCGCTGGAGGACTACGACTACGGTCCGTACAACCAGTAAGCGAGTCGCTTGACCGAAGGGCGGCCACCCCGTTTCGTACGGGGTGGCCGCCCTTCGGCGTTTCAGCGCGCGGCCAGTTCCCAGACGGCGACGAGCAGGCCGGCGCTCGCGGTCAGCGCCGCGATGCTGGCCACCGGCCAGCGGGCCCGCTCCAGGTCGTCGAGGCGGGCCTCGTGGTCGGCGAGCTGCTTGTCGGTCTGGTCGCTGCGCTGCACGAGCAGCGCGAGCGAGCCGTCGACGCGGGCGAAACCGGCCTCCAGGGTGCCGCGGAGCCGCTCCAGTTCGAGGGCGACGGCGACGGGGTCGTTCGGATCAGGCTCGGTCATCGGCACCGCCCGGGGTGCTGCGCAGCCAGGACGGCAGCAGGTTCTGCACCAGGTCGAGGGCCATCACCCGGGCCAGCCCGCCGGCGACGGCCAGCGCCCCGGCGACCCAGGGGAGGGTCGCGGGGATGCCGGAGGCGTCGACGATGGCGGGGAGCACGACGGCGATGCCGACGGCGGACTGGAGGACGGTACGGGCCGTGCGCTTGGCGGCATCGGACATCACTGTGCTCCTTGGGTTACTTCGTGTACGGGACCTTCAGCGCGTTCCAGGACGCGGCGCCCGGGATGCCGTCGGCGTCGGAGCCGCGGAAGCCGAGCTTGTGCTGCCACTTCGCGTAGCTGAGCCGGTCGGCCTCGCCCCAGCGGGGGCTCGGGCCGACGGTGTACGCGGAGCAGCCCTCGGCGACGAGGCGGCGGCCCATGGCCGTGATGATCGGGGAGCTCGTCTCCCTGCGGAAGAACGAGGTGCCCGGGAAGGGCTGGAGGCGGGGGGCGGCCGGCTTGCCGGCGTCGGGGGCGGGCTTGGCGGGGGCCTTGTTCAGCCGGGCCTGGACCCGGTCGCGCATCGTCGGCATGGCGAAGCCCCGGGGGTCGTCCTTCCAGTCCGACCACTCCTTGTGGCCGATGACGGAGCGGGCGCCCCAGCCGTGGGCCCGGCACAGGGCGGCGGAGACCCGTTCGATCGCGTCGAGCTGGGCGGGCGGCCAGGGGTCGCGGCCGTCGCCGAGGTTGACGCACTCGAAGCCGTAGAAGCGGGAGTTGCCGTCGACGGCGCCGGAGCTGCCCTGGTGCTCGCGCGGGGCGGGCGGCCGGTCTCCGTACGTCTCGCTGATCACGGCCTGGAGGACGGACGGGTCGCCGCCGCCGGCGTGGTTGGCGCGGCCGTTGGCGACGAGGTGGACGCTGCCGTCCTTGGCGATGACGCCGTGGCAGAGGGGGCCCGGCAGCCCTTCGTATCCGTCGAAGCACATCTCGACGGTGTTGGCGGTGCCGGCGGAGACGGTGTGGTGGATGATCACGCCGGTCACGGGGCCCCAGGCGCCGTGGCCGTTGCGGTTGTGGGTGCGCCAGCCGGGGTGCTCGACGACGGTGACGCCTTCGGCGCGGAGCGCGGCGACGAACCGGTCCGCGGTGAGGGGAGTGGCCATCTGGTGTCCTCCGGACATGAGAAAGGCCCGCGTCGGGCGGGCCTGCGGGGTGCGGTTCTTCCGTACGGGTTGCTACGGGGCGGGTTCCGGGGCCGGCGGGGCCGCCCAGGTGGCGCACAGGTCGGCGTACGCGGACCGGCGGGTCTCGAAGTCGGCGAGCGCGGCGGCCACCGCGCGCTGGACGGCGGTCTGGTCGGGGACGGCCGGGACGCCGTCCCGGGCGTCCACGACGATCAGGCCGGAACCGCGCAGGGAGGTGTCGCCGGTGCCCTTCTCGGTGACCTCGGCCGTCACGTACACCGGCGGGTACTGCCCGGTCACCGGGTCGCGCTGCAGGGTGTAGCCCATGGTGTTGTCGTACACGCGAATGGTGAGGGTGTGGCCGTTCTCGGTGACGGTGGCGCGGCCCGCGTAGTCGATGGCCACGCCCCACGGCTGAGTGGGGTCGATGTTCATGGGTGCTCCTCGTGGGTCAGGTCTGGGCGCCGTGGATGAGGGAGGGCTGGGCGTAGACCGTGCCGGCACTGGCCAGGGCCTGGATCTCGACGACCATCGTCTGGCCGAACCGGGTCTTCATGTCGCCGGGCAGCAGGCCGAGGTAGTCATAGGTGATGCCCGCGGTGACCGTGGGGCCGAACGGGACGCCGTCGACGAGAACCCGCACCTGGCCGGTGCCGCCGCTCGACGCCGCGGTGTTGACGGCGAGCCGCATCTTCGGCTGCCAGATGGGGTTCATGCAGCGGGCGATGGTGGTGAAGGCGGGGGCGGTGGTGGAGGGCCACTTGGCCGGGTCGCTGGCGAGCGGCGGCATGAGCTGGAGCCAGGGCCGGGCGAGGCCGCCGGTCATGATGTCGTCCGCGAAGATCTCGTGGTTGTAGCCGTCGAAGATCCGGAACAGCGGCCGGGTGATGGTGACGCTCCCGGACGGCGGGGGACGGAACTCGTTGACGGCGGGACGGGTGTTCACGGCCGTGGACAGGGCCTTGAGCCGGCGTTCCATCTGGTTGAGCCGGTCGATGATGTCCTCGGGCAGCTGGGGCATCAGGCCTCCTCGAGGTAGAGCTCGGCGGTGTCGGGGCGGCCGCGCTCCGGGGGCGTGACCTTGGCGCCGACGATGCGGTAGCGGGCGTCGAGGCCCTGGGAGTACCACTCGTCGGTGATCCGGATGCGGGCGACGCGGCCGAGGAGCTGCGGCGGGACGATCCCGCCGAGGTGGATGGAGACCGAGGGGATCACCACGGCGCCGCGGGCCTGCTTGAGCTCCGTGGCGGCCACCGAGTCGAGCGCGAGCTGGTCGGTGATCTCGTTGTGGTCCGAGGACAGGTCGATCAGCGGCCAGCCGTCCACGAGCAGGTCGCTGGCGTACTGCTGGGTGGAGTAGATCGGCCGGGACTCGGCGGCGGCGTTGGCGTTGACGGAGGCGCCGCGGGCCAGGGCGGTGGTGCCGCCGCGGGTGGCGTCGTACGGGAAGGAGTACGACAGGATGACGCCGGGCCGGTCGAAGACCAGGTCGGTCGCGCCCGTGACGATCTTGGGTTCGCCGAGGCGGAGCTGCCGGATCCGCTGCCCGGTGACCGGGTCGCGGTAGACCAGGATCTGGTACTCGAAGCCGTTCTCGGTGGCGGCGAGCTGGTCGAGCGCCTCCAGGTAGACGGTCTCGTCGCCCTTGCGCCACGACGCCGTCTTCTGGAACTTGGCGACCTCGTCGCCGTACGTGATCCCGAGGCGGCGGGGCTCCTGGCCCTCGGGGGCGTCGGGGTAGGTCTGGACGTCGAGCTCGCGCCAGAGCCGGCGCGCGATCTCCACCTGGTCGGTCGGGGTGGTGTACGTGATGTCGGTACGGATGCGACGGCGTCCGGCGTACGAGTCGAACGTGGCGGCCTGGATGCCGAGGGTCAGCACCCCGCGGCCACTGGACTGCAGGGTGGTGGTCCAGACGATGCCGCCCCACCACAGGTCGCCGCCGCGCTCCAGGTAGACCGCGGTGCGGCCCTCCCGGACCTTCTTGACGCGCTCGGCGATCGCCTTGTCGGGGATGGGGATCGTGCCGGAGAGGGAGCCCGCCTTGCCGATGTAGTCGTCGAACGAGACGTCCCGCAGGGGGAGGATGTCGAGCGTCTGGTCGGTGAGCAGGTCGCAGAAGATCGCCCGGTAGGGCGTGTCGATTGCCATCGGTGGGCCCCCTTACAGGACGTAGGTGGCGGAGATGCGGATGTTCCGCCCGGCGGCCAGGGCGCCGTTGTAGGACCAGGTCCGCAGGTCGACGCGTCCGTCGGCGCGGATGTTGGCGGCGCCGTCGCCGTACCCGTCGCTGGCCGTGGCCTCGAAGTCCGTGGCCGGACGCCAGCCGGCCGGGATGGTGCACAGCTGCTCGTCGGCGATGTTGCCGGAGCTGTCGACGTTGACCTGGGCGCCGGTGCGGGTGACGGTGGCGGTGATGGTGCACAGGCCGCTCTTGGTCCTGCGGCCGGAGAACGCCACCATCGACCAGTTGGTGAGGGCGACGGCACCGGTGTTGGTGGTCTCGATCTCGACGGGCGGCTGGTAGGCCGCCCAGGCGGTGCCGTTCCAGCGCTGGAGCTGGCCGTTGTAGTCGCGGTACTGACCGGTGTAGCTGCCGGTGGTGACCGCGCCGCTGGGCGCGATGCCGCCGATCTCCTTGGGGTAGGCGACCCAGGCGGTGCCGTCCCAGCGCTGGAGGAAGTGGGCGTTGTCGTTGTCCTGGTACTGGCCCGGGTAGGCGCCGGGCACGCCGGCGTTGTTGTAGACGGGCAGGATGCCGCCGGAGGAGACGGTCGTGGTGCGCAGGTCGGTGGAGGCGCCGCCCGCCCAGTCGATGCCGCCGGTGCCAGCGGAGGCGCCCTTCTTCACCTTCACCGTGAACAGGGGCAGGGAGCGGGCGGGGGAGGCCGGGGCGGCCGGCACGGCCGCCGGGGTGCCCTTGACGATCTCGATGCCGGCCTCGTACTTGCCGAGGGCGTCCACGTCGTTGTCGTAGACGCGGACCACGACGAGGTCGATGCGGTCGTTGAGCGGGTCGCCGTCGGCGAAGGTGAGGGTGATGTCCTCGTCGAGGGCGACCGGGTAGGCGCCGTCGGTGGTGGCCCCCTGGACGACGGCCTTGCCGTGGTAGACGGTGGCCGTCATCGGGCCGGTGGAGCTCATCCACAGACCGCCGACCCGGTACTTGCCGTCGTACGTGCCGGGCAGGATGCCGGACCGGACGCCGAGCGGGTTGACGGGGGTGGTGGCGCCGATGTTGGTGATGCGGGTGTTCTGGCGGGTCTGACCGGTGGGCATCAGCCATCCGGAGCGTACGGGCATGGGATCTCCTGGAAGTAGGGGCGGCGGCCCGGTGGACTCAGTACTGCGGGGTGACCTGGATGAAGGTGTTGTCGAACCAGGCACGCACGTTGGTGTTGGTCGTCCGGTAGTACGCGGTGATCGCGTAGGTCGCCCCCGGCGTCAGGTTGTAGAGGCGCTGGGTGGTCGAGATGGAGACGGCGTCCGTGGGGTCGGCCGACTTGGAGCCGACGGCGGCGAATTCGTCGTCCACCTCGCGGACGACGGTGGTGCCCTGTGTGATGCGCACGCACATCCAGGCCGAGCTGGCGATGCCCGTTGTGCCGGAGTTCAGGTCCAGCTCCACGCGCGAACCGAAGGTGAGGATGGCCTGTCGGGTCTCCGGGGCGACGAAGGTCACCGTCAGCGGGTTGGTCGCCCGGTCGATCAGCGTGTCCACGTAGGTCGTCGAGAGCGTGTAGCCCGCGTCCAGCGAGTCGTTGAAGTACGGACCCGGGTACGCCGACACCCACGCCGTGCCGTTCCAGCGCTGGAGCGGACCGGCCGCGGTGCCCCGGTACTGGCCCGTGTAGCTGCCCGGGGTGGTGGAGTTGACGGAGGTCGGGACGATGCCGCCGACAGCCTCCGGGTAGGCGACCCACCGGCCGCCGTCCCAGCGCTGGAACTGGTTGTTGGGGGTGTCCTGGTACTGGCCCGGGTACGCGCCCGGCAGGACCTGGCCCTCGACCGGGAGAATGCCGCCGAGGGCGACGACCGGCGTGCGCAGGTCCTTCAGGGAGGTGTTCCACGGGATGCCGCCGTTGCCCGCGCTGGCGCCGGCCGGGACCGTCACCTCGTACAGCGGGAGGCTGCGCGGCGGGACCGCCGGGGCCTTGGGGGCGGCGTCCGGCACGCCCTGGATGACCTCGATCACACCCTCGTTGCGGGTGCCGCCGTCGTAGAGCTTGTCGTAGATCCGCAGGACCACCAGGTCGATGCGGCCGTACGTCGCGGAGCCGGGGGCGAAGGTGACCTGCTCGGCGGCCGGCAGGGTCACCGGGTAGACGCCCTGGGAGATGTCGCCCTGGATGACGGCCCGGCCCTCGGAGACGGTCGCCGTCATGGCGGAGGCCTTGTCCATCCAGAAGCCGGACAGTCGCCACTGGCCGCCGTAGGAGCCCGGCAGGATGCCGGAGCGGACCTGGACGGGGTTGGTCATGGTGGTCGCGCCGACCTGGTTGAGGCGGGTGTCCTCGCGGGTCTGGCCGGTCTCGGCGACCCAGCTGCTGCGCAGGTTCACGGGGTTCTCCAATCGGGGAGGTGCGGGGAGGGGAGGGCGGTCAGGACCGGATCCACTGGGCGGTGAGGGCGCTGTAGTAGCCCGAGCCGCCGAGGGTGCGGACGGCGGCCGTGTGGTTGTGGTAGCCGGCGAGCTGGAGGACGTTGCCCGCGGTGAGCTTGATCAGGCCCTCGCCGCCGACGGTGACGGCGCCGGTGGACGCCTGGGTCAGCCAGGTCATCCGGGGCACGCCGACCCCGCCGAGGGTGATGCGGGCGCCGCGCACGCCGGTGGTGGAGTCGCCGTTCCAGGCGACGTGGCCGGAGACTCGCCACCAGCCGGTGCGCGGGACGACGAAGCTGTCGGTGCCGTTCCAGCCGGTGAAGTCGTCGATGTCGACGTAGTTGAGGGTGATCGGCGTCCAGGTGCCGGCGGGCACGCTCTGCATCGTCGTCTGCGAGACGCTGAACAGGATGGTCGCCTTGCCCTCGGCGTACTGCCAGGCCGCGCCGTCCCAGCGCTGGAGCACGCCGGCGTTGTCGCGGTACTGGCCGGTGTAGCCGCCGGTCGTCATCGTGCCGTGCGGGGCGATGCCGCCGATCGGCTTCGGGTACGAGACCCAGGTCGTGCCGTCCCAGCGCTGGAGCAGGCCCGCGACGTCGCGGTACTGGCCGACGTAGGCGCCCTTGAAGCCGCTGGTCGGGATGATGCCGCCGAGTGCGGTCATCGGGTAGTGCAGGGTGGTGACGACGCCCGCGGTGGTCCACTGGACGCCGCCGGTGCCGGCCGAGGTGCCGGCCGGCACCGAGACGGTGTAGAGCGGGAAGGCGCTGCCGGGGCCCGAGGCGGGCGCGACCGGGGTGGCCGACGGGGTGCCCTTGACCAGTCGGATGAGGGCCGCGGTGGAGCCGCTCCTGTCGTACGCGTCGTCGAGCACGGCCAGTTCGATCAGGTCGATCCGGCCGTACTGCGGGTCGCCGTCCGGGATGGTCAGCGTCTCGGGGGCGGTCACCGCCAGCATGTAGGGCCCCTGGGCGGTGTCGGCCCCCTGGATCACGGCCCGGCCGGTGCCGATCGTGCACTGCATCGCGGACGTGCCCGTCAGCACCAGGCCGCCGGGCACGATGCCGGGCCGCGAGCGCAGCGGAGTCTCCGCGGCGCTCTGCCCGTTGGGTGTGAGGAGCGCGGACAGGGCGATCCGGGTGTCCTCGCGGGTCTGGCCTGTGGATTGGAGCCAGGCGGCCCGTACGGTCATGGGTTCACCTCTTCTGTGCGGGGCGGGAAGGAGGTCGGCGCCTAGGCGGCGGTCACCACTCGGCGCTGCGCCAGCGGACCGTCATCAGGGCCTCGGGGGTGGCCGAGTCGGGCCGGAACGACAGCTCCGTGCGGCCCGGTTCGAGGAGGAACAGCTCCTCCGGACTGGAGTCGGCCATCGCCGTGTGGCGGCGGGAGGCGGTGTTGTTGAGCATCACCGTGCCGTTGGCGGTGTCGACGACGAGCTCGTCGCCGGCGGCCAGGTCGATCGCGTACCGCAGCCGGCGCTTGGAGACCCGCTCGGTGACGGTCGGCATGGAGCAGGGGCCGCGGAAGACGATCACCGGGTGCGTGGCGGCGGAGCCGGTGTTCTCGGCGACGGCGTCGCCGGTGGACTTGGCCTGGCCCCAGTTGAGCGGCCAGGTCAGCGGCCAGGTCAGGCCCGTCTCCGGCTGCGGCGGCGTGGTGGAGGCGCTCTGCTCGTTGACGGTGTAGCGGCGCGGGTCGGAGGCGAGCCACTGGATCGACATCTTCGAGCTGCCCTGGGTGGCGAAGCCCTGGTCCGCGGGGACCACCCGCTGGGCGATCCGGGCGCGCACGGCGAGGAGTTCGCCGTGCAGCCGGACGGTGAGCCAGCGCTCCTCGTCGAGCAGGGCCAGCGACTGGCGCAGGGCGCGGATGACCTCCGTCGCGCCGTCGTACTCCGGCATCAGCACGACCGTGCCGCTGATCTTGCGCGGCTTGGCGTACCGGGAGCCGGGCCAGGCGCCGTGCGAGGTGGGCCGGTCGGCGTCGGAGGAGTCGTACTCCGGCAGGTCCTCCCAGCCCTGGAGACCGGACCGGTCGACGTTGAACGGCGTACCGGGGCCGATGAGGAGCCCGGCCCACTGGATCTGCCCGTCCTGGGTGATCAGCGAGCCGGGCGCGATGTCGGCGGTGAGGTCGTTTCCGGCGTATGTGGTTGTGGTCTCGGCCATGGGGCCGTCACCTCACTTCTGAGGGGGCTGTCGGGCTTCTGAGGCTTCTGAGGTCGGGTGAGGGCTTCAGCCGTGGGCGGCGACGAGGAAGAGCAGGTCCTCGGCGGTCGACCGGGGGCCGGCGCCCGGGTCCTCGTGGAACTCCGCGATGCGGTGGGGCTGCCGGGGAGCCTCGGCGAGGGCCGGGACGCGCCGGTGCTCCAGGACGGTGAGCGGGTCGATGCGCGGCGCGCTGTCGGCGCCGGGGAAGACGACACCGCCCTCGGCGAGCATCGGGATCTTGTCGATGTCGACGCCGAAGTGCTTGCCGAGGAAGTCGAAGCTCAGCTTGTTGAGCCCGTCGATGATCCAGTTGGCGAAGGCGATGAGGCCGTTGATCGGTCCCTTGACGACGCCGAGCACGGCGGTCAGGGCGCCCTTGATCAGCTCGCCCATGCCGTGCAGGGCCTTGCCGACCGCGTCCTTGGCGTGCCGGAAGAAGCCCGGGATCTTGTCGGTGATGAAGGACAGGATCGGCTTGACGGCGTTCTTGATGCCGCCGATCGTGCGCGAGGCGATGCCGCGCAGGGCGTTGCTGGCGGAGGTGACGGTGGAGCGGACCCTGGAGATGCCGCTGACGGCGGAACCGATGAGCTTCAGCGCCGTCGTGAACAGGGTGAGGTAGGCCTTGAAGTAGGTTCCGACGGCCTGTCCGATGAGCTTGATGACCGGCTGGAGGAACTTCCAGACGGACTGGAAGCCCTTCAGCGCCGCCTGGAAGACCTGCTTCATGATCTTCTGGCCGGTCTCGGTCTGCATGGCGTACTCGATGAGCCAGGCGGCGACGGGTACGAGGATGCCGACGAGGAAGCCGAGTGGGTTGGCGCGCATGGCGAGGTTGACGCCGGTCATGGCCACGGAGGCGATGGTCATGGCCGTGCCGAAGGTGTCCATCAGCTTGGTGACGGTGTCGGTGATGGGCAGCAACGGGGCCAGGATGGAGAGGACGCCGCCGACCGAGGGACCGAGCTTCCCCGCGACCGTCCGCGCCTTGCCCGCGGCGGTGCCCATCTTCGTCAGGCCGGTGGCGGCCCTGGACCGCTGGATCCGGCGGAAGGAGTCCGCGGTGCCGGACGCGCCGGTCCCGAGGCCGCGCACGGAGGTGCCGGCGGCGCGCAGACCGGCGGTGAACCCGTCCATGCCGCCGGCCGCGCGCCGGGCGTCCTCCCTGAGCCGCTTCAGTCCGTCGCCCGCCTGGCCGAGACCCCGCTTGAGGGAGGTCATCACCGGCAGGGCACCGGCGAACGGGTTCGGGAAGGAGGCGACGGCACTCATCCGCGTGCCTTCGCCAGGTACATCAGCGCGTCCGCCGTGGACTGCGGGTCGCTGTTACGGGCCGCGTGGTAGTGCTCGATGTGCAGCCCCGCACCGCCGCCCCCGCCCGACTGCAGCTGCGCCGTCATGCGGGCGCGCCGGGCGGTGAGGGCGAGCAGCCGGTCCAGCTTGGACAGCGGCAGGACGGCCTCGGCCTCGCCGGCCTCGGCGAGGATCGCCGGGACGCCGCCGCTGCGGGGCATGACGACACCGCCGGTGGCGAGCATGGGGATGGTGGGGATGTTGACGCCGAAGGTCTTGCCGCCGACGAGCGGCACCCAGCCGGGGACGCTGACCTTGACGCCGTTGACGGCCCTGATCATGCGGTTGATCAGGCCGATGACGGCGTTGATCGGGCCGGACACGCCGCTCTTGATGCCCTCGAACGCCCGGGACGCGATGTCCTTCAGTCCGTTCCAGATGGAGGACATCTTGTCCTTGACGGCGGTGAAGGCGTTCGGGATCGCGGACTTGATCCAGTTCACCACCGGGGTGATGACGGCCTTGATGCCGTTCCAGACGGCGCCGACGACCGTCTTGATCGCCTTCATCACCGTGGTGATGACCGTCTTCCAGATGTTGACGTAGGTCTTGATGACGGTGGCGACGGCCTTGACGACGGTGGAGACGGCCTTCTTGATGCCGTTCCAGACCGTCTTGATCAGGTCGCCGGCCTTCTTCATGATCGGGCCGATGGCCTTCATGACCGAGCTGATCACGGTCTTGATGGCGTCGAAGGCCTTCTTCAGGATCTTCTGCATCGTCTTCGACTGCATCGCCATGTCGACGATCTTCTCGATGAGAGGCATGAAGAGTTCGATCAGGCGGGCGAGGAAGTTGCCCTTCATGGACTTGTTGAGCTTGTCCTGGCCCTTGGCGGCCTTGCCGGCGCCGGACTCGTACTTGCCCATCTTCGTGCCGGCCGACTCGGCGGTCCTGCCGGCCTTCGTCATCGACTTCTCGGCCTGGTCCGAGGCGGTCTTGAGGTTCTTGAGCTGGGTGCCGGAGCCCTGGGCGTTGGTCTTGAGGTTCTTGAGCTGACCGTTCGCCGAACCGCCGGCGTCACCGACCTTCTTGACCGAGGTCGCGGCGCCGGTGGCCTGCGTCTTGAGGTTGCGCAGGGAGTCGGACGCCTTCTTCATGGAGCTGGTGAGAGACATGGGTTACCTCCTTCCGGGGTGAATGGGGATCAGGCCATGGCCTGGGCGGCCTCCTGGGCCTTGATCTTGAGGGTGTTGAAGGCCCGGGCCACGTCCCGGCCCGCGTCCGCGAGCCGCTCCGCGGACCTGGCGGCCGACTCCAGGCCACGGGCCTTGGGGAGCTTCTTGGGATCGAAGTGCCGCTGGGAGCTCGCGAGCTTGCCCGTCGCCTTGGCGACGGCCGTGATCGTGTCGGGGTTGGCGTCGGCCATGGCCAGGTTGAGCTTCTCGATCTTGCGCGGGTCCGGCACCTTCTTCGGGTCGTGGTGCTTCACGGCGCCGGTGAGCTTGCCGAGTGCCTTGGCGAGGGCGGTGATGTCGGTGGGGTCGGCGCCGGCGATGGCGGTCTTGATCCTGGTGATGCCGTCGGCCGTCTTGACCATCGCGGAGGCCTTCGGCATCTGGCGGAACGCGGTTTTGAACGGGCCGGCCTGGGTGTTGAACTCCCTGAGGTGCGGGTTGAGCGTCTCGAGCTGCCGGCGCAGGGCGTCGAAGTTCGCGTCCTGGGGGATCGAGGCCATTCCGCCGCCGGCGTTGGCCTCCCGTTCCTGGATCTGGGTCCTGGTGAGGCGATCGAATCCGTTCTGGTTCTCGTTGAGGACGAAGGCCTTGCCGGTGAGGGCGATCTGCACCTTCCGGAAGCCTTCGAGGATGACCCTCCGGAAGGCGATGACGAGGCCGCCGATGATCATCGGGACGGCGATGCCCGCGACGGCGGACGCGAGGTACTCCCACTTGGCCTCGTGGCCCTCGTGGAACTTCTCGACCGCGGCGCCGATGCCGTCGAGCCCGAAGGCTTCCAGGAGCTCGGACGACTTCTCCTTGTGGAGCTCCTGGTACATCTCCTCGAACTTCGTCTTGAAGTCCGGGACGATCAGGTGCTCTCGGAGCCAGTTGGTCGAGGGCAGCCAGCCCCCGTCCACGATCCGGAGTTTGTGGCCGAGGCCGGCGATCTGGATCGAGAGTTCCTCGGTCGTTACTTCTGCCATGTTCTGCTCCGCTTCCGGCCGGTGACGGCCAAGCGCCGAAAAGCCCCTGCCGGCATGGAACTTCGGCAGGGGCTCGTGCGTGGGGCGGGCGGTTCGGGCGGCTAGGCGTCGGCGTCCCGGCGGGAGCCGTGGCGCATCGTCGCGAGGGCGTCGTTCCAGCCCGCCGCGTACGCGAGGGTCTCGTAGCGGCTGACCTCGGCGTACAGCGTGCCGAGCAACGCTCTCTTGTCGAGGGCGAGGGGTCCGTCGAGGAGCTGGCGGAGGCGGTCCTGGAGCGGGATGTGCGGTCGGGATGCCTCGGCCTGCTGAGTCATGGACGCCTGCCTTCCGGTTACTTGCCCGTGCGTGCGTGGCGGCGCCGCGGAGTGAGGCGGGGGCACCACGTTATCGAACTACTGTGCGAACAGAGTCTGGAGCACCTGTTCGGGATTTGTCGAGCGGGAAACGTCTGACGGCGTGTCTTCTTGCCAGTTCCCCGTGGGGGTTGGTCCTCGAACAGAGCTTCTGTTCGACCGGGGTACTCTGGAAGGCGCGTTCCCCGGACCTGACTCATTCGGGGAGCCGGGGGCGCGAGGGGCGCGTGGGGACCCCAGGGGGTTGGAAGGCAGTGCTGACGCATGGACACGGAGCCGGCAGGTAACCGGCGCGAGCAGGTCACCGACTGGCTCGAATCCCACCCCGACCTGCCCCATCTCTTCGCACGGCTCGCCGAACTCGTCCACGTCGCCGGGTACGCCCCGGAGGACCTCGTCGTGCTGCCCCGTGCCGAGATGGACCGCCGCGAGACCGCTGCGTTCACCGCCGGCTGGGCCGAGGCCGTCTCCGACGAACTCCCCCGCATCCGCAGGGAGTACGAGCGGCGCGTGGCCGACGCCTATGCGCAGGGCCAGGGTGACGCGCGTGGCATACGGCGCCCGCAGCGGCGCACGGACGCCGCCGCCCACCCGGACGGGGCCCGCGTCATCCCGCTGCCCTTCGCCCGGCTCATGGAACCCCCGGCCGCGGTGGTCAAGGCCGAGGAACGCGTCCGCCGGGAGCGCGAGCTGTTCGAACAGCGCCCCGAGCCGGAGTACGAGGCGTACGAGCCGGAGCCCGCGCCTGCGCCCGCGCCCGTACCCGTGCCCGGGTACGAACGCGTGCCCCTGCCCGGGTACGGACCCGAGCCGGAGCACGCGTCCGACCGCGAACCGGACCCCGGACACGGAGCCGCGCCCGACTCGGAGCCCGAGTCCGACGGGGACGCGCGGGCGGGCTCCCAGGAGAGCCGCCCCCGCAGGAACGCCCAGTCGGTGCGGAAGGTCGTCCGGGGCAAGGGCGGCCGTCCGATCGTGCCGCCGATCGGCGGCGTGCCCGGCCAGGGCGGGGGGACCCCCGACCGGCGCGGCCGCCGGCTCTCCGAGCGGGCCAGGACCCTGGAGGAGGAGCTGGCCGCCGAACGAGCACAGGAAGCGCCCCCGGATCCCGCTTCCTGACGGCAGCGGGGTCCGGGGGCGAAGGGGGAGCGTCAGCCGAAGAAGCGGGCGAGGGCCGAGGGGGAGACCGCCGGATCGGCACTCTCCTCCGCGGAATCCCCGCCCTGCTCCTCGCCGTCCTCGTCCGTGACGCCAGGACGGGGAACGGGCTTCGGCGGATCCGGGGTCTCGTCGTCCTCACCGGTGTTGACGCACTGGAACATCCAGTTGGAGACGGCCAGATGGTCCACGGTCGCGGCGAGGAGATGGTCGGTGAGCGACCATTCCGCCGACTCCCCGTGGATCTCGCGTTGTACGGCACCGTCCGCCGGAAGGTGCTTGATCATGACCATCAGGCGCCGGCTGGAGAGCTCGCCCCGGTACCAGTCCAGAAGATCGGTGGCGTAGTAGCGGAGCAGGTCCGCTTCAAGGGCCTCGGCGTGTTCGTCGACGAACTCGACGAGGCTCAGTCTTCCCCCAGGCCGAGCCCGGTCTCCTTGCCGTAGGCCTCCAGGATCGCGGCGATGTCCTGCATCGTGAGGTCGTGCTCCTCGAAGCGGACGTACTGCTCCTCACCCATCAGGAGTTCGAGCAGACCGTCCACGTCGTTGTCGTCGAGCTTCCGCAGCGCCTTCGCGGTCTTGCGGGAGAGCTCGGTGGGAAGCGTGTAGGACTCGCCGTCCAGCTCGAAGGACCAGGTGCGGCCGTGGGCCTCCAGGCGCTGGGCGCGGGCGGCGTTGACGTCGAAACGGGCCATGGTGATGCGTACTCCTTGTTCGCGTGGGTGAGGAGGAGAGGGGTGGGGCGGGACGGCGGTGCGCCGTCCCGCCCCGGGTGGAGAAGGATCAGACGGTCGCGGAGTACTGGCTGTCCTTCATGAGGAAGGTCGCCAGCGGCTTGCCGTCGCCCTTCGACATGGCGGTGAAGGTGACGCCCAGCTGGGAGGCCGCCTTGCGGGCCAGCTTGATGTCGTCGGTGGCGGTGACCTGGCCGCGCGGGATGATGAAGCGGTACTTCACCGCGGTCGTGCCACCGGCCTTGACGTCGGTGAACTCCAGGCCGAGGGCGCGCACGTCGGCGAACGGACGCTCGGCGATCTCGTAGCGGTAGGTGTCGACCGCCGGGGTCGGCTCCGCCTTCACCGCGTCGCCGCCCATGAAGAACGGCAGCGTGTCCTCGTTGAACTGGAGCAGCGAGAACTTCAGGGACAGGTCACGGCTCGAGTAGATGTAGTGGACCGGGGAGACCGACTGCCACGAGTCGATGGCCTCCAGCTTGTCCTTCTTCGAGAACGTGACGCCGTCGCCCGAGGTGAAGCCGAGGTCCTTCCAGCCCGCGCCGGACCAGTCGGCGGCGGAGTCCGTGCCGAAGGTGGCGGGGAGGGAGGTGCCGGCGTCGGCGACGTAGAGCTTGCCGATGCCTGCGACGCGGATCTCGGCGGAGTTGTTTCCTGCCATGGTGGTGTTTCTCCTTGGGTTGTGAGGGCTGCCCGTACCCGGAGAAGGGCTCCGGGTACGGCAAAGGCCCCGCCGGACGGCGAGGCCTGGTCTGTGGGTCGCTGGGCGTCTAGAAGACGTTCAGCGAGAGCTGGATGACGCAGAGGTAGCGGTTGGCGCCCCGGTAGAGGTAGTCGGGCATCCAGCGCGGCCCGTCCTGCTCCTCGACGTCGCTGACGAAGTTGGCGCCGAGCTGCTTGCCGATGGTGGCGAGCAGCGCCTTGCGGGCGGCGTTGGCGAGGACGTGGGCCGCGGTCTTGGTCGGGCCGTACACCTCGAACTCGATCAGCGGCTTGTCGACGTGCAGGTCGCCGATCCAGGCGCCGCCGCGGCGGTTCACCAGGACGGCGTTCTGCGTGCCGTCGAAGCCGGCCGGCGCCTGGGCGGCGACCGTGACGCCGGCCAGCGCCGGGTCGGCCTTGAGGACGTCGACGACCAGCTTCTCGACGTCCGGGAACGCACTCGGGGGAGTGGTCATGACGGTTCTCCTCGGGAGAAGGGGGAGGGCGGGACGGGCGGTGCGGGGGGCCGCCCGGGGCGCTCGACGCGGGGAAGGGGGCGGGGGCGCGGAGCGCTCCCGGACGGCGAACGGCGGAGACTGCGGCCCGTCTCGCGGGCACAGCTCCGCCGCTGCACCAACTGTGACAGAGAGCGTGCGCGCACGCAACTAGTTCGGAGGCGAGGTACGGACGCCCCTTCCCGGGGCCCGTCCGGAGGGTCCCGCTAGGTTGGGCGGCCCCCGATCCACCCAGGAGCCGCCCCGTGTCCGACCGCCCCCGTCTGCTCTACGTCACCGACCTCGCCTATCCGGCCCGGGGCCGCCGCTACTGCGACGAGGACATCCACCTCACCGCCCGGCTGCGCCGCGAATTCGGCCTGGCGCTCTGTCACCCGCTCGACGCCGCCGCCCTCATGGACGCCTTCGACGCCGTCGTCGTCCGCAACAGCGGTCCCGTCCTCGGCTACCAGCAGGAGTACGACGCCTTCCGCGAGCGCGCCCGCGCCCTCGGGACCCGCGTCTACAACCCCCTCCACGGCCGCGGCGACATGGCCGGCAAGCAGTACCTCCTCGACCTGACCCTCGCCGGACACCCCGTCATCCCCACCGTCGACCGCCCCGAGGACCTCCACCGCCTGCCCGAGGCCGCCGCGTACGCCGTCAAGCCCAGGGCCGGTGCCGACTCCATAGGACTGCGCTTCCTTCCGTACGAGGAGCTCGCCGGCCTCGCGTACGGCGAGGTCCTCGTCCAGCCGCGCGTCGACTTCCGGTACGAGGTCTCCTTCTACTTCGTCGACGACCTCTTCCAGTACGCCCTGTACGCCCCCGACCCCGAGCGCCGCTGGGTCCTGGAGCCGTACGAACCGACCCCCGACGACCTCGCCTTCGCCCGCCGCTTCGTCGACTGGAACACCCTCGACCACGGCATCCAGCGCGTCGACGCCTGCCGCGCCCCCGGCGGCGAGCTGCTCCTCGTCGAGCTGGAGGACCTCAACCCGTACCTCTCCCTCGACCGCGTCCCCGAGCCGGTGCGCGAGCGCTTCGCCGACGCGCTCGTCGACTCCCTCCACCGCTTCCTGGCGGCATGACGAAGCGCCCCGCGTCCAGGAGGGACGCGGGGCGCTTCTCGGCGGTGCGCTTCTTGTGCGGGGGTCAGGCGGTGCGGGGCCGACGGCGGGCCAGGCGCTCCGCCGCGAAGACGTCCTCCAGGCGGAAGAGCTGCGCCCGGCCGGCCCGGCCCGCGGCCCGCAGGTGCCCGAGCTGGACCCACTTGCGGATCGTCGCGGGCGCCACCCCCGCCTCCTCGGCGGCCAGCGGGCCGGGGACCAGCGTGGGCAGGGCGGGCGAGCTCAGCATGAGGTCTCCTTCGGGTCGTCCATCGCGGCCTCGATCTCCTCGGTGCGGGTCCCCGAGGCCTCCGAGAGCTCCTCCCACCGGTCCTCCGGCCACAGGTGCCGGTAGGCGGGGTCGTCCTGGCAGCCGCACACCTCGTCGGTGCAGACGCAGGCCGGGTTCACGCACAGCACCGCGCGCCGGTCCGGGAACGCCCGCAGCGACACCGAGTCGCACCAGGGGCAGCGGCCCGAGACCCGCACGATCGTCTCCGCGTCGCCGAGCGTCCGGGCGCAGCGCCGGGCCATCCTGCGGATCTCGTCCCGTACGTGCCGGGCCAGGTCCGGGTGGGCCGCGATCCGGTCGAGCAGCGCCACGAGGCGCCGCAGGCGGTCGATCACCCCGGCGCGGGGCGGGCGGGGCAGCGCGAGCCGGGCGCAGACCGCCTCCTCCAGTTCCACCACCCCGTCGGTGATGTCACGGATGGCGTCGGAGACGTGCAGCCGGATCGGGGCGGCCCCGTGGCCGGGGACGGCGAGCCCGTGCCGCTGTTCGAGCAGCAGCGCCTCCCGGCGCTCCTCGCGGATCAGCTCGTCGCGACCGGCGGGGGAGGGGCCGGTGGGGGAGGGGGCGGGCCCGCGCCGGCCGGGCGCGAGCTCCTCGGCGAGCTCGGGGAACTGCCGTACCAGGGAGGCGGTCCAGAGCGTGATGTCCCGCAGCACGGGCTCGGTGTCGGTGCGGTCAGCCACGGCGGACGCTCCCCGTCGGGGCGAGCGCCTTCGCCACGCGCCGGGCGTCCGCCGGGCGTCCGTTGCGCCAGAGGCGGCCCGCGCAGACGCCGTCGAAGTAGCTCTCGGCCGGGGCCACCGCGGTCTCGCACTCGCTCCGCACGGGGCAGGAGGCGCAGGCCCGCAGGGCGGGGGCGGCCTCCTTGGCGCGGCGGGCGAAGACGACGGACGGGGAGAGGCCGGCGCACGCGGCGGAGGCCTGCCAGGGGGACGGGTCGGGATGGAACAAGGGGTTCTCCACGGTCCGGGGCCCGCCGGGGCCGTCCATGGGGCCGGTGGGGCGCCTGGGGCTCAGGGGGCCGACGAGTGCGGCGGCGAGCCAGAGTTACACGTTGCGTGCGAGCGCGCAACAAAAATCGAAGGGCCCCTGACCGGTCCTTCACCGATTCGACACGATTGCGTGCCCGAAAGCACGTAATTCCGTGCGCGCAAGCACGCTAAGGTATGGGATCCGGAGGGTGGGGAGCGAGGAGCGGTACACATGAGCACTCAAGGGCTCGACGAGTTCGCAGGCTGGGTGGAAGGCCTGATGAGACGGCGCGGCTACGACATCGACAGCCCGCGCGGGGGCGGCAAGTCCCGGATCGCGGACGAGGCCGGCGTCCACCGCGCCGCCGTCACGCGTCTGCTGCAGCGGCAGAGCATGCCCGACCTGGAGACCATGCGCCGGATCGCCCCGCTGCTCGGCGTCTCCGTCCGCGACATGCTCATCCGGTCCGGCCGCGTGACCCCCGAGGAGCTCCCCATGGCGGCGGACCTGCTGCCGCCGAGCGACTGGCAGCCCTCCATGGAGGACTTCGCCCGCTGGCTGGGGGTCCCCGACGAGCGCATGGGCGTCTTCGTCAAGGTCGTCAACCAGTTCCTGGAGCCCGACACCGACACGGCGGACGCCGGCGAGGCCCCCGAGCCCCGCCGCACCGCCCGGGACTGACCGGCGCCGGGCCGCTCCGGGGCCGCTCCGGCGCGAGGCCGGGTCCGCAGGCCGTGGTGTCCCGGACCCGGTCCGGGCCTCTGTGCCGGAGCGTCCCGGACCTCGTCCGAGCCCGTGTCCCGGGGCGGCTCCGGACCTCGCCCGAGCCTGCGCCCCGGGGTGGCCGGACCCGGCCCGGGCCTGTGGGCCGGAGCTTCCCGGGCCCGGTCCGGGTCGCCGTGCAGGAACGATTTGGGCCCGCCCCCGGCCGGGGCCCCGTGTGCGTGCGCATTTGTTTTGACCGGAGTCCGTGCGATAGGTACGCTCAAGCCTTGTGCCTGGGGTGTGCCTGGGCTCCCGTGCGTGTCCTCAACCGCACGGCGAGTCATATACCGGCCACCGTGATCCGCGCCTTTTCCGCCTCGTGCGGAGGTCCGCGAGATTCGACACACCCGACCGCGTGGGTCGGTGAATGTTCCAGGTTAGTTTTACCGACGGCACACAGAAACCGGAGAAGTAGTGCCTACGATCCAGCAGCTGGTCCGTAAGGGCCGGCAGGACAAGGTCGAGAAGAACAAGACGCCCGCACTCGAGGGTTCCCCTCAGCGTCGCGGCGTCTGCACGCGTGTGTTCACGACCACCCCGAAGAAGCCGAACTCGGCCCTCCGTAAGGTCGCGCGTGTGCGTCTGACCTCCGGCATCGAGGTCACGGCCTACATCCCGGGTGAGGGTCACAACCTGCAGGAGCACTCCATCGTGCTCGTGCGCGGTGGCCGTGTGAAGGACCTGCCGGGTGTTCGTTACAAGATCATCCGCGGTTCCCTCGACACGCAGGGCGTCAAGAACCGTAAGCAGGCTCGCAGCCGCTACGGCGCCAAGAAGGAGAAGTAAGAATGCCTCGTAAGGGCCCCGCCCCGAAGCGCCCGGTCATCATCGACCCGGTCTACAGCTCTCCTCTTGTCACCTCGCTGATCAACAAGATCCTGCTGGACGGCAAGCGTTCCACCGCCGAGCGCATCGTGTACGGCGCCATGGAGGGTCTTCGTGAGAAGACCGGCCAGGACCCGGTCATCACGCTGAAGCGCGCTCTCGAGAACGTCAAGCCGGCCCTCGAGGTCAAGTCCCGCCGTGTCGGTGGCGCCACCTACCAGGTGCCGATCGAGGTCAAGCCGGGCCGCGCGTCCACGCTGGCCCTCCGCTGGCTCGTCGGTTACTCCCGCGCCCGTCGCGAGAAGACCATGACCGAGCGCCTCATGAACGAGCTCCTCGACGCCTCGAACGGCCTCGGTGCGGCCGTCAAGAAGCGTGAGGACACGCACAAGATGGCCGAGTCCAACAAGGCCTTCGCGCACTACCGCTGGTAGTCGCAACCCACATCGAGACCGAGAGAAGACTGAGCCGATATGGCTACCACTTCGCTTGACCTTGCCAAGGTGCGCAACATCGGCATCATGGCTCACATCGACGCGGGCAAGACGACCACCACCGAGCGGATCCTGTTCTACACCGGCGTCTCGTACAAGATCGGTGAAGTCCACGACGGCGCTGCCACGATGGACTGGATGGAGCAGGAGCAGGAGCGCGGCATCACGATCACGTCCGCCGCGACGACCTGCCACTGGCCGCTCGAGAATGTCGATCACACGATCAACATCATCGACACGCCGGGTCACGTCGACTTCACCGTCGAGGTGGAGCGTTCGCTGCGCGTGCTCGACGGTGCTGTCACGGTGTTCGACGGTGTGGCCGGCGTCGAGCCCCAGTCCGAGACCGTCTGGCGTCAGGCGGACCGCTACGGCGTTCCGCGTATCTGCTTCGTCAACAAGCTCGACCGGACCGGTGCCGACTTCCTCCGCTGCGTCGACATGATCGTGGACCGCCTCGGCGCGACCCCGATCGTCATGCAGCTGCCGATCGGTGCCGAGGCCGACTTCGAGGGCGTCATCGACCTCGTTCGCATGAAGGCCCTCGTCTGGTCCGCCGAGGCCACCAAGGGCGAGATGTACGACGTCGTCGACATCCCCGCGGACAAGGCCGAGCTCGCCGACGAGTACCGCGCCAAGATGGTCGAGACCATCGCGGAGAACGACGAGGAGCTCATGGAGCTCTTCCTCGAGGGCACCGAGCCCACCGAGGAGCAGCTCTACGCCGCCGTCCGTCGCATCACCATTGCCTCCGGCAAGGGTGGCGACACCACGGTGACCCCCGTCTTCTGTGGCACCGCGTTCAAGAACAAGGGCGTTCAGCCCCTGCTCGACGCGGTCGTGCGCTACCTCCCGTCGCCCCTGGACGTCGAGGCCATCGAGGGCCACGACGTCAAGGACGCCGAGGTCGTCGTCAAGCGCAAGCCGTCCGACGACGAGCCGCTGTCGGCCCTCGCGTTCAAGATCGCGAGCGACCCGCACCTCGGCAAGCTCACCTTCGTCCGGATCTACTCCGGTCGCCTGGAGGCCGGCACCGCGGTGCTGAACTCCGTCAAGGGCAAGAAGGAGCGCATCGGCAAGATCTACCGCATGCACGCGAACAAGCGTGAGGAGATCGACTCGGTGGGCGCCGGCGACATCGTCGCCGTCATGGGCCTGAAGCAGACCACCACCGGTGAGACGCTGTGCGACGAGAAGAACCCGGTCATCCTGGAGTCCATGGACTTCCCGGCCCCGGTCATCCAGGTCGCCATCGAGCCCAAGTCCAAGGGTGACCAGGAGAAGCTGGGTGTCGCCATCCAGCGTCTCGCGGAGGAGGACCCCTCCTTCCAGGTCCACTCGGACGAGGAGACCGGCCAGACCATCATCGGTGGTATGGGCGAGCTTCACCTCGACATCCTCGTCGACCGCATGCGTCGCGAGTTCAAGGTCGAGGCGAACGTCGGCAAGCCGCAGGTCGCGTACCGCGAGACGATCCGCAAGGCCGTCGAGCGCGTGGACTACACCCACAAGAAGCAGACCGGTGGTACCGGTCAGTTCGCCAAGGTGCAGATCGCGATCGAGCCCATCGAGGGCGGCGACGCCTCGTACGAGTTCGTGAACAAGGTCACCGGTGGCCGCATCCCGAAGGAGTACATCCCTTCGGTCGACGCGGGTGCGCAGGAGGCCATGCAGTTCGGCATCCTGGCCGGCTACGAGATGACTGGCGTCCGCGTCATCCTTCTCGACGGTGGCTACCACGAGGTCGACTCCTCCGAGCTCGCGTTCAAGATCGCCGGTTCGCAGGCCTTCAAGGAGGCCGCGCGCAAGGCTTCTCCCGTCATCCTCGAGCCGATGATGGCCGTTGAGGTCACCACGCCCGAGGACTACATGGGCGAGGTCATCGGCGACATCAACTCCCGCCGTGGCCAGATCCAGGCCATGGAGGAGCGTCACGGTGCTCGCATCGTGCGGGGCCTCGTGCCCCTGTCGGAGATGTTCGGCTACGTCGGCGACCTCCGCAGCAAGACCTCGGGTCGCGCAAGCTACTCGATGCAGTTCGACTCCTACGCCGAGGTTCCGCGGAACGTCGCCGAGGAGATCATCGCGAAGGCCAAGGGCGAGTAACTCTCCCGGGTTCACGCTTTAGGCTTGACACCAGTCACCGGGGCCCGGCCCCCGAAACCCGAGGTATCGGGCCCCGGTTACTGGCATCCCAGCAAAGATCACCTGGCGCCGATGAAGCAAGGCGTTCAGAACCACTCCAGGAGGACCCCCGTGGCGAAGGCGAAGTTCGAGCGGACTAAGCCGCACGTCAACATCGGCACCATCGGTCACATCGACCACGGTAAGACGACCCTCACGGCCGCCATTACCAAGGTGCTGCACGACGCGTACCCGGACCTGAACGAGGCCTCGGCCTTCGACCAGATCGACAAGGCTCCCGAGGAGCGCCAGCGCGGTATCACCATCTCGATCGCGCACGTCGAGTACCAGACGGAGTCGCGTCACTACGCGCACGTCGACTGCCCCGGTCACGCCGACTACATCAAGAACATGATCACGGGTGCGGCGCAGATGGACGGCGCCATCCTCGTGGTCGCCGCCACCGACGGCCCGATGCCGCAGACCAAGGAGCACGTCCTCCTTGCTCGCCAGGTCGGCGTTCCGTACATCGTCGTCGCCCTGAACAAGGCCGACATGGTGGACGACGAGGAGATCCTGGAGCTCGTCGAGCTCGAGGTCCGTGAGCTCCTCTCCGAGTACGAGTTCCCGGGCGACGACCTGCCGGTCGTCCGCGTCTCGGCGCTCAAGGCGCTCGAGGGCGACAAGGAGTGGGGCGAGAAGCTCCTCGGCCTCATGCACGCCGTGGACGAGTCCATCCCGCAGCCCGAGCGTGACGTCGACAAGCCGTTCCTGATGCCGATCGAGGACGTCTTCACGATCACCGGTCGTGGCACCGTCGTCACCGGTCGTATCGAGCGTGGTGTCCTCAAGGTCAACGAGACCGTCGACATCATCGGCATCAAGACCGAGAAGACCACCACCACGGTCACCGGCATCGAGATGTTCCGCAAGCTGCTCGACGAGGGCCAGGCCGGTGAGAACGTCGGTCTGCTCCTCCGTGGCATCAAGCGCGAGGACGTCGAGCGCGGCCAGGTCATCATCAAGCCGGGCTCGGTCACGCCGCACACGAAGTTCGAGGCCCAGGCCTACATCCTGTCGAAGGACGAGGGTGGCCGTCACACCCCGTTCTTCAACAACTACCGCCCGCAGTTCTACTTCCGTACCACGGACGTGACCGGCGTCGTGACCCTCCCCGAGGGCACCGAGATGGTCATGCCGGGCGACAACACCGCCATGTCCGTCGAGCTGATCCAGCCCGTCGCCATGGAGGAGGGCCTCAAGTTCGCCATCCGTGAGGGTGGCCGGACCGTCGGCGCCGGCCAGGTCGTCAAGATCACTGCCTGATCTTGAACCGACCTGGTAGCTCGTAAGAGCTGCTGAGCAGTGAGGGAAGGCCCCGCACCGAGAGGTGCGGGGCCTTCTCGCATGTCCGGAGGGCCTACGGCCGCCAGCTCCACGGGTGGCCGTCCGCGCCCAGCCCCACCACGGTCGCCCCGCGGGGGCCCAGGTGGAGCGCGGTCGAGACGGCCGTCTCCTTCCGTGTGCGAAGCCGGCCGCCGGCTCTGAGCGCCACCCGCCCCTTCCCGTCCGTGCCGAGCAGCACGGTCCCGAGCGCCGCCGACCGCGCGGCGACCACGCCCCCGTACCCGTCGAGGCCGGCGTCGCCGCCCGGGCCGGTGAGCCGCGCGGACGCCGGCGCCCGGTGGTACAGCTCGCCGTCCGCGCTCGCCACCGTGGCCCCGGAGAGCGGCAGCGCGGCCCGCTGGAGGACTCCGTCCACCCAGTGCCGTACGGCGTCCCGGCCCGCCGCGTACACATGCACCCGGCCGGCCGCGTCCGCCGAGACGGCCAGACCGTCCTGGACCTCCACGTCACCCGGGAGCGGCCGCCACGGGGACCAGGAGCCGTCCGCCGCCCGGACCCGCGTCGAGACGCCCTTGTCCGCGTTCCGTACGAAGAGGTGGACCCGGCCGTCGGGGGCCGCGAGCGCCACCGGGGCGCCGATCCTGCGGCCCCGGTCGTCCGAGCGCTCCGGGTTCCCCAGGCCCCGCCAGGCCAGGAAGGCGTCGCCGGGGGAGCGCTGCTCCAGGAGCACCACCTCGCGCCGGTTGGCCCCGCCGTGGCCGTCGAGCGCGGCGAACCGCACCCCGAGGAGCAGCACCCGGCCGTCGCCGAGCACCGCGGAGCCGAGCGCGGGCGCGAGCGGGCCACCGCCCAGGTCGACCGGCTCGCCCCAGACGCCGGGCGCGGACTCCCGCCAGCGGACCGCACGCAGCCCCAGCACTCCGTACGCCGTGAGCCGGCCGTCCGGTTCCTCGGCGAGGGCCGGGCCCGCGCCCGGCCAGCGGTGGTGCGTGGAGCGCACCCAGCCCTTGCGGTTGGTCAGCGGCCGGTCGCCGCCGACGCCGTAGTCGCCGCAGCCGGAGGGGTTCCCGCACGGCCAGGACGGGGCGCCGCCGTACGGGACGAGCCGGGCGGCCTTCTCCGCCAGGACGGCGGGCGGGAGGTTCTTGGGCCAGTGGCGGTTGTAGTAGCCGCGGAAGGCGGTGGTGGTGAAGGCCGGGATCGGCTCGCCGTCCCGGACCGCGTCCGTGACCCAGCGGCACAGCGCGGCCCAGGTGAAGGAGGCGACCGCCGTGTGGTCCCCGTGGTCGGCGTACCCCGGCTGCTCGGAGTCCCGCTGCCGGGTCGCCTCGTCGCTGTGCTGGATGTCGGGGTCCGGGTCCAGGGTGTGCACGACCGTGGGCCGGTGGCGGCGGAGCAGGCCGACCAGGACGTCGACCAGCTGGTCGTAGTCGTAGGTGTCGGCACGGGTGACGGGGGAGCCGGCCGACAGGTGGGTGCGCAGCTCCAGGGCCCGGTCCTGCCAGAGCGAGGGCACGGCCATGTAGCGGCGGCTGGTGTGCATCGGCAGGTTGAGGAAGACCAGTTCGACCCTGCGGGAGCCGTGCGCGAGGGTGTCGGCCTCGGCCCGCCGGCCGCCGGGGAGCGTCAGCACCTCCCGGCGCCACGGCGTGAACGCCGGGAGGCCGAGCGCCACCGCGTACGACTGGCGCAGGCCCTGGTGGCGGGCGGAGGAGTAGGCCGCCCGGTCCGGGGGACTCTCCGGCATCCCCGCGATCCGGTTCCGGCCGGTGTGCTCGCCGGCCGTCACGTACACGGAGACGAGCGGGACGCCCGCGTCGAGCAGCCGCTGCGTGTCCGGGTTCATGAAGTACAGGTCGTCGTCCGGGTGCGCGGAGAACTGCATGAGCAGCGGCCGCCGGGCCCCGGCGGAGGCGATCGGCCTGCCCGGCGCGGGATCGGCCGTCGGAGCGGTCCGGCGCGGCTCCGGTACGGAACACCCGGCGGCGGCCGCGGTGACCGCGAGGGCGGCGGCGAGAACCGTCCGCCGACGGGGTGGAGTGTGCAAGGCGTGGCCCCTTCGCTCATCAGTCCACGGGAAGACGGACGTACGAGCGGCGGGGTTGTGCCTCGACGGCACCCTCGGAAAGATCTCCGGAAAAAGATCTTGGAAATGGTGCGGCCGGATGTCGAGAGCGCGATCCTGGCAACGACCGAAGGGTGACAGCGCGCCACCGGGGCGGGCGGGACGGGGAGGACACCCGAGATGAAGTACGTCGCGATGATCTACGGCAACCAGGCCAAGTGGGACTCCTTCCCGGCCGAGGCCTGGCCCGAGGCGATCGCCCGGCAGGAGGCCTTCAACCGCAGGTACCGGGAGAGCGGCGAGCTGATCGGCGCGTACGGCCTCGCCGACGCGGCCGCCGCCCAGCTCGTCCGACGCGAGGGCGGGGCCCCCGCGGTCACCGACGGCCCGTACCTGGAGACCAAGGAGTACCTCGCCAGCTTCTACCTGCTGGACTGCGACAGCCTGGAGCGGGCCCAGGAGATCGCCGCCGACATGCCCTTCGCGGACGTCGACCCCGTCGAGCTGTGGCCGGTCCTGCACGAGTCCGCGGCGGACGTGTGACCGGCACGCACGAGATCGAGGACCTGCTGCGCACCCACGCGCCGCAGGTCCTCGGCGCGCTCGTCCGCCGCCACGGCACCTTCGACCTCTGCGAGGACGCCGTCCAGGAGGCCCTGATCGCGGCCGCGCGGCAGTGGCCCGAGGACGGGGTGCCCGAGCACCCGCGCGGCTGGCTGCTGACCGTCGCCACCCGCAGGTTCGTCGACCTGGTGCGCGCCGAGGCCGCCCGCCGGCGCCGGGAGGACGCCGTCGCGCTCGCCACTCCGGACTCCGAGCTCCTCGCGCGCGCCGCCGACGACGCCCCGGACACCGACCGGGACGACTCCCTGTCCCTGCTCTTCCTCTGCTGCCACCCGGACCTGTCGCCGCCCAGCCGGATCGCGCTCACCCTGCGGGCCGTCGGAGGCCTCACCACCGCGCAGATCGCCGCCGCCTTCCTCGTGCCCGAGTCGACCATGGCGCAGCGGATCAGCCGGGCCAAGCAGACGATCAGGGCCGGCGGCTGGTCGCTCGCACTGCCCGAGGGCGAGGACCGCACCGCCCGTCTCGCCGAGGTGCGGCACGTGCTCTACCTGGTCTTCAACGAGGGCTACACGGCCAGCGGCGGCGACGCGCTCACCGCGCCCGAGCTGTCCACGGAGGCGATCCGGCTGACCCGGATGCTGCACCGGCTCGTCCCCGACGACGCCGAGACGGCGGGCCTGCTCGCGCTGATGCTGCTCACCGACGCCCGCCGCCCGGCCCGCACGGGCCCGCACGGGGAACTCGTACCGCTCGCGGAGCAGGACCGGGGGAGCTGGGACGCCGGGCTGATCGCCGAGGGCGCGGAGCTGCTCGGCCGCACCCTGCCGCGGGGCCGGGTCGGCCCGTACCAGCTCCAGGCGGCGATCGCGGCCGTGCACGACGAGGCCCCGTCCGCGGAGGCCACGGACTGGCCGCAGATCCTCGCCCTGTACGAGCTCCTGGAGCGCACCGGGCCGAACCCGATGGTCACCCTCAACCGCGCGGTCGCCGTCGCCATGGTCCACGGCCCGCGGGCCGGCCTGGACCTCCTCGACGGCCTCGCGGCGGACCGGCTGCTCGCCCGGAACCACCGCCTCCTCGCGACCCGCGCGCATCTCCTCGAACTCCTCGGGGAGAAGGAGGGCGCGGCCGCCGCCTACCGCGAGGCGGCCCGGCACACCACGAGCGCGCCCGAGCGGCGGCATCTGACGGAGCGGGCCCGGCGCCTGGGATGACGGCGGAGTGGGGGGCGTGCGCGTCAGGGGTGCGCGCCCCGGCGCATGGGCGTACGTGACGTGGGGTACAGTCTCGGGTTCCGATTGGCGGCCGGATGGCCCCGTATGGCAGACTGTCGGGGTTGCTCGGTTGAGTGCCGATGCTGCGCGCCTCCCGTCGGGAGGACCGGAAGCGAGTCCCACAGTACTCGTCGCTCCTTCTCAGGGGCGGACGTACGGGAATCTTCTGGGAAGCGTCAGCGGGGTGCAGACCAGGCACCCGGTGGGTGATTTGCCCCCGGCTTGCGGTCATGGCGACCGCGCCCCCTTGGTTGGGAAGTCCTCAGGGACTTCTGCGTAGAGGGAGCGCGACACGCCCGACCGCGTGGGTCGGAGGAAACCGCGAACGCACCGGGTTCCAGAGCGTTACGAGACAAAGGACTACTAGTAGCCATGGCGGGACAGAAGATCCGCATCCGGCTCAAGGCCTACGACCACGAGGTCATCGACTCCTCGGCGAAGAAGATCGTCGAGACGGTGACCCGCACTGGTGCGTCGGTCGCGGGCCCGGTGCCGCTGCCCACTGAGAAGAACGTGTACTGCGTCATCAAGTCGCCGCACAAGTACAAGGACTCGCGCGAGCACTTCGAGATGCGCACGCACAAGCGCCTCATCGACATCCTCGACCCCACGCCGAAGACGGTTGACTCGCTCATGCGCCTCGACCTGCCGGCGGGCGTCGACATCGAGATCAAGCTCTGAGGTGACGCGCGAGATGGCTAAGAACATCAAGGGCATCCTGGGCGAGAAGCTCGGCATGACGCAGGTCTGGGACGAGAACAACCGGGTCGTCCCGGTGACCGTCGTCAAGGCCGGCCCGAATGTCGTGACCCAGGTCCGTACGAACGACGTCGACGGCTACGAGTCGGTCCAGATCGCCTTCGGCGAGATCGACCCGCGCAAGGTGAACAAGCCCCTCAAGGGCCACTTCGCCAAGGCCGACGTCACCCCGCGCCGCCACCTGGTGGAGCTCCGCACCGCTGACGCCTCCGAGTACACGCTCGGCCAGGAGATCACCGCCGAGGTCTTCGAGGCCGGCGTGAAGGTCGACGTCACCGGCAAGAGCAAGGGCAAGGGCTTCGCCGGTGCGATGAAGCGCCACAACTTCCGTGGTGGCAAGGCCTCGCACGGTGCCCACCGCGTGCACCGCAAGCCCGGTTCGATCGGTGGCTGCGCCACCCCGGGCCGTGTCTTCAAGGGCATGCGCATGGCCGGTCGCATGGGCAACGAGCGTGTGACCACCCAGAACCTGACCGTCCACGCCGTTGACGCCGAGAAGGGTCTGCTGCTCATCAAGGGCGCCGTCCCCGGCCCCAACGGTGGCCTCGTCCTGGTCCGCACCGCGGCCAAGGGGGTTTGAGGAACCGATGAGCACCATTGACATCCTTTCGCCGTCTGGCGACAAGGCCGGGACCGTCGAGCTCCCCGAGGAGATCTTCGGCGCCAAGGTCAGCGTCCCGCTGATCCACCAGGTCGTCGTCGCGCAGCTGGCCGCGGCCCGTCAGGGCACGCACAAGACCAAGACCCGTGGCGAAGTCCGCGGTGGTGGCAAGAAGCCTTACCGCCAGAAGGGCACCGGCCGCGCCCGTCAGGGTTCGACCCGCGCCCCGCAGTTCGCCGGTGGTGGCGTCGTGCACGGTCCCGTGCCGCGTGACTACTCGCAGCGGACCCCGAAGAAGATGAAGGCCGCCGCCCTCCGCGGTGCCCTGTCGGACCGGGCGAACCACTCCCGCATCCACGTCGTCACCGGCGTGGTCGAGGGTGACGTCTCCACCAAGGCCGCCAAGACGCTGTTCGGCAAGATCTCGGAGCGCAAGAACCTGCTCCTGATCGCCGAGCGCTCCGACGAGGCCGCGTGGCTGTCCGCCCGCAACCTGCCCCAGGTGCACATCCTGGAGCCGGGCCAGCTCAACACGTACGACGTGATCGTCTCCGACGACGTGGTCTTCACCCAGGCCGCCCTCGAGTCCTTCGTGTCTGGCCCCCAGACCGCTGAGACCGAAGGGAGCGACGCCTGATGACTGAGGCCGTCGTCACCAGCAAGACCTTCTCGGACCCGCGCGACATTCTCGTCAAGCCGGTCGTCTCGGAGAAGAGCTACGCCCTGCTGGACGAGAACAAGTACACGTTCATCGTCGCGCCTGGCTCCAACAAGACCCAGATCAAGCAGGCCGTCGAGGCGGTCTTCTCGGTCAAGGTCACCGGGGTCAACACGATCAACCGCCAGGGTAAGCGCAAGCGCACCAAGGCCGGTTTCGGCAAGCGCAAGGACACCAAGCGCGCCATCGTGACCCTTGCCGAGGGCAACCGTATCGACATCTTCGGCGGTCCGACCGCCTAACGGCGGTCTGGATCGTCCGGAATCGGACGAGGACTGAGAAATGGGAATCCGCAAGTACAAGCCGACTACGCCGGGCCGCCGTGGCTCCTCCGTAGCCGACTTCGTCGAGATCACGCGGTCCACGCCGGAGAAGTCGCTGGTCCGCCCCCTGCACAGCAAGGGCGGCCGTAACAACACCGGTCGTGTGACCGTCCGTCACCAGGGCGGTGGCCACAAGCGCGCCTACCGCGTGATCGACTTCCGTCGTCACGACAAGGACGGCGTGCCGGCCAAGGTCGCTCACATCGAGTACGACCCCAACCGCACCGCGCGCATCGCGCTGCTCCACTACGTGGACGGCGAGAAGCGCTACATCATCGCCCCCAAGGGTCTGACGCAGGGTGACCGCGTCGAGAACGGCCCCGGCGCTGACATCAAGCCCGGCAACAACCTGGCGCTCCGCAACATCCCGGTCGGTACCACGATCCACGCGATCGAGCTCCGTCCCGGTGGCGGCGCCAAGTTCGCGCGCTCCGCTGGTGCCTCCGTGCAGCTGCTGGCGAAGGAGGGCACGATGGCCCACCTCCGCATGCCGTCCGGTGAGATCCGTCTCGTCGACGCCCGCTGCCGCGCCACCATCGGCGAGGTCGGCAACGCCGAGCAGTCGAACATCAACTGGGGCAAGGCC
This sequence comes from Streptomyces sp. TLI_105, assembly GCF_900105415.1. GTDB lineage: Bacteria > Actinomycetota > Actinomycetes > Streptomycetales > Streptomycetaceae > Streptomyces. Next base: position 3,349,313 of record NZ_FNSM01000001.1, on the reverse strand, counting down.
GGCCGCAAGCGCTGGCTTGGCGTTCGCCCGACCGTCCGCGGTGTGGCGATGAACCCGGTCGACCACCCGCACGGTGGTGGTGAGGGCAAGACCTCCGGTGGTCGCCACCCGGTCTCCCCGTGGGGTCAGAAGGAGGGTCGTACTCGTTCGCCGAAGAAGGCTTCGAACAAGTACATCGTCCGCCGCCGCAAGACGAACAAGAAGCGCTAGGAGCGGGTTTAGATGCCGCGCAGTCTCAAGAAGGGACCCTTCGTCGACGGCCACCTCGTCAAGAAGGTGGACGCCCAGAACGAAGCCGGTACCAAGAACGTCATCAAGACCTGGTCCCGTCGCTCGATGATCATCCCGGCCATGCTCGGCCACACGATCGCGGTGCACAACGGCAAGACCCACATTCCGGTGTTTGTCACCGAGTCGATGGTCGGCCACAAGCTCGGCGAGTTCTCGCCGACGCGCACCTTCCGGGGTCACGTGAAGGACGACCGGAAGTCGAAGCGCCGCTAACAGCGGGGTGGAATGACCATGACAGACACTGGAAGGACAACCATGGAAGCCAGGGCCCAGGCGCGGTACATCCGCGTCACGCCCATGAAGGCCCGCCGCGTGGTGGACCTTATCCGTGGCATGGACGCCACGGAGGCTCAGGCGGTCCTGCGTTTCGCCCCGCAGGCCGCGAGCGTGCCGGTTGGCAAGGTGCTGGACAGCGCCATCGCCAACGCTGCACACAACTACGACCACACCGACGCCTCCACGCTGGTCATCAGCGAGGCGTACGTGGATGAGGGCCCGACCCTGAAGCGGTTCCGTCCGCGTGCTCAGGGCCGTGCCTACCGGATCCGTAAGCGGACCAGCCACATCACCGTGGTCGTCAGCAGCAAGGAAGGAACCCGGTAATGGGCCAGAAGGTTAACCCGCATGGGTTCCGGCTCGGCATCACCACGGACTTCAAGTCCCGCTGGTACGCCGACAAGCTGTACAAGGACTACGTCAAGGAAGACGTCGCCATCCGTCGGATGATGACGTCCGGCATGGAGCGCGCCGGCATCTCGAAGGTTGAGATCGAGCGCACCCGTGACCGCGTGCGGGTGGACATCCACACCGCGCGTCCCGGCATCGTCATCGGCCGCCGTGGCGCCGAGGCCGACCGCATCCGCGGCGACCTCGAGAAGCTCACGGGCAAGCAGGTCCAGCTGAACATCCTCGAGGTCAAGAACCCCGAGATGGACGCCCAGCTGGTCGCCCAGGCCGTTGCCGAGCAGCTCTCCTCCCGCGTCTCCTTCCGTCGTGCCATGCGCAAGAGCATGCAGGGCACGATGAAGGCCGGCGCCAAGGGCATCAAGATCCAGTGCGGCGGTCGTCTCGGCGGCGCCGAGATGTCCCGCTCGGAGTTCTACCGCGAGGGCCGTGTGCCCCTGCACACGCTCCGCGCGAACGTCGACTACGGCTTCTTCGAGGCCAAGACGACCTTCGGCCGCATCGGCGTGAAGGTCTGGATCTACAAGGGCGACGTCAAGAACATCGCCGAGGTCCGCGCCGAGAACGCCGCTGCCCGTGCGGGTAACCGCCCGGCCCGTGGCGCCGGCGCTGGCGACCGCCCGGCCGGCCGTGGTGGCCGCGGTGGCGAGCGTGGCGGCCGCGGCCGCAAGCCGCAGCAGCAGTCCGCGCCGGCTGCCGAGGCCCCCAAGGCCGAGGCTCCCGCCGCCGCTGCCGCTCCGGCTGAGAGCACCGGAACGGAGGCCTGACCGAAATGCTGATCCCCCGTAGGGTCAAGCACCGCAAGCAGCACCACCCGAAGCGCTCCGGCGCCAGCAAGGGTGGTACGCAGGTTGCGTTCGGCGAGTACGGCATTCAGGCCCTCACGCCGGCGTACGTGACCAACCGCCAGATCGAGGCGGCCCGTATCGCGATGACCCGCCACATCAAGCGTGGCGGCAAGGTCTGGATCAACATCTACCCGGACCGTCCGCTGACGAAGAAGCCTGCCGAGACCCGCATGGGTTCCGGTAAGGGTTCTCCGGAGTGGTGGATCGCGAACGTCAAGCCGGGTCGGGTGATGTTCGAACTGTCCTACCCGAACGAGAAGATCGCGCGCGAGGCCCTGACCCGTGCGGCCCACAAGCTGCCGATGAAGTGCAAGATCGTGAAGCGCGAAGCAGGTGAGCTGTGATGTCGGCCGGTACCAAGGCGTCCGAGCTGCGCGAGCTGGGCAACGAGGAGCTTCTCAACAAGCTCCGCGAGGCCAAGGAAGAGCTGTTCAACCTCCGCTTCCAGGCGGCGACGGGTCAGCTCGAGAACCACGGTCGGCTCAAGTCCGTCCGTAAGGACATCGCCCGGATCTACACCCTGATGCGTGAGCGTGAGCTGGGCATCGAGACGGTGGAGAACGCCTGATGAGCGAGAGCAACGTGACTGAGAAGACCGAGCGCAACGCTCGCAAGGTCCGCGAGGGCCTGGTCGTCAGCGACAAGATGGACAAGACCGTCGTCGTCGCTGTCGAGGACCGCGTCAAGCACGCGCTGTACGGCAAGGTCATCCGCCGTACGAACAAGCTCAAGGCTCACGACGAGCAGAACGCTGCCGGCATCGGCGACCGCGTCCTCCTGATGGAGACCCGGAAGCTGTCCGCCACGAAGCACTGGCGCGTCGTCGAGATCCTCGAGAAGGCCAAGTAAGGAATTTCCCGCAAGGGAAATCCAAAAGTTCAGCCTGAGGGGTTTCCCTCAGGTCAGTTCCGCCAGGCTCGGCAGGGGCTTCTTCTGAAGCCCCTGCCGGGAACCGGCAGACAATCAGGAGATAGACGTGATCCAGCAGGAGTCGCGACTGCGTGTCGCCGACAACACTGGTGCCAAGGAGATCCTTTGCATCCGTGTTCTCGGTGGCTCGGGTCGCCGCTACGCGGGCATCGGTGACGTCATCGTCGCCACCGTCAAGGACGCGATCCCCGGTGGCAACGTGAAGAAGGGTGACGTCGTCAAGGCGGTCATCGTTCGCACCGTCAAGGAGCGCCGCCGCCAGGACGGCTCGTACATCCGCTTCGACGAGAACGCCGCTGTCATTCTCAAGAACGACGGCGACCCTCGTGGCACCCGTATCTTCGGCCCGGTCGGCCGTGAGCTGCGCGAGAAGAAGTTCATGAAGATCATCTCGCTCGCGCCGGAGGTGCTGTAAGCATGAAGATCAAGAAGGGCGACCTGGTCCAGGTCATCACCGGTAAGGACAAGGGCAAGCAGGGCAAGGTCATCACGGCCTTCCCGCGCGAGAACCGCGTCCTGGTCGAGGGTGTCAACCGGGTCAAGAAGCACACCAAGGCCGGCCCCTCGCAGGCCGGCGGCATCGTCACGACCGAGGCTCCGGTCCACGTCTCCAACGTCCAGCTGGTCGTGGAGAAGGACGGCAAGAAGGTCGTCACGCGTGTCGGTTACCGCTTCGACGACGAGGGCAACAAGATCCGCGTTGCCAAGCGGACGGGTGAGGACATCTGATGGCTACCACCACTCCGCGTCTCAAGACGAAGTACCGCGAGGAGATCGCGGGCAAGCTGCGTGACGAGTTCAAGTACGAGAACGTCATGCAGATCCCCGGCCTCGTGAAGATCGTGGTCAACATGGGTGTCGGCGACGCCGCCCGTGACTCGAAGCTCATGGACGGTGCCGTCCGTGACCTGACCACCATCACCGGTCAGAAGCCGGCCGTCACCAAGGCCCGCAAGTCCATCGCGCAGTTCAAGCTGCGTGAGGGTCAGCCGATCGGTGCGCACGTCACCCTCCGTGGCGACCGCATGTGGGAGTTCCTGGACCGCACCCTGTCGCTCGCGCTCCCGCGCATCCGCGACTTCCGCGGCCTGTCCCCCAAGCAGTTCGACGGCCGGGGCAACTACACCTTCGGTCTCACGGAGCAGGTCATGTTCCACGAGATCGACCAGGACAAGATCGACCGTGTCCGGGGTATGGACATCACCGTGGTGACCACGGCGACCAACGACGACGAGGGCCGTGCCCTTCTGCGTCACCTCGGCTTCCCGTTCAAGGAGGCGTAAGCGAGATGGCGAAGAAGGCTCTCATCGCGAAGGCTGCCCGCAAGCCCAAGTTCGGCGTGCGCGGCTACACGCGCTGCCAGCGCTGTGGTCGTCCCCACTCCGTGTACCGCAAGTTCGGCCTGTGCCGCGTGTGCCTCCGTGAGATGGCTCACCGTGGCGAGCTGCCGGGCGTGACCAAGAGCTCCTGGTAATCCCCTTCTGTCCTTTGGGCGTTAGGGATTCCCGGAGTCTCTCGGTAAGCATTGGGTCGGCGGAGGCCCACCCCCGCATGCCTTAGGCTTGTGGGGTTGGGCGTCCGCCGCCCGTACGACTTACTACGCCGTAGGTCCCCGCGCCGCACCCGTCCCACCCCTGTGTGGGGAGAGGGATGGCGCACTGGAAACCCCGGCGAGAGAGGCCGAAGGCCAATTCATGACCATGACTGATCCGATCGCGGACATGCTGACTCGTCTGCGTAACGCGAACTCGGCATACCACGACTCCGTGACGATGCCGCACAGCAAGATCAAGTCTCACATCGCGGAAATCCTCCAGCAGGAGGGCTTCATCACGGGCTGGAAGGTCGAGGACGCCGAGGTCGGCAAGAACCTCGTCCTCGAGCTCAAGTTCGGTCCGAACCGTGAGCGCTCCATCGCGGGCATCAAGCGGATCTCGAAGCCCGGTCTCCGGGTTTACGCGAAGTCCACCAACCTGCCGAAGGTCCTCGGCGGCCTGGGCGTGGCGATCATCTCCACGTCCCACGGTCTCCTGACCGGCCAGCAGGCAGGCAAGAAGGGCGTAGGTGGGGAAGTCCTCGCCTACGTCTGGTAGTCGGGAACGGAGGAATAGCTAATGTCGCGTATTGGCAAGCTGCCTATCCAGGTTCCCGCCGGCGTGGACGTCACCATCGATGGCCGCACGGTCACGGTCAAGGGTTCCAAGGGCACCCTGAGCCACACCGTCGCCGCGCCGATCGAGATCGTTAAGGGCGAGGATGGCGTGCTCAACGTCAACCGTCCGAACGACGAGCGTCAGAACAAGGCCCTGCACGGCCTGTCCCGCACGCTGGTGGCCAACATGATCACCGGTGTGACCCAGGGTTACGTCAAGGCGCTCGAGATCAGCGGTGTCGGTTACCGCGTGGCCGCGAAGGGCTCCGGTCTGGAGTTCCAGCTCGGCTACAGCCACCCGATCGTGGTCGAGGCGCCCGAGGGCATCTCGTTCAAGGTCGAGTCGCCGACCAAGTTCTCGGTCGAGGGCATCGACAAGCAGAAGGTCGGCGAGGTCGCCGCCAACATCCGCAAGCTTCGCAAGCCCGACCCCTACAAGGCCAAGGGCGTGAAGTACGCGGGCGAGGTCATCCGCCGCAAGGTCGGAAAGGCTGGTAAGTAAGCCATGGCATACGGTGTGAAGATCGCCAAGGGCGACGCCTACAAGGGCGCCGCCAAGAAGCGCCGCCACATCCGCATCCGCAAGAACGTGTCGGGTACGGCGGAGCGTCCGCGCCTCGTCGTGACGCGTTCCAACCGCGGTATCACCGCTCAGGTCATCGACGACCTCAAGGGTCACACCCTTGCGTCGGCGTCGACCCTGGACGCGTCGATCCGCGGCGGCGAGGGTGACAAGTCCGCGCAGGCCAAGCAGGTCGGCGCCCTGGTCGCCGAGCGCGCCAAGGCCGCCGGCGTCGAGGCTGTCGTGTTCGACCGTGGTGGCAACAGGTACGCCGGGCGCATTGCCGCTCTGGCTGACGCCGCCCGCGAAGCCGGGCTGAAGTTCTAAGCCCCGGTTCCGGGACTAACGGACGTAACAGAGAGAGGTAATCCAATGGCTGGACCCCAGCGCCGCGGAAGCGGTGCCGGTGGCGGCGAGCGGCGGGACCGGAAGGGCCGCGACGGTGGCGCTGCCGCCGAGAAGACCGCGTACGTTGAGCGCGTTGTCGCGATCAACCGCGTCGCCAAGGTTGTCAAGGGTGGTCGTCGCTTCAGCTTCACCGCGCTCGTCGTGGTGGGTGACGGTGACGGCACCGTAGGTGTCGGTTACGGCAAGGCCAAGGAAGTTCCCGCGGCCATCGCCAAGGGCGTCGAGGAAGCCAAGAAGAACTTCTTCAAGGTTCCCCGCATCCAGGGCACCATCCCGCACCCGATCCAGGGCGAGAAGGCGGCCGGCGTTGTCCTGCTGAAGCCTGCTTCCCCCGGTACCGGTGTTATCGCCGGTGGCCCGGTGCGCGCCGTTCTGGAGTGCGCCGGCGTTCACGACATCCTGTCGAAGTCGCTCGGCTCCGACAACGCGATCAACATCGTGCACGCGACCGTGGAGGCCCTGAAGGGCCTGCAGCGTCCCGAGGAGATCGCGGCTCGCCGTGGTCTGCCCCTCGAGGACGTCGCTCCCGCGGCTCTGCTCCGTGCGCGTGCTGGGGCGGGTGTGTGATGGCTCGCCTCAAGGTCACGCAGACGAAGTCGTACATCGGCAGCAAGCAGAACCACCGCGACACCCTGCGTTCGCTTGGCCTCAAGAAGGTCAACGACGTGGTTGTCAAGGAGGACCGCCCCGAGTTCCGCGGAATGGTGCACACCGTCCGCCACCTCGTGACGGTCGAGGAGGTTGACTGACATGGCGGAGAACAACCCGCTGAAGGCCCACAACCTCCGTCCGGCCCCCGGCGCCAAGACCGCCAAGACCCGTGTGGGTCGTGGTGAGGCGTCGAAGGGTAAGACGGCCGGTCGTGGTACGAAGGGTACGAAGGCCCGCTACCAGGTTCCGCAGCGCTTCGAGGGTGGGCAGATGCCCCTCCACATGCGTCTGCCGAAGCTGAAGGGCTTCAAGAACCCCTTCCGCACCGAGTACCAGGTCGTGAACCTGGACAAGCTCACCGCGCTCTACCCGCAGGGTGGCGAGGTCACGGTGGCCGACCTGGTCGCCAAGGGTGCCGTTCGCAAGAACCAGCTCGTCAAGGTCCTGGGCCAGGGCGAGGTCTCCGTGGCGCTGCAGGTGACGGTCGACGCCGTCTCCGGCTCCGCCAAGGAGAAGATCGCCGCCGCCGGCGGCACCGTCACCGAGCTCGTCTGAGCCTCGGTCGACAGCTGAAGAAGCCCGGCCGGTTCCCCCACGGGGGAGCCGGCCGGGCTTCTTCGTACGCCGAGGAGCTCGGCCGCGGCCGAGGCGGGTCCCCGGGCCTCGGGGAAGGCCTGGAGCGGGCTCTCGGCCTTGGACCTGGCCGACACGTGAGGGAGACCGGCCGACGGGCTGGGCGTGACGCCCGCCCGGGGCCGGGGACGGGCGTGCTCCTCCGCCGGCCGTCCTTCGGCCGTCCTTCGAAACCGATCGCGAGGCGGAGTCCGCTCACCGCGTCGCCCTGGTGCTCGGACCGGTCGAGGTCCGGCGGAACCGCCTCAGTGGAATCGATCCGGGCGACGGCCGCCCCGGTCCGGCCGCCACGACGGTGAGCGACGTCGTCACGACCGTTCCCCCGGAAGTGGTAACGGTGGGTGTCGAGCCGTTGCAGCCGGTCGGTCCGGAACGGGCGGCCGACCGACGTCGCGCGCTCGGGACCAGGGGGCCGCTTCCGGCCGGGGACGCCTTCCAAAAGGTGCATCCCCGGTTGGTCGTTCCTAGGGGGGCATGGTCGCCGGTAAGGTGGCGTGCACTGTCTAAACTCCGTGCGGTATGCCCGCACGGGATTGATGACCGATAACCAATCGTCGAACCTCAAGACCGTCACCCTTGACGCATAGCGCGGGGGTCGCAGGAGGCACCGTGCTCACCGCGTTCGCCCGGGCGTTCAAGACGCCCGACCTGCGCAAGAAGCTGCTCTTCACGCTCGGCATCATCGTGCTGTACCGCCTGGGGGCCCACATCCCGGTCCCCGGCGTCAGCTACGAGGCCGTCCAGCAGTGTGTCAAGCAGGCCAGCGAGGGCAACAACAGCCTGTTCGGCCTGGTCAACATGTTCAGTGGCGGGGCGCTGCTGCAGATCACCATCTTCGCGCTCGGCATCATGCCGTACATCACGGCGAGCATCATCCTGCAGCTGCTGACCGTCGTGATCCCCCGCCTCGAAGCCCTCAAGAAGGAGGGTCAGTCCGGTACTGCCAAGATCACGCAGTACACCCGGTACCTGACCGTGGCCCTCGCCATCCTCCAGGGCACCGGCCTCGTCGCGACCGCCAAGAGCGGTGCGCTCTTCAGCGGCTGCATCGTCGCCGACCAGGTCGTGCCCGACCAGTCGATCTTCACCATCGCCACGATGGTCATCACCATGACCGCGGGCACCGGCGTCGTCATGTGGCTCGGCGAGCTGATCACGGACCGCGGCATCGGCAACGGCATGTCGATCCTGATGTTCATCTCGATCGCGGCCGGCTTCCCGGGCGCCCTGTGGGCCATCAAGAAGAGCGGCAAGCTCGCCCAGGGCTGGATCGAGTTCGGCGTCGTCATCCTCATCGGCTTCGTGATGGTGGCCCTCGTGGTCTTCGTCGAGCAGGCTCAGCGACGCATCCCGGTCCAGTACGCGAAGCGCATGATCGGCCGCAGGTCGTACGGCGGTACGTCCACTTACATCCCTTTGAAGGTGAACCAGGCCGGTGTGATTCCTGTCATCTTCGCGTCGTCGCTGCTCTACATCCCGGCCTTGATCGCGCAGTTCTCGAACAGCACCGCGGGCTGGAAGACCTGGATCGAAGCCCACTTCGTCAAGGGTGACCACCCCTACTACATCGCCGCGTACTTCCTCCTGATCGTGTTCTTCGCCTTCTTCTACGTGGCGATCTCGTTCAACCCCGAGGAAGTTGCGGACAACATGAAGAAGTATGGTGGCTTCATCCCGGGTATCCGGGCTGGTCGACCTACTGCCGAGTATCTGAGCTACGTGCTCAACCGGATCACTTGGCCGGGCTCGCTGTACTTGGGTCTGATCGCTCTTGTGCCGACGATGGCGTTGGCAGGCTTCGGTGGGGCCAATTCCAACTTCCCCTTCGGCGGGACGAGCATCCTCATCATCGTGGGTGTGGGGCTGGAGACCGTGAAGCAGATCGAGAGCCAGCTCCAGCAGCGCAATTACGAAGGGTTCCTCCGCTGATGCGAATCGTCCTCGTCGGACCGCCCGGTGCGGGCAAGGGCACGCAGGCCGCGTACCTCGCCAAGAACCTGGGCATCCCGCACATCTCTACGGGCGACCTGTTCCGTGCCAACATCTCGCAGGGCACGCCGCTGGGCGTAGAGGCGCAGTCGTACATGAAGGCCGGCCAGCTCGTGCCGGACTCCGTGACGATCGGGATGGCCGAGGACCGCATGCGCCAGGCGGACGCCGAGGGCGGCTTCCTGCTCGACGGGTTCCCGCGGAACGTGGCCCAGGCCCAGGCTCTGGACGCGTTCCTCAAGTCCGACGGCATCGAGCTGGACGCGGTCCTGGACCTTGAGGTCCCCGAGGACGAGGTCGTGAAGCGGATCGCGGGTCGCCGCATCTGCCGCAAGGACTCCGCGCACGTCTTCCACGTGACGTACAACGCTCCGAAGACCGAGGGCGTCTGCGACGTCTGCGGCGGCGAGCTGTACCAGCGCGACGACGACACGGAGGAGACCGTCCGCAAGCGCCTGTCGGTCTACCACACGGAGACCGAGCCGATCATCGACTACTACCGGGCGCAGAACCTGGTCGAGACGATCTCGGCGCTCGGCAAGGTGGACGAGGTCACCGCCAAGGCGATGGCCGCGCTCAAGAAGTAACCCCGGTTCGTTCGATACGGCCGCGGTGCCCCTCGGGGGCGCCGCGGCCGTATCGTTGTTCTGTTCCCCGTACTCGATGGAAAGGCCGCGGCCACGATGGTGCAGATCAAGACCCCCGAGCAGATCGCGAAGATGCGCGAGGCGGGGCTGGTCGTCGCCGCCATCCACGCGGCGACCCGCGAGGCGGCCGTGCCGGGCGCCACGACGAAGGACCTCGACGAGGTCGCGCGGAAGGTCATCGCCGACCACGGGGCGAAGTCGAACTTCCTCGGGTACGGCGGCTTCCCCGCGACGATCTGCACCTCGGTGAACGAGGTCGTCGTCCACGGCATCCCCGACGAGAAGACCGTCCTCAAGGACGGCGACATCATCTCGATCGACTGCGGCGCGATCGTGGACGGCTGGCACGGCGACGCGGCGTACACCGCTTTCGTCGGCACCGGTCACGCCCCGGAGCTGATCGAGCTCTCCCGGGTGACCGAGGAGTCGATGTGGGCGGGCATCGCGGCGATGAAGCTCGGCAACCGTCTGGTGGACATCTCGAAGGCGATCGAGACGTACATCAAGCGGCAGCCGCGGCCGGCCGTGGGCGACCACAGCCTGGGCCGCTACGGCATCATCGAGGACTACGGCGGCCACGGCATCGGCACCGAGATGCACATGGACCCGCACCTGCTGAACTACGTCTCCCGTAAGCGCGGCAAGGGCCCGAAGCTGGTCCCCGGCCTCTGCCTGGCGATCGAGCCGATGGTCTCCCTGGGCACCCCGCGCACGGAGGTCCTGGAGGACGACTGGACGGTCATCACGACCGACGGCACCTGGTCCTCCCACTGGGAGCACTCCATCGCCCTGACGGAGGAGGGCCCGCTGGTCCTCACGGCTGTGGACGGCGGCAAGGCGAAGCTGGCGGAGCTGGGCGTGACGGCGGCGCCGGACCCGCTGGCGTAGCGGGCGGCCGATGGCGGTGCCGGGGTCGCATCCGGCGGACATCGGCGGACGGAGTCCGGCGCAGCGGCCCGAAGCCCGTGAGGCGCCCCCCGGGCGCCGAGCCCGCGAGGGCTGCGTCGGGGGTCGGGTCGGCGGCGCCGGGGCCGGATGCGGCCGGCCCCGCCCAAGAGAGGGCCTCGGGACCGCTGCGTAGTGGATTCGGATCTCGCGTAAGGATCTTCTACCGTGGGCAGACTTCCCGATTCGTCTTTTCCTGGGGCCTGACGTAGACTGATGCGTCGGCTCTCGTGTACCCGTGTGCCTGCACACGGCGGCGAGAGTCGATCAAGGTAGCCGATTCGAAAGGCGAAGCGTGGCCAAGAAGCAAGGTGCCATCGAAATCGAGGGCACCGTGATCGAGTCCCTCCCGAACGCCATGTTCAAGGTGGAGCTCCAGAACGGTCACAAGGTCCTCGCGCACATCTCCGGCAAGATGCGGATGCACTACATCCGAATCCTTCCGGACGACCGGGTCGTCGTGGAGCTCTCTCCGTACGACCTGACGCGTGGCCGGATCGTCTACCGGTACAAGTAGATCTTGCCCGCACCCGCCTTCCGCGCGGGTGGTGGCACTGACCCGGAGAACCTCACATCCCATGAAGGTCAAGCCGAGCGTCAAGAAGATCTGCGACAAGTGCAAGGTGATCCGCCGTCACGGCCGGGTCATGGTCATCTGCGACAACCTGCGCCACAAGCAGCGCCAGGGCTGACGCACGCCGACCGACCTGCAACTTCGCAGTTCTTCGCGCGACGCATAGCAACACGTACATACGCAGAGCCCGTCGGGCCGTTCTTCAACGGTTGACGGCACCTCCGGCGGGGGCCGGGGACCCGACCTGTACCTCATACGGCAGCCGGGAACGGTTCTGCAGCAGACCCCCGAGAACACAGGAGCCATTGAATGGCACGCGTTTCCGGTGTTGACATCCCGCGCGAAAAGCGTGTGGTGGTCGCACTCACCTACGTCTTCGGCATCGGGCGTACCCGGTCCGAGGAGATTCTCGCCGCGACCGGCGTGAACCCGTCCACCCGTGTCCGCGACCTTGCCGAGGAAGACCTCGTCAAGATCCGCGAGTACGTGGACGCCAACCTCCAGACCGAGGGTGACCTCCGCCGCGAGATCGCCGCCGACATCCGCCGCAAGGTCGAGATCGGCTGCTACCAGGGCCTGCGTCACCGTCGTGGCCTGCCCGTCCGCGGTCAGCGCACCAGCACGAACGCTCGTACCCGCAAGGGCCCGCGTCGCGCCATCGCCGGCAAGAAGAAGCCGGGCAAGAAGTAGTCCTCAGCGGACGCTTGACCAAGCGGTCTTCGCTGTAGGACCGACCACCTCCCGTAGGAGTTATAGATGCCCCCCAAGGGTCGTCAGGGTGCCGCCAAGAAGGTGCGCCGCAAGGAAAAGAAGAACGTCGCTCACGGCCACGCGCACATCAAGAGCACGTTCAACAACACGATCGTCTCGATCACGGACCCCTCGGGCAACGTGATCTCCTGGGCCTCCGCCGGCCACGTCGGCTTCAAGGGCTCGCGCAAGTCCACCCCCTTCGCCGCGCAGATGGCCGCCGAGTCGGCCGCCCGCCGCGCGCAGGAGCACGGCATGCGCAAGGTCGACGTCTTCGTCAAGGGTCCCGGCTCCGGCCGTGAGACCGCGATCCGCTCCCTCCAGGCCACGGGCCTCGAGGTCGGCTCGATCCAGGACGTCACCCCCACGCCGCACAACGGCTGCCGTCCCCCCAAGCGCCGCCGCGTCTGACGCACGGGCTGCTTGAGCAGGACTTTCGGGCGGTGCGTCCCTTTCGGGGACGTACCGCCCGTACCCTTGTAGCAGTTACACCACCGGGCTCCGCCCGGTGGCCGTCGGACGTCAAATAGTGGTCGTCCACGACTGAAGGAAACACAGACATGCTTATCGCTCAGCGTCCGTCGCTGACCGAAGAGGTCGTCGACGAGTTCCGCTCCCGGTTCGTCATCGAGCCGCTGGAGCCGGGCTTCGGCTACACCCTCGGCAACTCCCTCCGCCGTACCCTCCTCTCCTCGATCCCGGGTGCCGCTGTCACCAGCATCCGCATCGACGGTGTCCTGCACGAGTTCACCACCGTGCCGGGCGTCAAGGAGGACGTCACCGACCTCATCCTGAACATCAAGCAGCTGGTCGTCTCCTCGGAGCACGACGAGCCGGTCGTGATGTACCTGCGCAAGCAGGGCCCGGGTCTGGTCACCGCCGCCGACATCGCGCCCCCGGCCGGTGTCGAGGTGCACAACCCCGACCTCGTCCTGGCGACCCTGAACGCCAAGGGCAAGCTGGAGATGGAGCTGACCGTCGAGCGCGGTCGCGGCTACGTCTCCGCCGTCCAGAACAAGCAGGTCGGCCAGGAGATCGGCCGCATCCCGGTCGACTCGATCTACTCGCCGGTCCTCAAGGTCACCTACAAGGTCGAGGCGACCCGAGTCGAGCAGCGCACCGACTTCGACAAGCTCATCGTCGACGTCGAGACCAAGCAGGCCATGCGCCCGCGTGACGCCATGGCGTCCGCCGGCAAGACCCTGGTCGAGCTGTTCGGTCTGGCGCGCGAGCTCAACATCGACGCCGAGGGCATCGACATGGGCCCGTCCCCGACGGACGCCGCCCTCGCCGCCGACCTGGCGCTGCCGATCGAGGAGCTCGAGCTCACCGTTCGTTCGTACAACTGCCTCAAGCGTGAGGGCATCCACTCCGTGGGTGAGCTCGTCGCCCGCTCCGAGGCCGACCTGCTCGACATCCGCAACTTCGGTGCGAAGTCGATCGACGAGGTCAAGGCGAAGCTGGCCGGTATGGGCCTCGCGCTGAAGGACTCGCCGCCCGGATTCGACCCCACCGCCGCCGCTGACGCCTTCGGCGCCGACGACGACGCGGACGCGGGCTTCGTCGAGACCGAGCAGTACTGAGCCTCGTAAGAGGTTGACCGACCTCTGCGGACCGGTTTCGGCTGGTCCCGCAGTTCCCCGCGCCCCCATGGGGGCGCGGGTCTCCGACAGGTAACCGCCTGCTCGGATACTGACCCCGGTACCTGATACGGCCTGGGCAGATCACAAGGAGAAACACCATGCCGCGTCCCGCGAAGGGTGCCCGCCTCGGCGGTTCCGCCGCGCACGAGAAGCTGCTCCTCGCCAACCTGGCGAAGTCGCTCTTCGAGCACGGCCGCATCACCACGACCGAGGCCAAGGCCCGTCGCCTGCGTCCGGTCGCCGAGCGCCTGATCACCAAGGCGAAGAAGGGCGACATCCACAACCGTCGCCTGGTGCTGCAGTCGATCACCGACAAGGGGATCGTCCACACGCTCTTCACCGAGATCGCCCCGCGTTACTCGGAGCGCCCCGGTGGCTACACCCGCATCACCAAGATCGGCAACCGTCGTGGCGACAACGCCCCGATGGCCGTGATCGAGCTGGTCGAGGGCGAGATCGCCAAGAAGGCGACCGTCGCCGAGGCCGAGGCCGCCACCAAGCGCGCCGTCAAGGAGGCCGACGAGGCCGCCGCCACCGAGGCTCCGGCCGAGGAGTCGAAGGACGCGTAAGCGTTTTCCGACGTTTCTCGTGAGCGGGCCCGTACCCCCTGGGGTGCGGGCCCGTTCCCGTGTGTTTGAGAGGATCTCCGCGTGAGTGATGACGTGCAGGACGGTTTCGTACGGGTTCGGCTTGACCTCTCGTACGACGGCAAGGACTTCTCCGGCTGGGCCAAGCAGGCCCAGGGACAGCGGACCGTGCAGGGAGAGATCGAGGACGCCCTGCGGACCGTGACCCGGTCCAAGGAGACGTACGAGCTGACCGTCGCCGGCCGGACCGACGCCGGCGTGCACGCGCGCGGCCAGGTCGCGCATGTCGACCTGCCCGTGGAGGTGTGGGAGGAGCACCGCGACAAGCTGCTCCGGCGGCTCGCCGGGCGGCTCTCCCACGACGTGCGGGTGTGGTCCCTCGCCGAGGCCCCCGCGGGCTTCAACGCCCGGTTCTCCGCCGTCTGGCGCCGCTACGCCTACCGCGTCACCGACAACCCCGGCGGCGTCGACCCGCTGCTCCGCGGGCACGTGCTGTGGCACGACTGGGCCCTCGACATGGACGCCATGAACGAGGCCGCCACCGCGCTCGTCGGCGAGCACGACTTCGCCGCGTACTGCAAGAAGCGCGAGGGAGCCACCACCATCCGCACGCTCCAGGTGCTGCGCTGGGAGCGGCGCGAGGACGGGATTCTGGAGGCGACCGTCAAGGCGGACGCCTTCTGCCACAACATGGTCCGCTCGCTCGTCGGCGCCCTGCTCTTCGTCGGCGACGGCCACCGGCCGGTCGACTGGCCCGGCAAGGTGCTCGCCGCCGGCGTCCGCGACTCGGCCGTGCACGTCGTGCGGCCGCACGGCCTCACCCTCGAAGAGGTCGGCTACCCGGAGGACGCGCTGCTCGCCGCCCGCAGCCGGGAGGCCCGCAACAAGCGGTCACTCCCCGGGAGCGCCGGCTGCTGCTGAGGCCTGGGCGCGGCCCCGGGCGTAGATCTGGTTGAAGGCGAAGGTGCCGAGGTCGTCGCTGGCCTGGAAGACGGCCTTGTCGGCCTTGGTGACCTTCTTGCCGTTGGCGAAGCCGGCCTGGGTGAAGTACGCGTACCGGCCGATCGCGTTCGAGCGGCGCAGGCAGACGGTGGCGTGGCAGAAATCACCCACGCCCGCCCCCGTCAGGGGTGCGACGCCACCGGTGGCCTGGTCCTTCGCCTTCTGGGCCGCCGCCTCGGACGGGAAGACGGCGACGCCGACGGTGATCGCCACGCCGTCCTTCACATAGGTGGCGCGGAGCACCCGCTGGCAGCCGTTCCGCTTGAGGACGCCGCCGAGGCCGCCCTGCGTGACGGCCGCGCAGTTCGTGGTGGCGGAGGTCGCGCCCTTCTTGTACGCGCGGCCGTTCATGCTCATCTTCTTGCCCGGGAAGAGGCCCTCGGCGGTGAGCGGGGCCTTGTCCTTCTTCGGGTCCGAGATGTAGTCCTTCGGGTTCGGCGGGGGCGGCGGCGCCACCGACGAGAAGGTCGGCTCGGGGGTCGGCGCGCCCGTGGGGGAGACCGAGCCGGTGGGGACCGGGCCGTTCTTGGCCTCGTCGTTCTTCTGGTTGGTGCTCACGACGGCGGTCGCCACGATCGCGCCCACGGCCACCGTGGCCAGGGCCCCGCCGGCGATCAGCAGGAGGCGCTTGCGGCGGCCCCGCGAGGCCGAGGCGTCGGCCAGGGCGCCCCAGTCGGGCGTCTCACCGCTGCCCTGCGCGCCCGGGAACGGGTTCGGCTGTGCGGGCTGCGGGTAGCCGTAGCCCGGCTGCTGCCCGTGCCCCTGCTGCGGCGGGTAGCCGTACCCCCCCTGCTGCTGTCCGTACCCCTGCTGCCCCTGCTGCTGCGGCTCTTGCGGCCACTGCGGTCCCCCAAAGCTCATGCCGCGCATCCTAAACCGGTTGGGCGGGGCCCCAGCGGGCGGTGACAATGCATCCCATGGGACATGTCGAGGCCGCGCATCTGGAGTACTACCTTCCCGACGGGAGGGTCCTCCTCGGGGACGCCTCCTTCCGGGTCGGGGAGGGCGCCGTCGTCGCCCTCGTCGGGGCCAACGGCGCCGGCAAGACCACACTGCTCCGGATGATCGCCGGGGAGCTCCAGCCGCACGGCGGCACGGTCAAGGTCAGCGGCGGCCTCGGCGTGATGCCGCAGTTCGTCGGCTCCGTACGGGACGAGTCCACCGTCCGCGACCTGCTCGTCTCCGTCGCCCAGCCCCGGATCCGGGAGGCCGCGAAGGCGGTCGACGCGGCCGAGCACCTGATCATGACGGTCGACGACGAGGCCGCGCAGATGAAGTACGCGCAGGCCCTCAGCGACTGGGCCGAGGTGCAGGGGTACGAGGCCGAGACCCTCTGGGACATCTGCACCATGGCCGCGCTCGGCGTCCCGTACGAGAAGGCGCAGTTCCGGGAGGTCAGGACGCTCTCCGGCGGCGAGCAGAAGCGGCTCGTCCTGGAGTCGCTGCTGCGCGGCCCCGACGAGGTGCTGCTCCTCGACGAGCCGGACAACTACCTCGACGTGCCGGGCAAGCGGTGGCTGGAGGAGCGGCTGCGGGAGACCCGCAAGACCGTCCTCTTCATCTCCCACGACCGGGAGCTGCTCTCCCGGGGCGCCCAGAAGATCATCGCGGTCGAGCCCGGCCCGGCCGGATCGGACGTCTGGGTGCACGGCGGCGGCTTCGACACCTTCCACGAGGCCCGGCGGGAGCGGTTCGCCCGCTTCGAGGAGCTGAGGCGGCGCTGGGACGAGAAGCACGCGCAGCTGAAGAAGCTGGTGATCACCCTGCGGCAGGCGGCCGCGGTCAGCCACGAGATGGCCTCCCGGTACGCCGCCGCGCAGACCCGGCTGAAGAAGTTCGAGGAGGCGGGGCCGCCGCCGGAGCCGCCGCGCGAGCAGGACATCCGGATGCGGCTGCGCGGCGGGCGGACCGGCGTGCGAGCCGTGACCTGCGAGAACCTTGAGCTGACCGGCCTGATGAAGCCGTTCTCGCTGGAGATCTTCTACGGGGAGCGGGTCGCCGTCCTCGGTTCGAACGGCTCCGGGAAGTCCCACTTCCTGCGGCTGCTGGCGGGAGACCCCTCGGTCGCCCACACGGGCACGTGGAAGCTCGGTGCCCGGGTCGTGCCGGGGCACTTCGCGCAGACCCACGCGCACCCGGAGCTGACCGGGCGGCCGCTCGTCGACATCCTGTGGACCGAGCACGCCAAGGACCGGGGCGCGGCGATGTCGATGCTGCGGCGGTACGAGCTGGAGCGGCAGGGGGACCAGCCGTTCGACAAGCTGTCGGGCGGGCAGCAGGCGCGGTTCCAGATCCTGCTCCTGGAGCTGGCGGGGACGACGGCACTGCTGCTCGACGAGCCGACGGACAACCTGGACCTGGAGTCGGCGGAGGCGCTCCAGGACGGGCTGGAGTCGTACGAGGGGACGGTGCTGGCCGTCACGCACGACCGGTGGTTCGCGAAGAGCTTCGACCGGTACCTGGTCTTCGGTTCGGACGGGGTCGTGCGGGAGACCAGCGAGCCCGTGTGGGACGAGCGGCGGGTCGAGCGGGCGCGGTGACCTCGGGCCACGGCCGGCGGACGGAGTCCGACGCAGCCGGGTGACGCCGGGGAGGCCCCTCGGGGCCGAGCCGTGCGAGTGCGGCGTGGAGGAGAGGTCGAGCGGCGGGTCGAGCGCGCGCGGTAGGGGCGGCGCGTTTTGACCCGTCCGGGGTGGCGCGGGTACTGTTGCGGTTTGTTATGCGTAGTGGCTTCGTCGTTCTCACGCGAAGGGCCCTTACGCAGGTTCCCTGGAGCAGTTACCAGTGGCTCGCATACGGGCGGTGTCCCGGCAGTGCAGGCCCCAGCTGCATGATCGCTTCAGGTGTGTCTGGACTCCATCCACTGAAGAAGCGAAGGCTACGAAGTGCGTACGTACAGCCCCAAGCCCGGCGATGTCACTCGCCAGTGGCACATCATCGACGCGCAGGACATCGTCCTGGGCCGTCTGGCGACGACGGCTGCGAACCTCCTGCGAGGCAAGCACAAGCCCGTCTACGCCCCGCACATGGACATGGGCGACTTCGTCATCATCATCAACGCTGACAAGGTCCACCTGTCCGGCAACAAGAAGACCCAGAAGATGGCCTACCGCCACTCTGGCTTCCCGGGTGGTCTGCGCTCCGTCCGTTACGACGAGCTGCTCGACAAGAACCCCGAGAAGGCCGTCGAGAAGGCCATCAAGGGCATGATCCCCAAGAACTCCCTGGGCCGTCAGATGCTCTCGAAGCTGAAGGTCTACGCGGGCGAGAACCACCCGCACGCTGCTCAGCAGCCGGTCCCGTTCGAGATCACCCAGGTCGCGCAGTAGTTCCGGCCACACCCCCTAAGAACGAAAGAAATCTGAGGAGAATCGTGGCCGAGACCACCCCCGAGACCCCCGTCGACGAGTTCGAGGGCGTTGAGGAGTACACCACCGAGACCGAGCTCGTCGAGGGTGAGTACACCTCCGAGTCGCTCGCGTCCCGCTTCGGCGACCCGCAGCCGGCCGCCGGCCTGGGCCGTCGCAAGAACGCCATCGCCCGCGTCCGGATCGTTCCGGGCACCGGCAAGTGGAAGATCAACGGTCGCACCCTTGAGGACTACTTCCCCAACAAGGTGCACCAGCAGGAAGTCAACGAGCCCTTCAAGGTGCTCGAGCTCGACAACCGCTACGACGTCATCGCCCGCATCGCGGGTGGCGGTGTCTCCGGCCAGGCCGGCGCCCTGCGCCTCGGCGTGGCCCGTGCGCTGAACGAGGCGGACGTCGAGAACAACCGCCCGGCGCTGAAGAAGGCCGGCTTCCTCTCCCGTGACGACCGCGCGGTCGAGCGGAAGAAGGCCGGTCTCAAGAAGGCCCGCAAGGCTCCGCAGTACAGCAAGCGTTAATCTCGCCTGCTCGGTCTGCTTTCGTACGCCCCGGCGGCACTGCCCGTGCCGTCGGGGCGTACGTTTTTTCATAACCTCTTTCTCTTTCGCTTGGGCACGTATTTTCGGAGGACAGCTGTGGGACGACTCTTCGGCACGGACGGCGTACGCGGCGTCGCCAACGCGGACCTGACGGCGGAGCTGGCGCTCGGCCTGTCGGTCGCGGCCGCGCACGTGCTCGCCGAGGCGGGCACCTTCGAGGGCCACCGGCCGACCGCCGTGGTCGGGCGGGACCCGCGCGCCTCCGGAGAGTTCCTCGAAGCGGCCGTCGTCGCGGGCCTCGCCAGCGCCGGCGTCGACGTGCTGCGCGTCGGCGTCCTGCCCACCCCGGCCGTGGCCCACCTCACCGGCGTCCTCGGCGCCGACCTCGGCGTGATGCTCTCCGCCAGCCACAACGCCATGCCCGACAACGGCATCAAGTTCTTCGCCCGCGGCGGCCACAAGCTCGCCGACGAGCTGGAGGACAAGATCGAGGCCGTGTACGAGGAGCACCGCACCGGCGCCCCGTGGGAGCGCCCGACCGGTGCCGGCGTCGGCCGCGTGCGCGACTACAACGAGGGCTTCGACACGTACGTTGCCCACCTCATCGCCGTCCTCCCCAACCGCCTCGACGGCCTCAAGGTCGTCCTCGACGAGGCCCACGGCGCCGCCGCCCGCGTCTCGCCCGAGGCCTTCGCGCGGGCCGGGGCCGAGGTCGTCACCATCGGTGCCGAGCCCGACGGCCTCAACATCAACGACGGCTGCGGCTCCACCCACCTGGAGCTGCTCAAGGCCGCCGTCGTCGAGCACGGCGCCGACCTGGGCATCGCCCACGACGGCGACGCCGACCGCTGCCTCGCCGTGGACGCCGCCGGCAACGAGGTCGACGGCGACCAGATCCTCGCCGTGCTCGCCCTCGCCATGCGCGAGGCCGGCACCCTGCGCGGCGACACCGTCGTCGCCACCGTCATGTCCAACCTGGGCTTCAAGCTCGCCATGGAGCGCGAGGGCCTGAACCTCGTCCAGACCGCGGTCGGCGACCGCTACGTCCTGGAGTCCATGAAGGAGAACGGCTACGCGCTCGGCGGCGAGCAGTCGGGACACGTCATCGTGCTCGACCACGCCACCACCGGCGACGGCACCCTCACCGGTCTGATGCTGGCCGCCCGCGTCGCCGCCACCGGCAAGTCGCTCGCGGACCTCGCCGGCGTCATGGAGCGGCTCCCGCAGATCCTGATCAACGTCAAGGACGTCGACAAGTCCCGGGTGACCACCTCCGGCGAGCTCGCCGCGGCCGTCATCGAGGCCGAGCGCGAGCTCGGCTCCACCGGCCGCGTCCTGCTGCGCTCCTCCGGCACCGAGCCGCTGGTCCGCGTCATGGTCGAGGCCGCCGACATCGAGCAGGCCCGCGCGGTCGCGCAGCGCCTCGCGGACGTCGTGAAGTCCGCGCTGGGCTAGCCTTTCTGAGGCACCGTCATGCAGAGAGGGCCCCCGCCGCGCCGGCGGGGGCCCTCCTCTGTGCGGCGGTGCCTCAGAACTTCGGCTCGCGGCGCCATCGGCCGCGCTGGGTGCGCCACAGCAGCTTCTGCCCGTACAGGGTGAGCGTCCCGGCCAGGATGATGCCGAAGAGGTTGAGGCCCAGCTGCTCGACCGAGCCCCACGTCTGGCCCAGCTCGCCGTAGCTGAGCGCCACCGCCGCGTTCGCGCCCGCCGGGACCGTCGTCACCGAGATGGCCACGCCCACCAGGGCCCCGGACTTCGCGGAGGTCAGCGAGAGGGTGCCGGCCGCGCCCGCGAGCAGCGCCACGACGAAGGAGAACGGGTCCGGCTGCCAGATGAACTTGGTGTTGGGCCGGTCCGCGTCCAGCTGCGCCCTGCTGAACAGGTCGAGCGCGTCCATCCCCAGGCTGAACACCGTCGTCGCCACGATCGCCGCCGCGAAGCCGACGACCAGCGCGATCAGCGACCGCGCCGCCAGCTTCGGGGCGCGCCGCACGATCGCCGTACAGATGCCGGCCAGCGGCCCGAACTCCGGGCCGACCGCCATCGCGCCCACGACCAGGATCGCGTTGTCCAGGACGACACCGCAGGCCGCGATCATCGTCGCCAGGATCATGAACGCGCTGTACGTGATCGAGAGCGTCGACTCCTCGTGCGTCGCCCCCGCCAGCTGCTCCCAGATCACCGCGTCCGCGGGCTCGCCCGGGGCCTCGTGCTCGGCCGCGTTCGCGCGGGTGGAGAGGGAGAGGTCGATGTTCTCGACGGCGATCGAGCCGTCCTCGTCGATCCTCAGCTCGCGCAGCCCGTGCAGCAGCTCGTCCCCCGCCTCGCGGGCCACGTCGCACAGCACCAGATCGCCCGAGGGGTCCCGGGCGGCTCCGGCCAGCACCACCAGATGGGTGGTGCCGACCGTCGACTCGATCAGCCGGACCGCGGCGGAGGTGCGGTCGGGCGGGACGATCATCCTCAGATGCAGCATGGGGAGAGCGTACGGAGGTCAGAGCTTCCGCAGGCTCAGACGCTGCACCTTGTGGTCGGAGCCCTTGCGGACGACGAGGGTCGCCCGGCCGCGGGTCGGGGCCACGTTCTCCAGGAGGTTCACCTTGTTGATGGTCCGCCACATCGTGCGGGCGTAGTCGAAGGCCTCCTCCTCGGAGACCTGCGTCCAGCGCCGGAAGTACGAGGACGGGTCCTGGAAGGCGGTGTCGCGCAGCTTCCGGAAGCGGTTCAGGTACCAGCGCTCGATGTCCTCAGGACGGGCGTCCACGTACACCGAGAAGTCGAAGTAGTCGGCGAGGCCGACGCGGGTGCGGCCGTCCTTGCCGGGAAGCGCCGGCTGGAGGACGTTCAGCCCCTCCACGATGAGGATGTCCGGGCGGCGGACGACGAGCCGCTCGTCGGGCACGCGGTCGTAGATCAGGTGCGAGTAGACCGGGGCCGAGACCTCCTCCTTGCCCGCCTTGACGTCCGCGACGAAACGGGTCAGGGCCCGGCGGTCGTACGACTCGGGGAAACCCTTGCGGGACATCAGGCCGCGCGCCTTCAGCTCCTCCATCGGGTAGAGGAAGGCGTCCGTGGTCACCAGCTCCACGCGCGGGTGCTCCGGCCAGCGGGCCAGCAGCGCCTGCAGCAGCCGGGAGACCGTGGACTTGCCGACCGCCACCGAACCGGCGACCCCTATGACGAAGGGGGTGCCGCGCTGCTCGGCGCTCTCGCCGAGGAAGGTGTTCAGCGCGCCGCGGAGGCCGCTGGTGGCCTGCACGTACAGGTTGAGCAGCCGGGACAGCGGGAGGTAGATGTCCCGCACCTCGTCGAGGTCGATGACGTCCCCGAGGCCGCGGAGCCGCTCGACCTCGTCGGCGGTCAGGGGGAGCGGCGTCTTGTCGCGCAGGGCGCTCCACTCGGCCCGGGTGAGGTCGACGTACGGGGTCGCCTCGGACGGCCGGCGGTGCCCGGTCCCGTTCCGGGGACTCCCGTGGCCGGCGCCCTCTCCGGTCCCGGCACCGTTGCCGGGGTCTCCGTCGGGGGCGTCCCCGCTGGCGCTTCGTGGCGGCGAAGTGATCACCCCGCCATTGTCGGGGGTCGGCGGCCTCCGTGGGCCGTGGGGTCGGTCACGCGACAAAAGCCGTTGTGCCGTCCGCGGGCAGCGGCGATCATGCAGGAGCCGCGTGTGCTCCGCACCTCACACGGGGGGAGCCGCCGCCGGGCGGCATCGAGAGAGCCGAGGGCCGCCGCCGGGCGGCACGGAGAGCCGAGCCGCCGTCGCGTGGACCTGTGGAGAGCCGCCGCCGTGCGGCCCCGCACAGAGCCGTCGCCGCCGCGCGGCCCGTAGAGAGCCGTCATCGCGCGGCCCGCAGAGAAAGCAGAGAACCACCACCGATGCGTACGTCCCTGAGAAGCGCCGCCGTCGCCACCACCGCCCTCTCCCTCGCGCTGCTCGTCACCGCATGCGGCGGCGGGGAGAAGGGCGGGGACAAGGGCACCGGCAAGGACGCCGCGCCGAGCGCCTCCGCCGCGAGCAGCGCGCCCGCCGCGAAGGCGCTGTCCGCCGCCGAGCTGGAGAAGCTGATCGTCGAGCAGGCCGACCTGCCGGGCCACCAGGTCCAGAAGGCCAAGGCCACGGACATCGTGAAGGCCGACTCCGTCTCCGCCGACAAGCCCTCCTGCACGCCCCTCGCCCACGCGATGTCGTCCGTCGCCACCGGCGAACCGGGCGCGTCCGCGCAGCGCAAGACCATCGAGGTGCCCAAGACCGAAGGGGCCTCGGCCTCGCCGAAGGACGCCCTCGGGGCGCTGGCCGCACCCGTGACGAGCGTGACCCTCGGCTCGTACGACGGGCAGGGCGCCCAGGAGGCCTTCGCCTCCCTGAAGACCGCCGGCACCGACTGCGCGGGCGGCTTCACGCTCCTCGGCGGCGGCGAGAAGACGAAGATCAGCAAGGTCGCGCCGGAGACGGTGTCCGCCGGCGAGGAGTCGCTCGCCTGGACGGTGACCACCGACATGGACGGCGAGCCGTTCGTCACCAAGCTGGTCGTCTTCCGCAAGGGCAACACCCTGGCCTCGTTCTCCACCCTCAGCCTCGGCGGCACGGTCGAGGCGCTGCCGAAGGCCGTGATCGACGCGCAGGCCGCCAAGCTCGGCTGACCCGGCCCCTCCGGTGCGCCCCCGCCCCCTGCGACACGGGCCGGGGCGCGCCCCGCGTCGACTCCGGCCGGTGGGAGGGGTTCCGGCGTAGCCTGCCGTCATGTGCGGAATCGTGGGTTACGTCGGCGGGCAGTCGGCGCTTGATGTGGTGGTCACGGGCCTCAAGCGGCTCGAATACCGGGGCTACGACTCGGCCGGTGTCGCGGTGCTCTCCGACGGGGGGATCGCCGCGGCCAAGAAGGCGGGCAAGCTCGTCAACCTGGAGAAGGAGCTCGTCGAACGGCCGCTGCCCGGCGGCTCCGTCGGCATCGGGCACACCCGCTGGGCCACCCACGGCGGGCCCACCGACGCCAACGCACACCCGCACCTGGACAACGCCGGGCGCGTCGCCGTCGTCCACAACGGCATCATCGAGAACTTCGCCGCCCTCAGGGAGGAACTCGTCGAGCGCGGCCACACGCTGCTCTCCGACACCGACACCGAGACCGTCGCCCACCTCCTCGCCGAGGAGTTCTCCTCCGCCGGCGACCTCGCCGAGGCCATGCGGCTCGTCTGCCGCCGCCTCGACGGGGCCTTCACCCTCGTCGCCGTCCACGCCGACCAGCCCGACGTCGTCGTCGGCGCCCGCCGGAACTCGCCGCTCGTCGTCGGCGTGGGGGAGGGGGAGAACTTCCTCGCCTCCGACGTGTCCGCGTTCATCGCGCACACCCGCTCCGCCATCGAACTCGGGCAGGACCAGGTCGTCGAGCTGACCAGGGACGGCGTCACCGTCACCGACTTCGACGGCGTGCCCGCCGACGTCCGGGCCTACCACGTCGACTGGGACGCCTCCGCCGCCGAGAAGGGCGGCTACGCCTCCTTCATGCTCAAGGAGATCGCCGAGCAGCCCAAGGCCGTCGCCGACACCCTCCTCGGGCGGATCGACGGGGCCGGCCGGCTCACCCTCGACGAGGTGCGCATCCCCGACGCCGTGCTCCGCGAGGCCGACAAGGTCGTCATCGTCGCCTGCGGCACCGCCTTCCACGCCGGGCTCATCGCCAAGTACGCCATCGAGCACTGGACCCGCATCCCCTGCGAGGTCGAACTCGCCAGCGAGTTCCGCTACCGCGACCCGATCCTGAACCAGCGCACCCTCGTCATCGCGATCTCCCAGTCCGGCGAGACCATGGACACCCTCATGGCGCTCCGGCACGCCCGGGAACAGGGCGCGAAGGTGCTCGCCGTGTGCAACACGAACGGCTCGACCATCCCCCGGGAATCGGACGCCGTGCTCTACACGCACGCCGGGCCCGAGGTCGCCGTCGCCTCCACCAAGGCCTTCCTCACGCAGCTCGTCGCCTGCTACCTGCTCGCCCTCTACCTCGGCCAGGTGCGCGGCACCAAGTGGGGCGACGAGATCCACACCGTCGTCCGCGACCTCGCCCGGATCGGCGACGAGGTGGAGCGCGTCCTGGAGACCATGGAGCCGGTACGGGCCCTCGCCCGGTCCCTCGCCGACAAGGACACCGTCCTCTTCCTCGGTCGGCACGTCGGCTACCCGGTGGCCCTGGAAGGCGCGCTCAAGCTCAAGGAACTCGCGTACATGCACGCCGAGGGCTTCGCGGCGGGCGAGCTCAAGCACGGGCCGATCGCGCTCGTCGAGGAGGGCCTGCCGGTCGTCGTGGTCGTGCCCTCGCCGCGCGGCCGCTCCGTCCTCCACGACAAGATCGTCTCCAACATCCAGGAGATCCGGGCCCGCGGAGCACGGACCATCGTCATCGCGGAGGAGGGCGACGAGGCCGTCGTCCCGTACGCCGACCACCTCGTCCGCATCCCCGCCACGCCTACGCTGCTCCAGCCGCTGGTCGCCACCGTGCCGCTCCAGGTCTTCGCCTGCGAGCTCGCCACCGCGCGGGGCAACGAGGTCGACCAGCCGCGCAACCTGGCCAAATCCGTGACCGTGGAGTGAGTGGGAAATGATCATTGGGGTGGGGATCGACGTGGCGGAGATCGACCGCTTCGCCGCGTCCATCGAGCGGACACCGGGGCTGCTCCAGCGCCTCTTCGTCGAGCGCGAGGTGCTTCTCCCGAGCGGCGAACGGCGCGGCCCGGCCTCGCTCGCGGTGCGGTTCGCCGCGAAGGAGGCGCTCGCGAAGGCGCTCGGCGCGCCGGGCGGACTGCACTGGACCGACGCAGAGGTGTACGTCGAGGGCACCGGGCAGCCGCGGCTGCGGGTACGGGGGACGGTGGCGGCGAGGGCGGCGGAACTGGGCGTCCGGCACTGGCACGTGTCGCTGAGCCATGACGCGGGGGTGGCGTCGGCGGTGGTGATCGCAGAGGGGTGACCTGCGCTCTCGCCGGCCCCGTGGGCGCGCTCGCACGGCGGGTGGGAACCGCCCGTGGAGGCGCGCTCGCGCGGTGGTGGGTGGAGGTGCGGGACGATCGCCCGTGCCGCGGGCAGACTGCTGGGCATGCGTACCGCTTATCGCGTGGAGACCGTCCGGGCCGCCGAGGCCGAGCTCATGGCACGACTGCCGCACGGCGCCCTCATGCAGCGCGCCGCCGCCGGCCTCGCCGCCGCCTGTTGTTCGCTGCTCGGGAAGGGGCGGGTGTACGGCGCCCGGGTCGTCCTGCTCGTCGGCAGCGGCGACAACGGCGGCGACGCCCTGTACGCCGGGGCCCGGCTCGCCCGGCGCGGCGCCGGAGTCACGGCGGTGCTGCTCGGGGAGCGGGCGCACGACGGCGGTCTCGCGGCGCTCCGGGCGGCCGGAGGCCGCGTCGCCGACGAGCCGTTCGCCCCGCTCGCCCGCGCCGACCTCGTCCTCGACGGCATCACCGGCATCGGAGGGCGCGGCGGCCTGCGCCCCGAGGCCGTGCCCGTCACCCGGGCCGCGCGCGGCTCGGACGCCGTCGTCGTCGCCGTCGACCTGCCGAGCGGCGTCGACGCCGACACCGGGGAGGTCCACGGCGAGGCGCTGCGGGCCGACGCGACGATCACGTTCGGCGCGTACAAGCCGGGCCTGCTCGTCGACCCGGCCCGGGAGTACGCGGGGGCGCTGCGCCTCGTCGACATCGGGCTCGGCGACGTGCTGCCCGGCGTGCCGGACCTGGAGGCCCTCCAGCACGAGGACCTGGCGTGGCTGCTGCCGGTGCCGGGCGCCGAGAGCGACAAGTACCGGCGGGGCGTCGTCGGGGTCCTCGCCGGCTCCGCCCGCTATCCCGGCGCCGCCGTGCTCGCCGTGGCGGGCGCGCTGCGCGGCGGTGCGGGGGCGGTGCGGTACGTGGGTCACGCCGGCGACGCCGTGATCGCCGCGCACCCCGAGACGCTGGTGCACCCCGGGCCCCCCGACAAGGCGGGCCGGGTCCAGGCGTGGGTCGTCGGGCCCGGTCTCGGGGAGGGCCCGGGCGCCGGGGTCGCTGTCGGGGAGGTCCTGGCCTCGGACGTCCCCGTGCTCGTCGACGCGGACGGCCTGCGGGGGCTCGCGCCGGACGCCGTCCGGGCCCGTACGGCTCCGACCCTGCTGACCCCGCACGCCGGCGAGGCGGCGGCGCTGCTCGGCGTGGCGCGGGAGGAGGTCGAGGCGGGGCGGCTCGCGGCGGTGCGCGAACTGGCGGGCCGCTTCGGGGCGACGGTCCTCCTGAAGGGTTCGACGACGGTGGTGTGCGGGGCGGACGGCGGGCCCGTACGGGTGAACCCGACCGGGACGTCCTGGCTGGCGACGGCGGGCAGCGGCGACGTCCTGTCCGGCCTCGCGGGCTCCCTCCTCGCGGCGGGTCTTCCCGCCCTGGACGCGGCCTCCTGCGCGGCCTATCTGCACGGGCTCGCCGCCCGGCGGGCGGCGGAGGGGGGCGCGCCGGTGACGGCCACGGAGGTGGCGGGCTCGCTGCGGGGGGCGTGGCGGGACGTGACGGCGGGGGCGTAGGGCCGTCGGGTCCACCCCCACTCGGCCGAACACCGTTGACCCAGCCGTGGG
Organism: Streptomyces sp. TLI_105; assembly: GCF_900105415.1. GTDB lineage: Bacteria > Actinomycetota > Actinomycetes > Streptomycetales > Streptomycetaceae > Streptomyces. The sequence continues at coordinate 3,321,516 of NZ_FNSM01000001.1, read as the reverse complement.
TTCCCGCGCGCTGCCGGGGCGGCGGGCGGATTGGGTGGGTGGGGTGACCCGTTGGAGAAGTCGTACCGCGCCCTTGTCGTTCGTCCTCGCCGCCTCGCTCGCGTGGGGGTCCGTCGCCTTCGCCGCCCCTCCGGTCGGCGATCCCGATCCGCTCGTGCCCGGGGTCGTCGGGGCCGGGTCGGCCGAGTATCCGATGGACACGCCCGATCAGGTGCTGCCGCCCCTCCAGCCGGAGGGCGACGTCCCCGTGCCCGAGCCCGAGGAGGAGGTCGACGAGCTGGTCGAGTACCTGCCGCGCAGCGCCGTCGGAGCCGCCTGCACCGCGAAGGCGAGCACCTATCAGCGGCAGGTCGAGCGGCTGCTGGGACTGCGGGTCGACGGGAAGCAGTCCGCCGCCGACTGCCGGGCGATCCGCGCCTTCCAGGTGAAGGAGAAGATCAAGCCGGCCGCCGGGTACGCCGGGCCCGTGACCTGGGCCCGCGCCGAGCTGCTCGCCGCCCGGAAGAACCTCGACCCGGGCCGGCGCTGCCCGGTGAAGACGCACGCCGTCGCCTGCGTCGACCTCGACCGCCAGCTCATGTGGGTGCGAAAGGGAAAGAAGGTGACGTACCAGGTCGTCAACGTACGGACCGGGCGGCCCGGTTACGCCACCCGCACAGGCTGGCACACCGTCTACTGGCGCCACAAGGACCACTGGTCGTCCGTCTACGACACCCCCATGCCGTACGCCCAGTTCTTCAGCGGGGGCCAGGCCTTCCACGCCGTCTACGGGCAGCTCGCCACGCCCGGCGGCAGCCGTGGTTGCGTCAATCTGAGCTACGCCGACGCGCGGAAACTCTGGGGCGTCCTCCGTAAGGGTGACCGGGTCTACATCTGGGGAAAGCGGCCCGGGCGCTGACACCTGAGAGACTGGGCGCGATGACTGAGACACCTCCGCCCCCCAGGGCCCGCGCCGAGATCGACCTCGGCGCGCTGCGTGCGAACGTCCGCACGCTGCGCGCCCGCGTCGCCCCCCACGTCCGGATCATGGCCGTGGTCAAGGCCGACGCGTACGGACACGGCGCCCTGCGCTGCGCCCGCGCCGCCCTGGACGCGGGCGCGGACTGGCTCGGCACGGCCACCCCGCACGAGGCGCTCGCGCTGCGCGCCGCCGGGATCACGGACGTGCCCGTCCTGTGCTGGCTCTGGACTCCCGGGGACCCCTGGGAGCAGGGCGTCGAGGCCGGTCTCGACATCTCCGTCAGCGGGATGTGGGCCCTGGACGAGGTCGTCGAGGCGGCCAGGGCGGTCGGGAAGACCGCCCGGATCCAGCTCAAGGCCGACACCGGTCTCGGCCGCAACGGCTGCCAGCCCGCCGAGTGGCCCGAGCTGGTCGGGGCCGCCCTGAAGGCGGAGGTCGACGGACACGTGAAGGTGACCGGCCTCTGGTCGCACTTCGCCTGCGCCGACGAGCCGCACCACCCCTCCATCGCCGCCCAGCTCGACGTCTTCCGCTCGATGCTGGACCACGCCGAGCAGGCGGGCGTCCGGCCCGAGGTCCGGCACATCGCGAACTCCCCGGCCACCCTCACCCTGCCCGAGGCCCACTTCGACCTGGTCCGGCCGGGCATCGCGATGTACGGCGTCTCGCCGAACCCCGAGCTCGGCACCTCCGCCGAGCTCGGCCTGCGGCCCGTCATGTCGCTCAAGGCGAGCTTGGCGCTGGTCAAGCACGTGCCCGCCGGGCACGGGGTGAGCTACGGGCACCACTACGTCACCGAGGGCGAGACCACCCTGGGGCTCGTCCCGATGGGGTACGCGGACGGGGTGCCCCGGCACGCCTCCGGACGCGGCCCGGTCCTCGTCGGCGACCGGGTCCGCACGGTCGCCGGACGCGTCGCCATGGACCAGTTCGTGGTCGACCTCGGCGGGGACACCCCCGAGCCCGGCACCGAGGCCGTGCTCTTCGGCCCCGGCGACCGGGGCGAGCCGACCGCCGAGGACTGGGCGGTGGCCGCCGACACCATCGCGTACGAGATCGTCACCCGGATCGGGGCGCGCGTCCCGCGGGTCTATCTGGGGGAGTAGCCCGCCATGGCCGAGTCGAGCGGGAGCAGCTGGCGACGTGCCGGCTTCGCCGGTGCCGCGATAGGCGTCCTCGCCGCCGGAGCGGCCGCCGGGGTGGCCGTCGAGCGGCTCACCGTCGGCCGTTCCGTACGGCAGAAGGCGCGGCTCGCCCTGGATGCCACCGGCCCGTACGGCGGGCTGCGCGGCACGCCCGGCCGGGCGCTCGCCGACGACGGGACCGTCCTCCACTACGAGGTGGACGAGGTCGAGCGGGAGGCCTCGTCGGCCGGCCGCCGCCGACGGCTCTTCGGGCGGAAGGAACCCGCCCCCGTCACCGTCGTCTTCAGCCACGGCTACTGCCTCAACCAGGACTCCTGGCACTTCCAGCGGGCCGCGCTGCGCGGACTCGTCCGCACCGTCCACTGGGACCAGCGCAGCCACGGCCGCTCCGGGGCCGGGCCCGACGGGGTGCCCGTCTCCATCGACCGGCTCGGCCGCGACCTCAAGGCCGTCCTCGACGTCGCGGCGCCCGAGGGGCCGCTCGTCCTCGTCGGGCACTCCATGGGCGGCATGACGGTGATGGCGCTCGCCGAGCAGTACCCGGAGCTGATCCGCGACCGGGTCGTCGGCGTCGCCCTCGTCGGCACCTCGGCGGGGAAGCTGGCGGAGGTGTCGTACGGGCTGCCGCTCGCCGGCGTCAACGCCGTCCGGTGGGTCCTGCCGGGCGTCCTGCGGGCCCTCGGCTCCCAGGCGGAGCTGGTCGAGCGCGGGCGCCGGGCGACCGCCGACCTCTTCGCGGGGCTGATCAAGAAGTACTCGTTCGCGTCGAAGGACGTGGACCCGGCGGTCGCCCGCTTCGCGGAGCGGATGATCGAGTCGACCCCGATCGACGTGGTCGCCGCCTTCTACCCGGCCTTCGCCGAGCACGACAAGGCCGCCGCCCTCGCCGTCTTCAGCGAGCTGCCGGTGCTCGCGCTCGCCGGGGACAACGACCTGGTCACCCCCAGCTCGCACACGGAGGCCATCGCCGGCCTGCTGCCGGACGCGGAGCTCGTCATCGTCCCGGACGCGGGCCATCTGGTGATGCTGGAGCACCCGGAGGCGGTCACCGACCGGCTGGCCGACCTGCTGGTGCGGGCCGGTGCCGTCCCGGCCGGGGAGCCCTTCCGCACGAGCTAGATTTGCCGGTGTGACTCCTCCCCGGCGTGGGTGCCGGGGCTTCTCGCTGTGCCGGTGAGGCTTCGCGACGGGCCAGCCCGGCCCGTAGGACGTTCAGGGCGCCCACTGTGTCCGCGTGCGCGCTGTGGCCACAGGCGGTGCAGTGGAACCTTTCCTGGGTGGGCCGGTTCTCCGCTGAGACGTGCCCGCATTCAGGGCAGGTTCGGGAGGTGTTGCGGGGGTCGACGGCGATCACTTCCCGTCCGGCGCTCTCAGCCTTGGCGTGCAGGATCGTCAGGAACACCCCCCATCCGGCGTCGGCGATCGATTTGTTCAGCCCGGCCTTGGCAGTGGCCCCGTTGGGCAGGAAGGCATCCGGCCTCTCGGGGTCTGGCGTTGGCGCGGGGGCCCTGCTCATCTTGCGGATCTTGGGGTCTTCGTGCGCGATGAGGTCGTGTTCCCGCACGAGGTCGAGTGCGGTCTTGTGCGCATGGTCCAGTCGTTGCCGACGAACCTTGCGGTGCAGATCACCGATCTTCGCGGCGACCTCCTTACGCCGGTTGCTGCCGCGCTTGCACTGGGCGAGGGCCTGCTGTGCGGCTTCGAGCTTTGCGGCTGCCTTACGGCCGTGGCGCGGATTGGGGACGAATCTGCCGTTTGAGTCGGCAAGGAAGTTGGCGATGCCCAGGTCGATTCCGGTCACAGAGCCAGTCGCGGGCAGCGGGTCTGGCGCGGTTCGCTCAGCGGTGAGGACCACGTACCAGCGGCGGCCTTCACGCTTCACCGACACGGTCTTGACCTTGCCGACGACCAGGCGGTGCCGGTTGACCTTGATATGCCCGATGCCCTGGAAGCGGACGCGGGTGACGGAGTCGTGCGGGGTGGAGTCCCACCGGCAGCCGTCCCCGTCCTTGGGGAAGACGACGGTGGCGAACCGGTTCATCCCGCGAAAACGCGGGTAACCAGGGACATCCCCGGACCTGATTCGGCGGAAGAACGCGGCGAACGCCTTGTCGAGTCGACGCAGGGTGGCTTGCTGAGAGGGGAACGACCAGCGACCTTGGCGCTCCGGGTCGAACGCCCGGATCTCCTTGAGCTGGGCCGACTGCGTCTCGTACGTGACACTCGTCTTCGACACATGCCGCCAGGCGTCACGGCGCTCCTGCAACGCCCCGTTGTAGAGCGAGCAGTGATCCCTCAGCATCTCGCCGAGCGCGACCTGTTGGCCCGTGGTGGGCCGCATCAGGAACTTGTACGTACGAATCACCCCGGCCCACCCCCTTGCCGTCACCGTAGTGCAGGCTACCGACGGAAACTGTCCTCCTGGCGACAAGTCGCCACTCATCGAAGGTCGCCCGTCCGAGGTTCACATGGCCGCCGGACCCGAGGGCCGGGATTCCCTGCGAAAATCAAGGGATGGAAGCAGCGCACCAGCCCGTCTCCGGCGCCCCCCGGTCCGTCGGCGCCACCCTCTCCGTCGAGTCCCCGCAGCAGATGCAGGAGCTCGGCCGTCGGCTCGCGAAGATCCTCCGCCCCGGCGACCTCGTGATGCTCACCGGTGAGCTAGGCGCCGGGAAGACGACCCTGACCCGCGGCCTCGGCGAGGGGCTCGGGGTGCGGGGCGCCGTCACCTCCCCGACCTTCGTCATCGCCCGCGTCCACCCGTCCCTGGTCGGCGGCCCGGCGCTGGTCCACGTCGACGCGTACCGCCTCGGCGGCGGGCTCGACGAGATGGAGGACCTCGACCTGGACGTCTCGCTGCCCGAGTCCGTGGTCGTCGTCGAGTGGGGCGACGGCAAGGTCGAGGAGCTGACCGACGACCGGCTGCACCTCCTCATCCACCGGGTGACCGGCGACACCGACGACGACCGGCGCACGGTCGTGCTGCGCGGGATCGGCGCGCGCTGGGCCGAGGAGGACCTCGCGCTGGTCTGAACGCCCGTAGGTTCCGACAACGTGTCGGGAAGGTGTTGCGTGGGTCCCACGAGCCGTGGTCACATGGATGCACGAGCTGGTTAGGTGTACCTAACCTACGGGAGGCATGCATGGCGACGCCCGAACGCGCGGAAACCGCCCGGGACCACGTCCCGATGAGTGAGCTGCTCGCGTCCTGCGCGGCCGCCCGAGCCCTCTCGACCCCACCGCCGGAGCCGTCCGGGCAGGGAGAGGAGGAGGAATCCGCCGTGCGGGACGAGGCGGCGTAGGGCCTGTCGGACCCTGATCCGCGGGACGAGCCCCAGGCCCACGGCCCGGACGTGCGGGTCAGGCGACGACGACGACCTTCGCGCCGATCACCGCGAACGTCCACATCACGTCGCCGTCGGCCCGCTTCATCCGGATGCCGCCGGTCTTCCGCTCCGGGTCCGGGGACGGCGTCGAGCCGTCGACCGCCGCGCTGAAGCCGATCGCCACGTCCTGGGCCGTCGCGAACCGCACCACGTGCTCGATCTGCACGCCGTCCGAACCGCGCACCGAGCCCGAGCGCGAGGTCACCGTGTACGCGCCGGGGACCGGGTCGACCGTGCTCGGCCACACCTTGAACGTACGGCTCGCCTTGCCCGTCCCGTCCACGAGCCACACCCGGCGGTCGGCGAGCGAGTACACCACCCGCTCGCCGCTGCCCGAACCGAAGGGGACGGCGAGGGGATCCTTGGCCGGCTGCTTCGGGCCGCCGCTCGGCGAGATCGCGGGGGCGGCCGTGCCCGACGTCCGCGGCTTCGCCGACAGATCGGCCGGCGCGTTCGCCGAGGCCTGGTAGGCGAGGACGCCGACCGCGACGACGGCCGCCGCGGTGAGCCCGGCCACGAATCCCGAGCTGCTCCTTGCCACCGTGCCCACCTCTCGTACGTACGTATCGAAGGGTGACGGTAGCAGCCGGCACCCCGAGGTTCGGGGCAGCATGCCCGGGAGCCGTAGGCTGTTCGCGTGCTGTTGCTCGCCATGGATACCGCCACCCCCGCCGTCACCGTCGCCCTCCACGACGGCGAGGCCGTCGTCGCCTCGTCGAGTCAGGTCGACGCCCGCCGCCACGGGGAGCTGCTGCTGCCCGCCGTCGACCGCGTCCTCCACGAGGCCGGGCTGAAGCTCGACGCGGTCACCGGGATCGTCGTCGGCGTCGGCCCCGGCCCGTACACCGGCCTCCGGGTCGGCCTCGTCACGGCCGCGGCCTTCTCGTCGGCGCTCGGGGTGCCGGTGCACGGCCTGTGCACCCTCGACGGCCTCGCGTACGCCTCCGGGATCGACGGGCCCTTCGCCGTCGCGACGGACGCGCGCCGCAAGGAGGTCTACTGGGCGCGGTACGAGGACTCCCGCACCCGCGTGGGCGACGCGGCCGTCGACCGGCCCGCCGACATCGCCGAGGAGCTCGCCGGGCTCCCCGTCGTCGGCGCGGGCGCCCGCCTCTACCCCGAGGCCTTCCCGGACGCCCGCGACCCCGAGCACCAGTCGGCCGCCGCGCTCGCCGGGCTCGCCGCCGAGAGGCTCGCGGCCGGCGGGGACGGCTTCCTCGACCCACTGCCGATGTACCTGCGGCGCCCCGACGCGCAGGTGCCGAAGAACTACAAGGTGGTCACCCCCAAGTGAGCGCCGCCGTGACCGGGGCCGTGCTGCGCGAGATGCGCTGGTGGGACATCGAGCCCGTGCTCGCGCTCGAGGCCGAGCTGTTCCCCGAGGACGCCTGGTCCGAGGGGATGTTCTGGTCGGAGCTCGCGCACGCCAGGGGGGAGCGGGCCACCCGTCACTACGTCGTCGCGGAGGACCCGTCCGACGGCCGTCTCGTCGGGTACGCCGGGCTCGCCGCCGCCGGCGGACTCGGCGACGTGCAGACGATCGCCGTCTCCCGCGACCAGTGGGGCACGGGCCTCGGCGCCCGGCTCCTCACCGACCTGCTCAAGGAAGCCACCGCCTTCGAGTGCGAGGAGGTCCTCCTCGAAGTGCGCGTGGACAACACCCGGGCCCAGAAGCTCTACGAGCGCTTCGGCTTCGAGCCCATCGGTTTCCGGCGCGGCTACTACCAGCCGGGCAATGTCGACGCGCTCGTGATGCGACTGATCGTTCAAGGAACTGGGACTGAGATCTGATGGCTGCTGACGAACCGCTGGTACTCGGCATCGAGACCTCCTGCGACGAGACCGGCGTCGGCATCGTCCACGGGACCACGCTCCTCGCCGACGCCGTCGCCTCCAGCGTCGACACCCACGCCCGCTTCGGCGGCGTCGTGCCCGAGATCGCCTCCCGCGCCCATCTGGAGGCGATGGTCCCGACGATCGAGCGCGCCCTGAAGACGGCCGGGATCTCCGCGAAGGACCTCGACGGCATCGCCGTCACCGCCGGACCCGGCCTCGCGGGCGCCCTGCTCGTCGGCGTCTCCGCCGCCAAGGCGTACGCCTACGCGCTGGGCAAGCCGCTCTACGGCGTCAACCACCTCGCCTCGCACATCTGCGTCGACCAGCTGGAGCACGGCAAGCTGCCCGAGCCGACGATGGCCCTGCTCGTCTCCGGCGGGCACTCCTCGCTGCTGCTCTCCACCGACATCACCTCCGACGTGCGGCCGATGGGCGCCACCATCGACGACGCGGCCGGCGAGGCCTTCGACAAGATCGCCCGCGTCCTCGACCTCGGCTTCCCCGGCGGTCCGGTCATCGACCGGCTCGCCAAGGAGGGCGACCCCGAGGCGATCGCCTTCCCGCGCGGCCTCAGCGGCTCCCGCGACCCCGCCTACGACTTCTCCTTCTCCGGCCTCAAGACCGCCGTGGCCCGCTGGATCGAGGCCAAGCGGGCGGCCGGCGAGGACGTGCCCGTACGGGACGTGGCCGCGTCCTTCCAGGAGGCGGTCGTCGACGTGCTCACCCGCAAGGCCGTCCGGGCCTGCAAGGACGAGGGCGTCGACCACCTGATGATCGGCGGCGGCGTCGCCGCCAACTCGCGGCTGCGGGCCCTCGCCGAGGAGCGCTGCGAGCGCGCCGGGATCCGGCTGCGGGTGCCGCGCCCCGGCCTGTGCACCGACAACGGCGCGATGGTCGCGGCCCTCGGCTCCGAGATGGTCGCCCGGGGCAGGGCGGCCTCCGACCTGGAGCTGTCGGCGGACTCGTCCCTGCCGGTGACGGACCCCCACGTGCCGGGTCATGCCCACGACCACGACCACGTGCACGAGGTCAGCAAGGAGAACCTGTACTCGTGAGGCTCACGCTCATGTGGGAGGCCAGGGCCGCGCAGGACCGGGGCGCCGAGCTCCTGGAGTGGGCGCGGGCCCAGGTCCTCGCCCGTGAGCCGGTCCGCCGGGAGCTCTTCCGGGCCCCGCAGGACCGGGTCCTCGTCCTCACCTGGTGGGAGGCGGAGACCTTCGACGCCGAGCTGCCCGAGCTGCCGGAGCCGGCCGCGGAACTGATCACCCGTCCGGTCCACCGCTGGCGATTCGAATCGGTCGAATAAGAATCGGTCGAATAAGCGGAGATCGAGCAACCTTTCGATCCTCTGGGGCATCCCACAGCGCGTGAAGAAGACGATCGCGCTGTGGGCGGCCCTGACCACCGTCGCTCTCCTGGTGACCGGCTGCACGGTGGAGGAGCCCTCCGCGGCCGCCGCCCCGACGGCTTCCCCGTCCACCGCTCCCACCAGGGAGGCGGGGCGCAAGGCGCCCGAGGCCCCGGGAGCCGCCGCTGCCGCCGCGTACCGGAGATGGGGCCTGAAGCCCTTCGCCGCCCCGCCCGCCCCGCCCGCGGTCAAGCCCGTGGTCCGCGCGGCCGGCGGACCGGTGCCCGTCATCAGCGAGATCCCCACCCGCGAGAAGATCGTCTTCATCACGATCGACGACGGGGCCGAGAAGGACCCCGAGTTCGTCCGGATGATGAAGGACCTCCAGGTCCCGGTCACGATGTTCCTCACGGACGCCGCCATACGCGCCGACTACGCGTACTTCGCGCCGCTCCTCGCCCAGGGCCACGGCCTCGCCAACCACACCCTCACCCACCCCGACCTGCGCACCCTCTCCCCGGAGGCCCAGCGCCGGGAGATCTGCGGCCAGCAGACGAAGCTGAAGCAGCGGTACGGCACGACCCCGCGGCTCTTCCGGCCGCCGTACGGCAACTGGAACGAGGCCACGCGCGCGGCGGCGGGAGAGTGCGGTCTCGACGCGATCGTGCTGTGGCGCGAGTCCATGCAGATCAAGAACATGCAGTACCAGCGCGGCGACCGGAAGCTGCACCCCGGCGACATCATCCTGGCCCACTTCCGGGGCCCGTCCGAGCTCAAGGGCCGGACGATGACCGAGATGACGGCGACGCTGCTGCGGAAGATCCAGGAGCAGGGCTTCACCGTGGCCCGCCTGGAGGACTACGTCTAGAAAGATCTCCGGGCGCGGTGTCGATGCGGACGGATCCCGTTCGACGTATGTGTGGACGGCGGGGAACGGCCCCGCCCACCGCACACCGAGGAGTCGTCATGCCCCGCTTCCTGTCCCTCGTCCGCATCGAGGAGAACACCATCGACATGGAGAGCGCCGACCCCGGCTTCGAGCAGCGCATGGGCGCCCTCTTCGAGGAGATCACCAAGGCCGGCGCCATGGTGGACACGGCCGGTCTCAAGCCCACCGCCGAGGCCACCCGGATCAGCTGGTCGGACGGGAAGCTGTCGTTCACCGACGGCCCGTTCACCGAGACCAAGGAGGTCGTCGGCGGCTACGCGATGCTCCAGTGCAAGGACATGGCCGAGGCCGTCGAGTGGGGGAAGCGGTTCCTGGCCGTCCACCCGCCGCACTGGAAGGTCGGCCTGGAGGTCCGCGAGGTCGAGGAGATGCCGGAAGGCTGACCCGCGCTGTGCTGTCATGTGAGACGTGACGGTGGTGGAGAGCACGCTGGAGACGGTCTTCCGGATGGAGTCGGCGCGGATCATCGCCACGGTGACGCGGATCGTCCGTGACGTCGGCATCGCCGAGGAACTCGCGCAGGACGCCCTCGTCTCCGCCCTGGAGCAGTGGCCGAGGTCGGGCGTCCCGGACAACCCGGGAGCCTGGCTGACGGCCGCCGCGAAGCACCGCGCCGTCGACCTCGTGCGGCGCCGCGAGACGTACGCCCGGAAGCTCGCCGAGGTGGGCCGGACGCTCGACGAGGAGTCGTACGACCCCGAGCCGTCCGGCCCCGGCGACATCGACGACGACGTGCTCCGGCTCGTCTTCACCACCTGCCACCCGGTGCTCTCCGCCGACGCCCGCGCGGCGCTCACCCTGCGGCTCGTCGGCGGGCTGCGGACGGACGAGATCGCCCGCGCGTTCCTGGTGCCCGAGGCGACGGTCGCGGCGCGGATCACCCGCGCCAAGCGGACGCTCGCGAAGGCGGCCGTGGCGTTCGAGGTGCCGTACGGGGAGGAACGGGCGGCCCGGCTCGGCTCCGTCCTGGAGGTCGTCTACCTGATCTTCAACGAGGGGTACGCGGCGACCGCCGGCGACGACCTGCTCCGCCCCGGCCTGTGCGAGGACGCCCTGCGGCTCGCCCGGGGCCTGGCCGCCCTGATGCCGGGGGAGAGCGAGGTGCACGGCCTCTGCGCGCTCCTCGAACTCCAGGCCTCCCGCACCCCCGCCCGCACCGGCCCCGACGGGCTGCCGGTGCTCCTCGCCGACCAGAACCGCAGCCGCTGGAACCGGCTCCTCGTGCGCCGCGGGTACGCCGCCCTCGCCCGCGCCGGGGACGGCCGCGCCTACGGGCCGTACGCCCTCCAGGCCGCGATCGCCGCCTGCCACGCGCGGGCCGCCTCGTACGAGGAGACGGACTGGGCGACCATCGCCGCGCTCTACGGCCGGCTCGGCACCCTCACGCCCTCCCCGGTGGTCGAACTGAACCGCGCGGTCGCCGTGTCGATGACCGAGGGCCCCGCCGCGGCCCTCGCCCTCGTCGACGCCCTCGTCGGCGAACCGTCCCTCGCCCGCTACCACTTGCTCCCGAGCGTCCGCGGCGACCTGCTCACCCGGCTCGGCCGGACGGAGGAGGCCCGCGCGGAGTTCGAACGCGCGGCCGCGCTCACGAGGAACGAGAGCGAGCGGGAACTGCTGCTGGGCCGGGCCCGGAAGTCGGCCGATCCGTAGGACAGTCGGGTGCGATGACGGGAGCCCGCGCGGAGGAGACCCAGGGGGCGTCCGGTCGTCTCGGCGAGGCGCCCCTTAGGGTGCTGGGCATGTCCCCGCGCACCCCGCTTCCTCCTCCGCCCCCGCCCGCCGAACTCCAGAGCTGGCCCGACCGGGAGGCGCGGCTCGCCGACCGGGCGCTGGCGCTCGACGCACTCGGCAGGCGGCTGCTCGGCGGCGGGCGGCTCGCGCTGTTCCTGCTCTGGTTCCTCCTGCTCGAACTGGGCTGGTCGCTGATCGGCGTGCTGCTCATCGAGATCGGCGCGCCGCTCCCCGACCCGATGATGACGATGCTCGGGCTCTTCGCGGCGGTCCCCGGCATCGGCATCTTCGTCCCGGCCGTGTGGCTGACCGTCCGCAGCCTGCGGCGCGACCGGACCGTCCGTGAGCGCCTCGTGCTGTGGGCGGCCCTCGACCGGCACGGTCCGACGGACGCCCGGCTGCGCGCCCCCGTCCTCAGCGTCTGCTGGCTGCTGCTGTCCTTCGCGATGTGCGGGACCGGCCTCTGGCTGGGCTTCGCGGTCCCGGCGGGCGCCGACCGCGACGACGGCTACGGCCTGGTCGCGTACGGCATGGGCGTCGCCCTGATCCTCTGGGTCACGGGGCTGACCGGACTGGCGAAGGCCGTCGGCCACTACCGCTTCGCGGTGCGGCTCACCGCCCACCGCCCGCGGGCCGGCCGATCAGCATCGTCGGGGCTCCCGCGACCCGAGTGAGCAGCACCGTCGCCGCGTGGGGACCCTTCGGCTTCACCTTGCGGCGGATCTCCTCGGGTTCGACCGCCGAGCCGCGCTTCTTCACGGTGAGGGTGCCGACCTCGCGCTCCCGCAGCAGGGCCTTCAACTTCTTGAGGTTGAAGGGGAGTTCGTCGGTGATCTCGTACGCGGTGGCGTACGGCGTGGGGACGAGCGCGTCCGCCGTCACGTACGCGATCGTCTCGTCGATCAGACCGCCGTCCAGCTCCTCGGCCACCTCGGCGACGAGGTGCGCGCGGATCACGGCGCCGTCCGGCTCGTACAGATAGCGGCCGACCGGGCGGACCGCCGGATCGGGCAGCCCCCGGCCGATGAGCCCGGCGCCGGAGGGCAGCAGCGTGGCCCGGCGGGCGCCCGGCTCCGTGCCGAACCAGAGCACGGCCTCCTTCACGTCCCCGCCGTCCGAGATCCACTCGGCCTCGGCCTCCTCGGGGACCGCCTCGTGCGGGATGCCCGGCGCCACCTTCAGGGCGGCGTGCGGCGCCCGGCGGGCCGCGTCGATCGCCCAGGAGAGCGGCGGGGAGTACGCCTCGGGGTCGAAGATCCTGCCCCGGCCGCCGCGCCGCGCCGGATCGACGAAGACCGCGTCGTACGGGCTGGTGTCGATCTCGGTCACGTCCGCGCACCGCACCTCGATCAGCTCCGAGAGGCCGAGTGCCGCCGCGTTGGCCCGGACCGCCTCGGCGGTCAGCGGGTCCCGGTCGACGGCGAGGACGGAGATCCCGGCGCGGGCCAGGGCGATCGCGTCGCCGCCGATCCCGGAGCAGAGGTCCGCGACGCCGCGGACGCCGAGCGCCTTGAGCCGGGCCGCCCGGTACGTGCCGACCGAGGCGCGGGTCGACTGCTCGACGCCGTTGGGCGTGAAGTACATCCGGTACGCGTCCTCGGCGCCGAACTTCGCCACCGCCCGCTGCCGCAGCCGCGCCTGGCCGAGGGCCGCGGTGACGAGTTCGGCGGGGTGGTCGCGGCGCAGCCGGGAGGCGACCGCCAGCTCCTGGGCGGGGTCGTAGTCGCGCAGGGCGGCGAGGAGCGTCTGCCCCTCGGGGGTGAGCAGGGCGGCGAAGGAGGCGAGGTCGGTCACCCGTCCCATTCTGGGGCCTGTGGGGCTGTGGGCCGCCCGGGGGACGGGGGGTGCGGTACGGCGGTGTCGTGGCCCGGAAGGGGCTCTCGCGCTGACAGGATGCGGCGCCATGCAGCTCGTACGACAAAAGGACCAGATGATGGCAAAAGGTGTGCACCGCTCCCGCCGGACGCTCGGGGCGGCGCTCGCCGTGGCCGCCCTCGCCTCCGCCGCCACGGCCTGCTCCGGCAGCGCCGAACCCGAGCGCGGCGCACCCGCCCCCGCCCCCGCCGCCGCCGGACAGCAGGCCCCGGCCGCCGGCGCCCTCAACGCGTACGTCGAGAGGGTCCGCGCGCAGCGCGCCGCCCGCGTGCTCGCCGCCAAGAAGTGGGGCCTCGCCAAACCCCCGCTCGAAGCCCCCGCCCCACCCGCCGTCAAGCCGAGGATCACCACCCGCAAGGGCTTCGAGACGGACGGCGAGGGACTGCCGCCCGTCTTCACCACCGTGCCGACCAAGCAGAAGGTCGTCTTCCTGACGATCGACGACGGCGCGGAGAAGGACCCCCAGCTGCTCAAGATGATGAAGGAGCTGCGGATCCCCTACAGCGCCTTCCTCAGCGACTACCTCGTCAAGGACGACTACGGCTACTTCGCGAAGATGCAGAAGTCGCAGGAGTCCGGCGTCTCCCTGCACAACCACACCCTCCACCACCCCTACCTGCCCGCACTCTCGTACGGCGAGCAGAAGCACGAGATCTGCGGCATGCAGGACGTCATCGAGAAGCGGTTCGGCAAGCGGCCCCCGCTCTTCCGCCCGCCGTACGGCAACTACAACGAGGACACCCTGCGCGCCGCGAAGAGCTGCGGCGTCAAGGCCGTCCCGCTCTGGGCCGCCGAGGCCTTCCCCGACCACATGGAGTGGCGCGAGTGGGACCGGGACCTGCACCCCGGCGACATCGTGCTCACCCATTTCCGCGGCAAGGAGGACTGGAAGGGCACCATGCCGGACATGATCCGCCGTGTGATGAACGTGATCACGTCCAAGGGGTACGCGGTGGCGAAACTCGAGGACTACGTATGAGGTGGGTCGCCGCTCTCGCCGTGACCGGAGCGCTCCTCGCCCTCCCGGCCTGCGCCTCCTCGGTCGACCCGATCGAGCGGCTCGGCCGGAAGGCGGCGGAGCGGGTGAACCCCCGCCCCTCGCCGGTCCAGCACGTGCGGGCGGCGGTGGACGCGAAGCGCTGCGAAGAGGCCCGGGCGCCCCGTACGGTCACGCCACGGAGCGATGAATTGGCACTCCGCTTGACCGAGTGCTAATCGCGGTCATAGTCTCGGCTCTGGCACTCCCCACTGGAGAGTGCCAACACAGCGACGGGCAGGTCCGGCACCCGCGACGACGGATCCACCTGGTCGCCACCTCAGACAGTTAACCCCGTGAGATCTCCGAAGGGGGAGGTCGGATCGTGACGACCACCAGCTCCAAGGTTGCCATCAAGCCGCTCGAGGACCGCATTGTGGTCCAGCCGCTCGACGCCGAGCAGACCACCGCCTCTGGCCTGGTCATTCCGGACACCGCCAAGGAGAAGCCCCAGGAGGGCGTCGTCCTGGCCGTGGGCCCGGGCCGCTTCGAGAACGGCGAGCGTCTGCCGCTCGACGTCAAGACCGGCGACATCGTGCTGTACAGCAAGTACGGCGGCACCGAGGTGAAGTACAGCGGCGAGGAGTACCTCGTCCTCTCGGCTCGCGACGTGCTCGCGATCGTCGAGAAGTAATTCACCGAAGTACCTGAAGCAGATGCTTTGAGCTGCGCCCCGAGGCCCCTTCCAGGCGCCCCGGGGCGCGGTTCGTTCCACCCCATTCCGAGAGGGCTGAACCGCTCCCATGGCGAAGATCCTGAAGTTCGACGAGGACGCCCGTCGCGCCCTTGAGCGCGGCGTCAACAAGCTTGCCGACACGGTGAAGGTGACGATCGGCCCCAAGGGCCGCAACGTCGTCATCGACAAGAAGTTCGGCGCCCCCACCATCACCAACGACGGTGTCACGATCGCCCGCGAGGTCGAGATCGAGGACCCGTACGAGAACCTCGGCGCCCAGCTCGTGAAGGAGGTGGCGACCAAGACCAACGACATCGCGGGTGACGGCACCACCACCGCCACCGTGCTCGCCCAGGCCCTGGTCCGCGAGGGTCTGCGCAACGTCGCCGCCGGCGCCTCCCCGGCCGCCCTGAAGAAGGGCATCGACGCCGCCGTCAAGGCCGTCTCCGAGGAGCTCCTCGCCACCGCGCGCCCGATCGAGGACAAGTCCGACATCGCCGCCGTCGCCGCGCTCTCCGCGCAGGACCAGCAGGTCGGCGAGCTCATCGCCGAGGCGATGGACAAGGTCGGCAAGGACGGTGTCATCACCGTCGAGGAGTCCAACACCTTCGGCCTGGAGCTCGACTTCACCGAGGGCATGGCCTTCGACAAGGGCTACCTGTCCCCGTACATGGTCACCGACCAGGAGCGCATGGAGGCCGTCCTCGACGACCCGTACATCCTGATCAACCAGGGCAAGATCTCCTCGATCCAGGACCTGCTGCCCATCCTGGAGAAGGTCATCCAGGCCGGCGCCAGCAAGCCGCTCCTGATCATCGCCGAGGACGTCGAGGGCGAGGCCCTCTCCACCCTCGTCGTCAACAAGATCCGTGGCACCTTCAACGCCGTGGCCGTCAAGGCCCCCGGCTTCGGTGACCGCCGCAAGGCGATGCTCGGCGACATGGCCACCCTCACCGGCGCCACCGTCATCGCCGAGGAGGTCGGCCTCAAGCTCGACCAGGCCGGTCTCGACGTGCTGGGCACCGCCCGCCGCGTGACGATCACCAAGGACTCCACCACCATCGTCGACGGTGGCGGCAACGCCGAGGACATCGCCGGTCGCGTCGGCCAGATCAAGGCCGAGATCGAGTCCACGGACTCCGACTGGGACCGCGAGAAGCTCCAGGAGCGCCTCGCGAAGCTCGCCGGCGGCGTCTGCGTCATCAAGGTCGGCGCGGCCACCGAGGTCGAGCTCAAGGAGAAGAAGCACCGTCTGGAGGACGCCATCTCCGCGACCCGCGCCGCGGTCGAGGAGGGCATCGTCTCCGGTGGTGGCTCCGCGCTCGTCCACGCCGTCAAGGTCCTCGAGGGCAACCTCGACAAGACCGGTGACGAGGCCACCGGTGTCGCCGTCGTCCGCCGCGCCGCCGTCGAGCCGCTGCGCTGGATCGCCGAGAACGCCGGCCTCGAGGGCTACGTCATCACCTCGAAGGTGGCGGAGCTGGAGAAGGGCAACGGCTTCAACGCCGCCACCGGCGAGTACGGCGACCTGGTCAAGGCCGGCGTCATCGACCCGGTGAAGGTGACGCGCTCCGCCCTGGAGAACGCCGCCTCCATCGCCTCCCTCCTCCTCACCACCGAGACCCTCGTGGTGGAGAAGAAGGAAGAGGAGCCGGCGGACCACGGTCACGGCCACGGTCACGGCCACTCCCACTGAGGCGGCTGACTGACAGCCGAGGCCCGGTGCTCCCGTCGCGGGAGCACCGGGCCTCGGCGTTTCCGCCGGACAGGCCCTACGCCTCCACGGCTCCGAGCTGCTCCATCAGCCCGAGCAGGTCGTACTGCCACCAGCCCTCGACGGCCTTGCCGTCCTCCCGGAAGCGGTGGACGACCATCCCGGTCATGCTCACCTCCATCCCGGTCGGCTGGATCCCCATGAAGTCGCCGACATGGGTGCCGTTCCAGGTCCAGCGCGTGCAGACCCGGTCGCCGTCGGCGATCTGGTCCTCCACGGTGAAGGCGAAGTCGAAGGCCGCCCGCCACATCTCCGCCTCGCGCCGCAGCGCGTCCATGCCGTACGAGTCGTTCGGCGTGCTCGGATCGTGGTCGTGGTACCCCTCGGCGAACACCTCGTCCAGCGGCGGAAGCTCCCCCGGCTCCGAGAGCAGCTCGAAGAACCGGCGGGAGGCCGCCTTGTACATCTGCTCGTCCCGGACCACGTCCAGGTCGGTGAAGGTCGGCATCTCGTCACAGAGCGCGACCATCTCCCGGAAGATCCGGTCGGTCTCGGGGAGCTGCGAATTCTGCATGGCCACGTCGTACGAGGGGAACTCGACGATCTCCACGACGTGAGAGCCGTCGGAACGGTCCTTGCCGACGATGCTGTGCGTCGCGGTCCGCTTGCCCTTGGTCTGCTCGACCCACCGGTCCATGAGCCGGTTCAGGTCGTCGACCCGGCTCGTCTTGCAGTCGATGATCTGCACGAATGTCATGACGCCTCCCGACCCAGGTAGGACCTTTCCAGTCTAGGTCCGGGCGCGGGAGATGCCCTGGCAGCATGGGGGCATGGAGCGGGGGATCAGCGTCGACAACGGCGCCGGGAACGTGGTGATCGGCGACGGGAACTGGGTGGGAGCCGGCGGGCCGCCGGTCCGGTCGGCCTACCGCGAGCGGGTCCTCATCAGCGCGCCGTCCGAACTCATCGACAGAGAAGCGGAATTGGCGGAGCTCGCGGCCTTCGGCCTGACGGGACAGGGTTGTCTGTGGTGGCGGGCCGACGCATGGGCCGGGAAGACCGCGCTGATGGCATGGTTCGCCCTCCATCCCCCACAGGGCGTACGCGTCGTTCCCTTCTTCGTCACCGCTCGCTGGAGCACCCAGAACGACGTCGACGCATACGTGGACGTCGTCCTTGAGCAGCTCGCGGAACTGGCAGGACAAGGGATGCCGGCGTCGCTCACCTCCGCGACCAGGGAGGCTCACCTCCTGGGTCTGTACGCCCTGGCCGCCCGCGCCTGCGCCGAGCGCGGCGAGCGGCTCGTCCTCCTCGTCGACGGCCTCGACGAGGACCGGGGGGTGACGACGGGCCCCGACGCCCACTCGATCGCCGCCCTCCTCCCGTACGACCTCCCGGTCATCGTCTCCGGGCGCCTCAACCCGCCGCTCCCGCCCGACGTCCCCGAGGACCACCCGCTCCGGACGTCCGCGACCGTACGGATCCTCGCCCCGTCCCCGGCCGCCCGCGTGATCCGCTCCGAGGCGGAGCGCGAGCTCAAGGGCCTCCGGGACGCCCGTGGACTCCCGCGCGACCTGCTCGGTCTGCTCACGGCGGCGGGCGGCGGCCTCACGGCGGACGACCTCGTGAAGCTGACCGGGGGAGATGCGTACGAGGTTCGGGACCTCCTGCGCACGAGCGCCGGCCGCACGTTCACACGGGTCGGTGACGCGTACCTCCTCGCGCACGAAGAGCTCCAGCTCCTGGCGGCGGAGATACTCGGGCCGCGGGCAGTGGACCGGTACCGGGACGTCGTGCACGCGTGGGCGGAGGAATGGCGGTCCCGGGGCTGGCCGGAGGACACCCCCGCGTACCTCTTGCACGGCTGGCTCTCCTCCTTGCGCGCGGGTGGCGATCTGGAGCGGATGGTGCGGTGCGCCCTGGACGGCGCACGGCATGACCGGCTCCTCGCCGCGACGGGTGGGGACTTGGCGGCCCTGACGGAGATCGAGAAGACGGAAGCCGCCCTCATCGACGCGGGCGTACCGGACTTCCTTCAGTTCCTGCGCCTGGTGATCGCCCGTGAGGAACTCGTGGACAGGAGCGACAGCATCCCGCCGACGCTGCCGTGGGCCTGGGCGAAGCTGGGCCGTTACGACCGGGCGGAAGGCCTCGCGCGGAGCATCGTCAGCGACGACTGGCGGGCGCGGGCCCTTGTGGACGTGGCGCTGCGACTCCACGAAGCCGGTCGTCGGGGCGAGGCCGGCTCTCTGCTGAGCGCCGCGCTGGAAGCCGCGACGCTGTGCGACAACGTACGGGGCGACGAGCGGGATCGGGCGCTGGAAGCGGTCAGCCGTGGCCGGGCGCATGTCGGCCTGTACGACGAGGCCGTCGAGTCCGCTCGTCTGGTGGAGCGCCCGTGGAGGAGGGCGGAACTGCTCTGCGAGGTGTCCCGTGTGTGGGTGGCGTCGGGCGAGCACGAGCGGGCCCATGCCCTCTGCCGGGCCGAAGCGGACACGACGGCCCGGGCGCTGTTGCTGGCCACGGCGGCCGCGGGCCACGCCGAGCGGGGGGATGTCGAGCAGGCCCTGCGGCTCGCGGAGGAGGCGGGGCCCGAAGGCGAGATCCTGCCCTGGGTCCACATCGCAGCGGTCCTCCTGCGGGCCGGTGACGGGAGGGCGGCCGAGTTGCTGGACCGCGTGGACGCGAGGGTCCGCGTGTCACCCGTTCTCGCCGGTGTGGTCGACACGCTGGCGGAGGCCGGAGAATACGAGCGGGCCACGTCCGCTGCGGGGTTGTTCGACACACCGGAGTCGCGCGGCTGGGCCTTGTGCGACGTGGTCGCCGCTCTGGTGACCGCCGGCCGGCGGGATCAGGCTCGTACGCTCGCGGAGGCGATCGAGGACGTCGAGGCCCGGGGATCCGCCCTGCGCGAGGTCGTGCGCGGTCTCGCCGCGGACCCCACGGCCGATGACGCGGACGGCCTGAGGGCCGCCGAGGAGCTCGCCCGGTCCATCGACGACGACGGGGAGAGGGAGCGCGCTCTGCGCACCGTGGTGGAGGCGCTGGTGGAGGCGGGCGAGTTCGACCGGGCGGAGGCCCTCGCGCGCGAGGGCGCCCCGTTCAAGTCGTTGTCCCGGGAACCGCTGGGCGTCGTCGTCGAGGCGCTGGCGCGCTCCGGTGACCTGCGCCGAGCGCGTGAGCTCGCGCCTGACGTGCCCTACGGCAACGGTGGATTCGCGTTGGTACGAGGCGTGGTGGAGGCCTGCTCCGACGGCGGCGGGCGGCCCGAGGCCGTCGCAGCCGCGGCGGAGGTGGTGGCGGAGGTGGAGGGCCGGGCCAGGGCGGATTCCCGGGCGGGGAGGCTCGATCCCTTTCATGCGGCGCTCGTCCTGGCGGAGGAGGGCTTCGCCGACCTGGCCCGTGGTCTGCTGGACGGTGTCGAGGACAGGATCGCGCGGGCGAGCGATCTCGACGAGGACGGAACCGTCCCGATCGGCCTGGGGATCCACGCGGCTTCGGCGGTCGAGGCCCTGGTCCGGCTGGGGGAGTTCGACCGTGCCGGCGCGCTGGTGCGCCGGCTCAAGGCTCTGCCGTCGACTGTGGTGGCGGTCTCGACGGCGGTGGGGCACCTCTCCCGCTCGGGACTGTTCGCGCAGGCCGAGGCGGTCGCGGACGCCCTGGGGGACAAGGAGAGGGAGCACCTGTGGAGCGTCCTGGCCGAGGGGGCGGCCGACCACGGGGATCCGGTGACGGCGGAAGCGTACGCACGGCGCGTCACCACGGCGCACGACCGTGTCCGCGCCTGGACCGCGGTCGCGGTGGCCTACGCCCGGGCGGGGGACGCGGAGCGGGCCGGCAGCTGCCTGGACGAAGGGCTGTCCCACTACGAACAGGGACCCTATGCCTTCATCGCCGTCCCGGGCACGGTGCGCGCCTTCTTCGAACTGGGCGAGGAGGAGGCAGGGGACGGGCTTCTCGCGGACGTCGTCTCCGGTGCGACGGACACGTCCCACTGGACGGTCTCCGTGCTCCTCGCGGAGACCGTCCGCGCACTCGTGGCGGCGGGCGAGTACGACCGCGCGTGTGACTTCGTACGGTCCCTCCCGGACGAGGACGGCACCCTCCACGTGTGGATCGCGCTGGTCATGGCGCTCGCGGAGGCCGGTGAGCATGCCAGGGCGGCTGCCGAAGGGCGGTCGAGGGGACTGCCGGGCGATGCGGCGGGCGCCGGTGAAACGCCCTTCGGGCTGGGGCGGCTGGTCCGGGTCGTCGAGCCCGCGAGCGGACGGGTGCTGCTCGCGCGGCTCCTGCGGAAGCACTGTCTCCAAGACCTCCTCAAGGACGTCCTGCACCTCGAACCCGCCGCTGCTCCCTTCGTCTTCGAGGCGTGCGCACCCGGGGCTGCGAAGCAGGCGTGAACCCGGGTCGCCCTGCTGTGGAGGACGGTCCCGGAAGGCCCCTACGCCGAGCGCTGGAGGTCTGAGGCCCGTACCTCCTCCGCGAACGGCTCGCCGTGGGCGTACCGCGCCACCTCCTCAAGCGCCTGGTCCGCCATGCGGTGGAGTTCGTTGCCGAGGGAGCCGGCGACGTGGGGGGTGAGGAGGACGTTCGGGAGGGTCCACAGGGGGGAGTCGGGGTGGGGGAGTTCCGGGTCCGTCACGTCGAGGATCGCGTGGAGGCGGGCCGAGACGAGGTGGGGGAGGAGGGCTGCTTCGTCGACGAGGGAGCCTCGGGACGTGTTGATCAGCGTCGTGCCGTCCGGCATCGCGGCGAGCTGCGCCGCGCCGATCATGTGGCGCGTGGACGGGAGCTGCGGGGCGTGCACCGACACGACCGTGCTGCGGGCGCACAGGTCGTCGAGGCCGGTCAGTTCCGTGCCGGGCGGCGGGGTCTTCACGTACGGGTCGTAGAGAAGGATCTCGAAGTCGAAGGGGCTCAGGAGTTCGACGACCCGGCGGCCGATGCGGGACGCGCCGACGATGCCGATCGTGCGGCGGTGGTTGCCCCAGTCGGCGGACTCCTCCAGCCAGGCGTGGTCGGTGCGGAGCGACGCGTACTGCTGGGCGGAGCGCAGGACTCCCTTCCCGGCGAAGAGGATCGCGGCGAGCGTGTACTCGGCGACCGGCAGCGCGTTGGCGGCGGCGGCCGAGGTGACGCGCAGGCCCCGCTCCCAGCAGGCGTCGGTGATGTGGTGCTTGACGGAGCCCGCCGCGTGGACGACCGCCTGGAGCCGTGGGGCCCGGGCCAGGACCTCGGCCGTGAGCGGCGTCGCTCCCCAGCAGGTCAGGAGGATCTCGGCCTCGGCGAGCGCGGCGGCGGCCCGCGGGTCGGGGGCGGTCAGGTCGTGGGCCACCAGGTGGGGGTCGGTGTGCGCGAGGTGGGTCAGGAGGGTGCGGTGGGCGGGGGTGAGGAGGCGTTCGTCGACTCCCGGGCCCATCGCGAGCAGGAGCGTCGGGCGGTTGTCAGTGGTGGGGTGCATGGTGGTCACAGGCCTTCCTCACTTGACGCTGCCGGCCGTCAGGCCGGCCTTCCAGTGGCGCTGGAGGGAGACGAAGGCGATGACGAGGGGGACGACGGCGAGCAGGGATCCGGTGACGACGAGGGGGTAGTAGTCGGGTTCGGCGTGGGCGTTGCTGTTCCACGCGTACAGGCCGAGGCTCAGCGGATAGAGCTTCTGGTCCGAGAGCATCACCAGGGGGAGGAAGAAGTTGTTCCAGACGGCGGTGAACTGGAAGAGGAAGACGGTCACGAAGCCGGGCATGACCATGCGCAGGCCGATGGACCAGAAGACGCGCATCTCCCCGGCGCCGTCGATACGGGCGGCTTCGAGGGCCTCGTCGGGGATGTAGCCGGCGCAGAACACCCGGGAGAGGTAGACCCCGAAGGGGTTGACGAGGACCGGGATCAGGACCGCCCAGTAGGTGTTGACGATGCCGACCTCGCTGGCGAGGAGGTACATCGGCAGGGCGAGCGCGGTGGTGGGGACGAGCACGCCCAGGAGGACGAGGCCGAAGAGCTTCTCCTTGCCCCGGAAGTCGTAGACGTGGAAGGCGTATCCGGCGGCGACGCTGACCAGGGAGCAGGCGAGGGCTCCGAGGCCCGCGTAGAGGAGGCTGTTGGCGTACCAGTGGAAGTAGATGCCGTCGTTGTACTCGGCGATCCGGGAGAGGTTGCCGCCGAGGTCGAAGCCCTCGAAGGAGAAGGCGTTTCCGGCGAGGAGGCCTCCGGC
Source organism: Streptomyces sp. TLI_105 (assembly GCF_900105415.1). Classification (GTDB taxonomy): domain Bacteria; phylum Actinomycetota; class Actinomycetes; order Streptomycetales; family Streptomycetaceae; genus Streptomyces. Next base: position 3,298,645 of record NZ_FNSM01000001.1, on the reverse strand, counting down.
GTCCTTGGTGGCGGCGGTGAGCAGCCAGACCAGCGGGAAGAGCATGTAGACGACGGCGAGGACGAGGGCGCCGTTGACCGCCGCCTTGGACAGCCATCGGTGGGGGGAGCGGTTGCTCATGCCGGCTGCTCCTTCCGTGTCCTGACCGCCTTGCGTGCGGCGCCCGCCGCGCTCGCCGCGCCCGCCTTGCGGCGGCCCGTCAGCCGGGTCACGGCGAAGGAGAGCAGCGCCGCCGTCAGGGCGAGGAGTACGGAGGCCGCGGCGGCGAGTCCGTAGTCGTTGCGGTCGAAGGCCGCGGTGTAGGCGTACATGTTCGGCGTCCAGGTGGAGGTGACGGCGGAGCCGGTGCCCTTGTTGAGGATGAGCGGCTCGGTGAAGAGCTGGAGGGAGCCGATGATCGTGAAGAGGCCGACCATCGCGAGCGAGGACTTGATGAGCGGGACCTTGATGGCGAAGGCGATGCGCCAGGCGCTCGCGCCGTCGACGGTGGCGGCTTCGAGGACGGAGCGGTCGATGGCCTGGAGGGCGGCGTAGAAGATGACCATGTTGTAGCCGAGCCACTCCCACAGGGCGATGTTGACGACGGAGGGCAGGGTGCCTTCGGGGGAGAAGAAGTCGAAGCCGACGCCTCCGGCGTCCATGGCCTGCACGACCGGGCTGAGCTGGGGCGTGTAGAGGTAGACCCAGATCAGGGCGGCGATGATGCCGGGGACGGCGTGCGGCAGGAAGAGCGCGAGCTGGAAGAAGCGGCGGGCGCGGGCGAGTGCCGAGTCGAGCAGGAGGGCGAGGCCGAGGGCTCCGGCGAGCAGCAGCGGGATGTAGAGCAGGCAGTATCCGAGGAGGACGCCGAAGCCTTCGAGGAAGGCCCGGTCACCCAGCGCCGCGGTGTAGTTGTCGAGGCCGGTGAAGACGGTCTCGGTGCCGCCGAAGCCCAGTCCGGACTGCTTCTCGGTGAAGAGGCTGAGCCAGACCGCGTATCCGATCGGCACCACCATCACCGCGGTGAACAGGACGAAGAAGGGGGTCAGCAGGAGCGTGGCGGCGCGGGTGCGGGCCTTCATCCGGTCAGCCCTCGACCTTCAGGCCGCGCTTGGTGAGTTCGGCGACGGTGGCGTCGTGGCCGGCCTTGACGGCGTCGGCGATGGACGGGCCGCCCTGGGCGATCTTGCCGAACCTGTCCTTGATCGCGGTGTTGGTGGTGCCGGTGGTCGGGCCCCAGGACCAGTTGGGGTTGATGGAGGCGCCGGCGGACTCGAAGAGGGCGTAGATGTCCTGGCCGCCGTAGTAGCCGGCGTCGAAGGCCTTCTTGGCGACCGGGCGCAGGGCCGCGGCGGCGGGGAAGGCGGAGGAGGTGCCGGAGGCGATCCGGGCCTTCACGCCCTCCTCGGTGGTGGACATCCATTCGGCGAAGGCGACGGCGGCGGCCTTCTGCCTGCTGTCCTTGGTGACGGCGAAGGAGGTGCCGCCGAGCATGCCGCTGGCGGGCTTGCCGTCCCAGGTGGGGACGGGGGCGACGGCCCACTTGCCGCTCAGCTCGGGGGCGTTGCCCTTGAGGACGCCCGCTCCCCAGGAGGCGCCGAGGTAGCCGATGGTGGTGCCGTTCTTGAGGGAGCCGACCCACTCGGGGCTGAAGGAGGCGTCCTTGTGGACGAGGTCGGCGTCGAGGAGGCCCTGCCAGTAGGCGGTGACCTTGGTGGTGGCCGGGTCGGTGGTGTTCACCTTCCAGGTGTCGTTCTCGGCCTTGAACCACTGGGCGCCGGCCTGCCAGGCCATGGCTTCGAAGGTGGTGGGGTCGTCGGGGAAGAAGGTGGCGATGCGGGCCTTGGCGTCGGCCTTCTTGACCTGCTCGGCGGCCTTCTTGAACGCGTCCCAGGTGGTGGGGACCTGGAGCTTGTACCGGGCGAAGAGGTCCTTGCGGTAGAAGAAGGCCTGCGGGGCGGCGTCGAAGGGGACGGCCCAGGACTTCCCGCCGAGGGTGGTGAGTTCGACGGACTGCGGGAGGAGCTTGGCGCGGTCGGCCTCGGTGAACTGGTCGCCGATGTCCTGGAGGGCGCCGGAGCTCACGAACTCGGGGAGCGAGGAGTACTCGATGGAGACCAGGTCGGGGGCGTTGCCCGCCTTCACGGCGTTGGAGATCTTGGCGTAGCCGCCGGCGGTGCCGGAGGGGATCTCCTCGAACTTCACCTGGATGTCGGTGTGGGAGGCGTTGAAGGCGTCCACGACGTCCTTGGAGCCCTTGGCCCAGCCCCAGAAGGTGATGGTCACCGGCCCCTTCGGCTTGCTTGCGGTGTCGTCACCGCCGCCGCCGCAGGCCGTGAGGACGGCCAGGGCGGTGGCGGTGCCGGCTATGACGCGGGACGTTCTGCTCCAAGTACGGGACACGGCGCGGCTCCTGAAGGCGGGCGGCTGGAGGTTGTGGCCGTGATCCTGTGACCGTTCATGACCGAAGTCAAGAGCGAAAGATTGATTGATCGAAAATAGATCAGACCGAAGGTGTGGATCCGCCCGTGGAGCCCCCGGTGGAGACCCCGGTGGAGCGCGCCCCGCACGAGTCCCGCACCCGCAGCCACGGCAGCAGGCTCAGATGCCGCCGCGCGGCCTCCTCCTCGGACCCCTCGGTGAGCCGCTCCACGAGCAGCTCCGTGGCGTGCCGTCCCACCTGCCGCTTCGGCGGCGCGACCGCCGTCAGCGGGGTGTCGGCGAGGGCGGCGACCTCGTCGTCGTACGCGATCAGGGCCAGGTCCTGAGGCACCCGCACGCCCAGATCGGCCAGGCGCTGCACGATCTCGATCGCGTCCACGTCGTTGTGGACCAGGGCCGCGCTCGCCAGACCCGAACCGACGGCCTCGTGCAGCGCCCGCACCGCCCGCTCGAAGCCCTCCGGGTCCGCCTCGGCCGGTACGGAGTCGATGACCGGGCGCGGCTCCTTCAGGCCCAGCGTCCCCAGCGCCTCGGCGTAGCCCGCGCGCACCGCCAGCGCGGTCGGGGAGTCCCGGCGGGCCACGAGCAGCGGGGTCGCGTGGCCGAGCGAGAGCAGATGGCGCAGGGCGAGCAGCACGCCGTGGGCGTGGTCGGAGGAGACCCGGTCCAGGCCGTCGAGCGGACTTCCGGGCTCGGCGCGGCGCTCCAGGAGCACGGCCGGCACGGGCAGTTCGGCCAGCCAGTCCCCGTACGCGAGCCGGTCCTCGGGCCCCCGCCAGCCGGGCGCGACGAGGACGCCCTCGGCGCCCGCCGCGAGGAGGCCCTCGGTGCGGGCCCGGTCCTCCTCCGGCCGGTAGTCGGAGATCCGCAGCACGAGCCGCGCCCCGGCGCGGGCCGCCGCCTCGTGCGCCCCCCGGATGACCTCGGCGAAGTAGTACGTGGCGGAGGGGGCCAGCAGGCCGAGGACCAGGCCCTCGCCGGGGCGTCCGCCGCCGGGCGCGCCCTGCCGCTGCGGCCAGGAGACCTGGCCGTGCACCCGGTCGAGCAGGCCCCGGCCGGCCAGGACCTCGACGTCGCGGCGGGCGGTGACGGGGGAGACCCCGAGGCGTTCGGCCAGTTCGGAGACGCGGGCGGTGCCGCGCTCGCGCACCAGGGCCAGCAGTCGGTCGTGTCGTTCGGCAGCACTCTCGCGCACGGCGCGGTTCCCCCTCGCGGTGGTGGTGGTCCGTCGACCCGGTGGTGCGGCGGTTCCAGTGGATGCGTCGGCTCCAGTGATCCGTCGACCCCGGGGTGGGTCACCCTAACCCAGAAATGATCGAACGATGGAAGTTTCGATCATTCGCTCCGATCCCCTTGACGTTCGATCGGAGCCTGTTCAGGATTCCCGGCGACGCAGAGGTCATCGCAGGGAGCCCCAGGGAGCATCATGCCCACGCCGCCCGAGAACCGTGAGCTCAGCCCGTACACCGGCTGGACCCGTGCCCACTGGGAGGCCATGGCCGACCGACTCCTCCTGGACGTACGCCCGTTCAGCTCCCCCGGTCACGGCCTCGTCGACCTCCCCGGGCCCCGCCCCAGCTGGTCCGGCCCCCGCTCCGACGGCCTGGAGGGCTGGGCCCGCACCTTCCTCCTCGCCGCCCTCCGCGTCGCGGGCGCCCACGGCGAGGACCCGGGCGGCCACCTCGACCGGTACGCCGCGGGGCTCACCGCCGGCACCGAGAAGCCGGGCCGGGACGACCAGGACTCCTGGCCCCTGATGGCCGACACCCGCCAGGCGATCGTCGAATCCGCCTCGATCGCCCTCGGCCTCCGCCTCACCCGCCCCTGGCTCTGGGACCGCCTCGACGACCGCACCCGACAGCGGGCCGTCGACTGGCTCCTCCCCGCCCTCGGACCGTCCCCCGTCGACAACAACTGGTGGCTCTTCGGCCTCACCGTCGCCGGCTTCCTCCAGGACGCCAGCATCGAGACCGACCGCGCCGCCGCCACCGTCGACCGCTCCCTCGCCCGCATCGAGGACTGGTACCTCGGCGACGGCTGGTACAGCGACGGCGACAACCGCGCCTTCGACCACTACAACGCCTGGGCCCTGCACTTCTACCCGGTCCTCCACGCCCACCTCGCCGGCGACCGGAAGCTCCTCGACCACTACGGGCCCCGCCTCCGCGCCCACCTCGACGACCACGTCCACCTCTTCGACACCGCCGGCGCCCCCGTCCCGTACGGGCGGTCCCTGATCTACCGCTTCGCCGCGGCCGCCGCCCCCTGGCTCGGCACCCTCACCGGCCACACCCCGCTCACCCCCGGCGCCACCCGCCGCCTCGCCTCCGGCGCCCTGCGGTACTTCCTCGACCGCGGCGCCACCGACGAGCGCGGACTGCTCGGCCTCGGCTGGCACGGCCCGTACCCGCCGCTCGTCCAGGAGTACTCGGGACCCGGCTCCCCCTACTGGGCGTCCAAGGGCTTCCTCGGCCTCCTCCTGCCCACCGGTCACCCCGCCTGGACCGACCCCGAGGAACCCCTGCCCGCCGAACGCGCCGACGCGGTCCGCGCCTTCGCCCCCGCCGGGCTGCTCGTCCAGACCACCGTCGCCGACGGGCTCGTACGCCTCCACAACCACGGCAGCAACCACGTCCACAGCGCACCCGGCGGGGAGGACGACCCCGGCTACGCCCGGCACGCCTACTCCACCCGTACGGGACCCACCACCGGGCCCGCCCCCGCCGACAACCACTTCGCCCTGCTCGTCGACGGGAAGGCCACCACCCGAGGCCCCGCCGTCCCGGCCGGCACCGGCCCCGACCGGGCCGCCTCCCTCCACCACCCGCTGCCCGGCGTCCGGGTCCTCTCCGCGACCCTCGTCCACGGCCGCGCCGAGCTCCGCGCCCACCTCGTCCTCGACGCCCCGGAGGGGACTCCCGTACGGCAGACCGGCTGGGCCGTCACCCCCGACGGCCCGCACGCCCAGCTCCACTCCGTCCACGGCTACCGGCCCGAGGCCACGGAACTCCCCACCGGGGAGACCCTTCAGGGCCCCGGCAGCCGCACCCTCGCCCTGCACGGCGCCACCCACGGACCCGAGAGCCTCTTCGTGGCCCTCGCCTCCCTCACCGCCGAGCCCGACCCCGCCCCCGTGTCCCACCTCGCGAACGTCCGGGTCACCGGCCCCCACAACCTCACGGTGACCTGGCGGAACGGCACCACCGCGCACCTCGCCCTGGAAGTCCCCGAAGCCCTCGAAGCCCCCGATCCGGAGGATCCGTGACCCAGCGCCGTACGTACTCCGCGCTCGCCGCCCTCACCCTGTCCCTGCTCGTGGCCGCCCCCGCTCAGGCCGCACCCCCGCCCGGCGACCGCCACTACGTCGACTGCTCCGCGAGCGAAGCGGGCGACGGCACCGTCCAGCACCCCTGGACCACCCTCGCCGAGGCCAACGCCCACCCCTACGGGCCCGGCGACCGGCTCCTGTTCAAGCGCGGCGCCACCTGCACCGGCACCCTCGCTCCCCAGGGCTCCGGCTCCGCCGCCCGCCCCTTCACCATCGCCGACTACGGCGACGCGGCCGGCCGCGCTGTCGTCGACGGCAACGGCGCCCACGACGCCGTACTCCTCGCCAACAGCCGCCACCTGCGCCTCACCCGCCTGGAGATCACCAACGCGGCCGCCCCCGGCACCGAGCGCAACGGCGTCCGGCTCCGCCTCGCCGACTTCGGCGCCGCGCAGGGCATCACCCTCGACCACCTGTCGATCCACGACGTGCGCGGCGGCGACTTCAAGACCCTCACCGGCTCCAGCGCGATCCACGTCGCGGTCGAGGGGACGACCGTCCCCAGCTGGTACGACGGCCTGGAGATCCACCACAACGACATCCGGGACGTCGACCGCGAGGGCATCTACTTCAAGAGTCGCTTCTCCAGGCGCGATCTGGTCGGCAACCAGCAGGACCCGAACGCCTACCCCGGTGCCTGGACGCCCAGCCTGAACGTCCGGATCCACCACAACACCCTGACCTCGCTCGCCGGCGACGGCATCAAGATCGACACGACCGATGGGACCCGCGTCGACCACAACCGGCTCGACGGCTTCCAGCTCCGCTCCAAGGCCGCCAACGCCGGCATCTGGACCTTCAACACCGACGACACCGTCGTCGAGTACAACGAGGTCTCCGGCGGCGGCAACACCAAGGACGGCATGTCCTTCGACGCGGACGGGGCCTCCAAGGGCACCGTCTTCCAGTACAACCACAGCCACGACAACACCGGCGGCTTCCTGCTGATCTGCCCCTACAGCGGCGCCAAGACCCTCGGCACGGTGGTCCGTTACAACCTCAGCGTCGACGACGGCGCCCGGCTGATCCAGAACTGCTGGGGCCCCATCCTCGACACGCGGATATACAACAACACCTTCGTCAACAGGACCGTCCGTCCCGGCCACCTCGTCCAGGACGACGCAGGCAGCCCCGCCACCACCCAGCACGAGCTGGCGATCCGCAACAACATCTTCGTGAACGAGGGCGCGAGCGGCGGCTACGGCTTCAAGAACCCCACTCCGGGGCTCTCCTTCTCGCACAACCTCTTCCACGGCATCGCCATGACCCGTCCCAACCCCGGCGGCCTCGACGCCGATCCGCTGCTGCTCCCCGACCTCCGTCTCGCCACCGGCTCCCCCGCCCTGTCCGCCGGCACGCTCATCGCGGACAACGGCGGCAGGGACTGGTTCGGCAACGCCGTGTCGGCGACGGAGGCTCCCGGCATCGGGGCGTACGAGGGACCGGGGGTGCAGTAGGCGCTACTGCGGGCCGTACTTGCGGCCCGCCTTGGAGGAGACCCCGCCGAGCAGGCCGCGCGGCGCCAGCTTCACCACACCCATGAGGGCCTTGTAGCGGGGATCAGGGATCGACAGCGTCCTCCCCCGCTCCAGGTCGGTGAGCGCCGCCGCCACCAGCTTGTCCGCGTCGAGCCACATCCAGCCCGGGATGTTGTCCGTGCCCATCCCGGCCCGCTCGTGGAACTCGGTCCGTACGAAGCCGGGGCAGAGCGCCATCAGCCGGACCCCGCTGCCCGCGAGGTCCCGCGCCGCGCCCTGTGTGAACTGCACGACCCAGGCCTTCGAGGCGCCGTAGGTGCCGCGGGGCACGAAGGCCGCCACCGAGGCGACGTTCACCACGGCGCCCCGGCGTCGGTCCTTCATCGAGGCGGCTGCGGCCGAGGTCAGCCGCAGCACCGCCTCGCAGTGCACCGTCAGCATCTTCAGCTCGTCGGCCATGGAGACCTCGAGGAAGCGGCCCTTGTTGCCGAAGCCGGCGTTGTTCACCAGCATGTCCACCGGCTGCTTCCGGTCCGAGAGCCGGGCCTCGACGGCGGCGATCCCGTCCTCCTCGGAGAGGTCCGCCGCGAGCACCTCGGCCTCCACGCCGTGCCGGTCGTGCAGCTCGGTCGCCTGCTCCCGGAGCCGCTTCAGGTCCCTGGCCACGAGCACGACGTCATGGCCGTCCGCCGCCAGCCTCCGTGCGAAAGCGGCCCCGATGCCCGCGGTGGAGCCCGTAATCAGTGCAGTCGTCATACGGGCAACCTAATGCCTGTCCTCCGGACCGGGCCGGGCCCGCAGGACTCCTGCCCACGCGGCTAGGCCGTGGCGTACTTCTCCGTGTACTGGCGGGCGAGCGCGAGGAGCCCGGACTCCATCCACTCGGCGGCGGCCAACGTGGAGGGCAGCAGGGCGCGTTCGGTGGTCGCGGCGCGGTGCAGGAGCGCCACGGTGATGTCGTGGTCCGGCCGGTGCAGCACCGTGATCGGGTCGCCGGCCCGCACCTCGCCCGGCACGATCACCCGCAGCAGGGCGCCGGGACCGGCCTGCGACTGCGTGAACCGCTTCACCCAGCCCTTCTCCTCGACGAAGCCCGCGAACGTGCGGCACGGGATGCGGCCGCCGGTCACCTCCAGGACCACCTCCTCGCCGATCCGCCACCGCTCGCCGATCAGGGCCCCGTTCACGTCGAGGCCGCGGGTGGTGAGGTTCTCGCCGAAGGAGCCGTTGGCCAGTTCGCGGCCGAGCTCCCGCTCCCACAGGTCCATGTCCTCCCGGGCGAAGGCGTACGCCGCCCGGTCGTCGCCGCCGTGGAAGCGCAGGTCGCAGACCGCGTCCCCGGCGACCCCGCTCGCCCCGACGCCGGGCGCCCCGGGCGCCTCGATCCGCACGGGCCCCTCCACCGGACGCTTGTCGATGCCCGTCATCCCCGAGGCGGCGTCCGTGTACTCCACGGGCCTGGCGCGGCCCACATTCACACTCAGCAAGGTCATGCGGGCACTGTACGGGCGGTGATCTCAAAGTCGCCCGCGAAAACGGTCGGCTTCACCCAAGAGTCGCTTATGCTGGACGCATGATCGAGGCCCGCCACCTCCGCGTCCTGCGCGCCGTCGCCGCCACCGGCTCCTTCTCGGCCGCCGCGCGCGAACTCGGCTGCACCCAGCCCGCCGTCAGCCAGCAGATGAAGGCGCTCGAAGCCTCCGCCGGCACGCCGCTGCTGATCCGCACCGGACGCGAGATGCGCCTCACCCAGGCCGGCGAGGTCCTGGTCCGCCACGCCTCCGGCATCCTCGCCGGGCTCACCGCGGCCGAGGAGGAGGTCGCCGCCATCGCCGGGCTCCGGGCGGGCCGGGTCCGCCTGGTCTCCTTCCCGAGCGGCAGCTCCACCCTCGTGCCCACCGCGCTCGCCGCGCTGCGGGCCGCGCACCCCGGCACCCGGGTCTCCCTCGTCGAGGCCGAACCGCCGCGCTCGATCGAGATGCTCCGCGAGGGCGACTGCGACATCGCCCTCGCGTTCCGGTACGGGGCCGGGCAGGCCGAGTGGGACGACCTGGTGGTCCGCCCGCTCCTCGCCGACCGGCTCGTCGGTCTGGTGCCCGAGGGGCACCGGCTCGCCGGCGCCGGAGCGGTCGGCATCGCGGAGCTCGCGGACGAGTCCTGGATCGCGGGCTGCCCGCGCTGCCGCCGCCAGCTCGTGGACGTCTGCGAGGACGCGGGCTTCACCCCCCGCATCGACTTCGCCACCGACGACTATCCGGCCGTGGTGGGCCTGGTCGGCGCCGGTCTGGGCGTGGCCGTCCTGCCGGAGCTGGCCATCGAGTCCGTACGCCCCAAGGGTGCGCGGACCGTGGCCGTGGAGCCGGCTGTGGAGCGGGAGATCGTGGCCCTGACGCTGCCGGACCTCGCGCAGGTCCCGGCCGTCGCCGCCACGCTCGACGAGCTGATCCGCGCCGCCAAGCGCGCGTAGACGGGCAGTCACGGCACGCGGGCGCGTGCGTCAGTTCGTGTGTGGGTTGAGGAAACGTTCCTTCACATGCGCTCCACGGTGGACGTGGCAGACGCGGTCGCCGGCGCCGTCGTGATCAGGCGATTGCGCGCGCGTCCCATGAGTTCTTCGCGTTCGTCCTCGGTGAGGCCGCCCCATACGCCGTAGGGCTCCCGCACGGCGAGTGCGTGTGCCGCGCACTCCGCGCGCACCGGGCACCGCATGCAGACCTCTTTCGCCGAGTTCTCACGCGCACTCCGTGCCGCGCCGCGCTCTCCCTCGGGGTGGAAGAACAGGGAGCTGTCGACCCCGCGGCAGGCCGCGAGGAGTTGCCAGTCCCACAGATCGGCGTTGGGTCCGGGAAGGCGGGAGAAATCTGCCATTGCGCTTGTCCCCTTGAAACCGTGTCGAACGGATAGGTGGGCGGGTGGATGGCTGATGGCCGGGGCTCCTCGTCTTCCCCGGCAGGTCCGGGTGATACACCTACTGTCGAAGTAGATGTAAATATGACTCATTGCGAATCTAGTCACAGACACCGCGAAAAGGGAAGAAAACCCGCCAAATGGGGCAGACCTTGCGATGTTTGGGCGAACGGGCTGCGTCGCTCTCCTCCGCGCACGCCCCCTCACGTAGAGTGCCGAAGACGCCGTCCGACCCGTAACTCTTTCGAGTGACCGTCGTTGAGAGTGCGGAGGCGGTTGAAGGAACAAGCGCTCGGGCACATGTCCGAGAGCGTCAACCGCACAGGTGACGATACGTACAGCCCTGGAGGCTCAAGGTGACGCGCAACAGCTGCGAGAGCCGCGGAGGTCAGGCATGACATCCGTCCTCGTCTGCGACGACTCCCCGCTTGCCCGAGAGGCGCTCCGCCGCGCGGTCGCGACCGTGCCCGGCGTCGAGCGCGTGACCACCGCGGCCAACGGCGAGGAAGTCCTCCGCCGCTGGGGCGCGGACCGCTCGGACCTGATTCTGATGGACGTGCGCATGCCCGGCCTGGGCGGCGTGGAGACCGTCCGCCGGCTGCTCTCCGCGGACCCCGGCGCCCGCATCATCATGCTCACGGTCGCCGAGGACCTCGACGGCGTCGCGCTCGCCGTCGCCGCGGGTGCCCGTGGCTACCTGCACAAGGACGCCTCGCGCGCCGAGCTGCGGGCCACGGTCACGCAGGCGCTCGCCGACCCGACCTGGCGGCTCGCCCCCCGCCGCCTCCGCTCGGCCGAGATGGGCGCCGCGCCCACCCTCACCGCGCGCGAGATCCAGGTCCTCGAGGGCATGAGCCACGGCCGGTCCAACGCGGAGATCGGGCGCGAGCTCTTCCTCTCCGAGGACACGGTCAAGACGCACGCCCGGCGTCTCTTCAAGAAGCTCGGTGCCTCCGACCGGGCGCATGCCGTCGCGCTCGGATTCCGCTGGGGCCTGGTCCGCTGAATCGCAGGTCACCTGCCGTCTCCCCGTCCTCGCCCGCGTCCGTCGTGGGGTGGACGGGGTGGGCTTGTGTCACTTCCCCGCGGAATGCCGCATCCTTGAGATGTGGAGTTCCTCGGGGACGAGTCGATCGAGCGGGAGGGGAGGGCGCGGGAGATGAGTGCCGGCGCACCTGCTCATAACGCTTCGGTGCACAACTACGGACGCGGTGCCGCGAACCGAGAGGCGTCGGGGCACCATGGAGCGATGCGCGACGACGAGACCGTGGGTTCCCCCATGCCTGCCGGGCAGGGGGAGATCGGCGCGCTCGTGCACCGCGCGGTCGACGGCGACGCGCAGGCCACCCACGACCTGCTCGCGCGCGTCCACCCGCTCGCCCTGCGGTACTGCCGCACCCGCCTCAACCGGCTGCCGGGCGACGCCCGGCACTTCGTCGAGGACCTCGCCCAGGAGGTCTGCGTCGCCGTCCTGATGGCGCTGCCGCGCTACAAGGACACGGGCAGGCCCTTCGAGGCCTTCGTCTTCGCCATCGCCGGGCACAAGGTCGCCGACCTCCAGCGGGCCGCCATGCGGCACCCGGGGTCCACCGCCGTGCCCTCCGACGAGATGCCCGAGCGGCCCGACGACTCGCTCGGCCCCGAGGAGCGGGCCCTGCTCAGCGACGACGCCGAATGGGCCAAGAAGCTGCTCGCCAACCTCCCGGAGAACCAGCGCGAACTGCTCGTGCTGCGGGTCGCGGTCGGACTGACCGCCGAGGAGACCGGCCAGATGCTCGGCATGTCCCCGGGCGCCGTCCGGGTCGCGCAGCACCGTGCCCTCAGCCGGCTGCGCGCACTGGCCGAGCAGTAAGCCTTGCCGGGCGCCGTCATCCCTTTCGTACACGTGCGAACGTCCAAAGCTGCCCGCTGATCTTGCTCGTGGAATGAGACACCGCTCCAGGCCGTTAGCATGGACATCCCGCACCGATCAAGGCCATTTGGGAAGGTGTCATGACTGCCAACGTCGACGGAGTGCCCGAGAAATTCGCGACACTCGGGCTGACCTACGACGACGTGCTGCTGCTGCCCGGCGCGTCCGACATGGCGCCCGACCAGATCGACACCGCCTCGTACATCTCGAAGAACGTGCGGGTGAACATCCCGCTGCTCTCCGCCGCGATGGACAAGGTCACCGAGTCCCGCATGGCCATCGCCATGGCGCGACAGGGCGGTGTCGGTGTGTTGCACCGCAACCTCTCCATCGCCGACCAGGCCAACCAGGTCGACCTGGTGAAGCGGTCCGAGTCCGGCATGGTCACCGACCCGATCACGGTCCACCCGGACGCCACGCTCGCCGAGGCCGACGCGATCTGCGCCAAGTTCCGCATCAGCGGCGTCCCCGTGACCGACCCGGCCGGCAAGCTCCTCGGCATCGTCACCAACCGCGACATGGCCTTCGAGACGGACCGTGCCCGCCAGGTGCGCGAGGTCATGACCCCGATGCCGCTGGTCACCGGCAAGGTCGGCATCTCCGGCGTGGACGCCATGGAGCTGCTGCGCCGCCACAAGATCGAGAAGCTGCCGCTGGTCGACGAGGCGGGCATCCTCAAGGGCCTCATCACGGTCAAGGACTTCGTCAAGGCCGAGAAGTACCCGAACGCCGCCAAGGACAAGGAAGGCCGGCTGATCGTCGGCGCCGCCGTCGGTGTCGCCGGTGACGCGTACGAGCGCGCCCAGGCCCTGATCGAGGCGGGCGTCGACTTCATCGTCGTCGACACCGCGCACGGCCACTCCCGCCTGGTCGGCGACATGGTCGCCAAGATCAAGTCGAACTCCTCGGTCGACGTCATCGGCGGAAACGTCGCCACCCGCGACGGCGCCCAGGCGCTGATCGACGCCGGTGTCGACGGCATCAAGGTCGGCGTCGGTCCGGGCTCCATCTGCACCACCCGCGTGGTCGCCGGCATCGGCGTCCCGCAGGTCACCGCGATCTACGAGGCGTCCCTCGCCGCCAAGGCGGCCGGCGTCCCGGTCATCGGCGACGGCGGTCTGCAGTACTCCGGCGACATCGCGAAGGCCCTCGTCGCCGGCGCCGACACGGTGATGCTCGGCTCGCTGCTCGCGGGCTGCGAGGAGTCCCCGGGCGAGCTGCTCTTCATCAACGGCAAGCAGTTCAAGTCGTACCGCGGCATGGGCTCGCTCGGCGCCATGCAGTCCCGCGGCGAGCAGCGCTCCTTCTCCAAGGACCGCTACTTCCAGGAGGGCGTCGCCTCCGACGAGAAGCTCGTGCCCGAGGGCATCGAGGGCCAGGTGCCCTACCGCGGCCCGCTCTCGGCCGTCGTCCACCAGCTGGTGGGCGGTCTGCGCCAGTCGATGTTCTACGTCGGCGGCCGCACGGTGCCGGAGCTCCAGGCGAACGGCCGCTTCGTCCGGATCACCTCGGCGGGCCTCAAGGAGAGCCACCCGCACGACATCCAGATGACGGTCGAGGCGCCGAACTACAGCAGGAAGTAACACAGCGCGACGCGTGGGGGCGGTTCCGGCATGTGGCCGGAGCCGCCCCTCACGCTTGTGTCGGGGATACTGGTAGGCGCAGACGTAGAGGGAAAGGCCACACATCGTGACTGAGATCGAGATCGGGCGCGGCAAGCGCGGCCGCAGGGCGTACGCGTTCGACGACATCGCCGTCGTGCCGAGCCGGCGCACCCGGGACCCGAAGGAGGTCTCGATCGCCTGGCAGATCGACGCCTACCGCTTCGAGCTGCCGTTCCTGGCCGCCCCGATGGACTCGGTCGTCTCGCCGCAGACCGCCATCCGCATCGGCGAGATGGGCGGCCTGGGCGTGCTGAACCTCGAGGGTCTCTGGACCCGGTACGAGGACCCGCAGCCGCTCCTCGACGAGATCGCCGAGCTGGACGAGGCGACCGCGACCCGCCGCCTCCAGGAGATCTACGCCGCGCCGATCAAGGAAGAGCTGATCGGGCAGCGCATCAAGGAGGTGCGCGACTCCGGTGTGGTCACCGCCGCCGCGCTCTCTCCGCAGCGCACCGCGCAGTTCTCCAAGGCCGTCGTCGACGCCGGCGTGGACATCTTCGTCATCCGCGGCACGACGGTCTCCGCCGAGCACGTCTCGGGCGCGGCCGAGCCGCTGAACCTGAAGCAGTTCATCTACGAGCTGGACGTCCCGGTCATCGTCGGCGGCTGCGCCACGTACACCGCGGCCCTGCACCTGATGCGCACCGGCGCGGCCGGCGTGCTGGTCGGCTTCGGCGGCGGCGCCGCGCACACCACCCGTAACGTCCTCGGCATCCAGGTCCCGATGGCGACCGCGGTGGCCGACGTGGCCGCGGCCCGCCGCGACTACATGGACGAGTCCGGCGGCCGGTACGTGCACGTCATCGCCGACGGCGGCGTGGGCTGGTCCGGCGACCTGCCGAAGGCGATCGCCTGCGGCGCCGACGCCGTGATGATCGGCTCCCCGCTGGCCCGTGCCACGGACGCGCCCGGCAAGGGCCACCACTGGGGCATGGAGGCCGTCCACGAGGACGTGCCGCGCGGCAAGCTGGTCGACCTGGGCATCGTCGGCACCACCGAGGAGATCCTCGCGGGCCCGTCGCACACCCCGGACGGCTCGATGAACTTCTTCGGCGCCCTGCGCCGCGCGATGGCCACCACGGGCTACAGCGAGCTCAAGGAGTTCCAGCGCGTCGAGGTCACGGTCGCGGACGCCCAGCACAAGCGCTGAGCCCGTTCCGTACGTTCCTGAGGGCCCCGCACCGGTCTCGGTGCGGGGCCCTTCGGCGTCCTCAGAGCCGGTGGGCCGCTCCCGCGGGGGTGGCGCCGCGGGTGTCGAGGAGGAGCTGCGCCTTCACCGAGAGGCCCTGCAGGTCGTACGTGCGGTGGTGCTGGAGAAGGACCGTCAGGTCGGCGTGGGCGGCGGCCTCGTAGAGGGAGTCCGCGCGGGGGACGGGCAGGTCGCGGACGCGCCAGTCGGGGACGTGGGGGTCGTGGTAGCTGACGGCGGCGCCCAGGTCCATGAGGCGGCGGGCGATCTCGTCGGCGGGGGAGCCCTGCCGGTCGGGGAGGTCGGGCTTGTACGTGATGCCCAGGAGCAGGATCCGGGCGCCGCGCGCCGACTTGCCGTGCTCGTTGAGGAGGGTGGCGGCGCGCTGGACGACGTACTGGGGCATGCGCTCGTTGACCTGGCCGGCGAGTTCGACGAGGCGGAGCGGGCGGTGGGCGCCGACCGTGTCGACGGGGACGCCGTGGCCGCCGACGCCGGGGCCGGGGCGGAAGGCCTGGAAGCCGAAGGGCTTGGTCTCGGCGCAGCGGATGACGTCCCACAGGTCGACGCCGAGTTCGTGGCAGAGGACCGCCATCTCGTTGACGAGGGCGATGTTGACGTGCCGGAAGTTGGTCTCCAGGAGCTTGACCGTCTCCGCCTCGCGGGGGCCACGCGCGCGTACCACCTTGTCGGTGAGCCGGCCGTAGAAGGCGGCCGCGGACTCGGTGCAGGCCGGGGTGAGGCCGCCGATGACCTTGGGGGTGCCGGCGTAGCCGGGGGTGCGGCTGCCGGGGTCGAGGCGGCCGGGGGAGTACGCGAGGTGGAAGTCGCGTCCGGCGCGCAGGCCGGAGCCCGCCTCCAGGGTCTCGCGGAGGAGGCCCTCGGTGGTGCCCGGGGGGACCGGGGACTCGAGGAGGACGGTGGTGTGCGGGCGCAGCCGGGCGGCGAGCGCGCGGGCGGCGCCGGTGACGGCGGTGAGGTCGAGCGTCCGGTCGGGGCCGAGGGAGGTCGGGGCGCAGAGGACGGCGGTGCGGACCCGGCCGAGCTCGGCGGGGTCGGTGGTCGGCCGGAAGCTCCCCGAGAGCATCCGGCGGATCTCGGGGGCGGTGAGGGAACCGTCGACCGGGGAGCGGCCGGCGGCGAGTTCGGCGGCGGGGCGGGGGTCGGTGTCGTAGCCGATGGTGTCGATGCCTGCGGCGGTGGCGGCCTGGGCCAGGGGGAGTCCGTGGTGGCCGAGGCCGATGACGGCGAGATCAGCGGGCATGGGGGTGGGCCGTCCTTCCCAGTAGCCGGAGGGGACGCGACGCGCAAGCCCGGTGGACAGAACGGGTCGAGCG
Organism: Streptomyces sp. TLI_105; assembly: GCF_900105415.1. Taxonomy (GTDB): domain Bacteria; phylum Actinomycetota; class Actinomycetes; order Streptomycetales; family Streptomycetaceae; genus Streptomyces. The sequence continues at coordinate 3,282,409 of NZ_FNSM01000001.1, read as the reverse complement.
CAATGTCAGACTAGGCGTAAATATGACCGATATCCGGCATTGCGGAGCCGAAGATCGCCGAGTGTTATCCACAGGTCGGCGGCGAGGCGGTGGCTGAAGTCGCGGGAGCGGGCCAGAATCGAGCTGTGAGCCGGACCACACGGGCCCGGTTCACGGCTTGTGCGCGTCCCGCCCGCGAAGAGGGGCGGCGGCGCACGGAGCCCGTGCGGGACGGACGGGGGACGACGGGAGGCAACAGCGTGAGGACAGCGACACTGGGACCCGCCGAGCGCGCCGAGGCGCTCGCGGCCATGGCCGAGCGAGAGCTGGACGTGCTGGTCGTCGGCGCCGGAGTGGTCGGCGCCGGCACCGCCCTCGACGCCGTCACCAGAGGGCTCTCCACCGGCATCGTGGAGGCCCGCGACTGGGCCTCCGGCACCTCCAGCAGGTCCAGCAAGCTCATCCACGGCGGCCTGCGCTATCTGGAGATGCTGGATTTCGCCCTGGTGCGGGAGGCGCTCAAGGAGCGCGGACTGCTCCTGGAGCGGCTCGCACCCCACCTGGTGAAGCCGGTCCCCTTCCTCTACCCGCTCCAGCACAAGGGCTGGGAGCGGTTCTACGCCGGCTCGGGAGTCGCGCTGTACGACGCGATGTCGCTCTCCTCCGGCCACGGCCGCGGACTCCCCGTCCACCGGCACCTCTCCCGCCGCGGCGCCCTGCGCGTCGCGCCCTGCCTGAAGAAGGACGCCCTGGTCGGCGCCCTGCAGTACTACGACGCCCAGATGGACGACGCCCGCTTCGTCACCACCCTCGTGCGCACCGCCGCCTCCTACGGCGCCAGGGCCGCCAGCAGGGCCCGCGTCACCGGCTTCCTCCGCGAGGGCGAGCGGGTCGTCGGCGCGCGCGTCCAGGACGTGGAGGCCGGGATCGCGTACGAGATCCGGGCCAAGCAGATCGTCAACGCCACCGGCGTGTGGACGGACGACACCCAGGCCCTCATCGGGGAACGCGGCCAGTTCCACGTCCGCGCCTCCAAGGGCATCCACCTCGTCGTGCCCAAGGACCGCATCCACTCGACCACCGGACTGATCCTGCGCACCGAGAAGTCCGTGCTCTTCGTCATCCCCTGGGGGCGCCACTGGATCGTCGGCACCACCGACACCGACTGGGACCTCGACAAGGCGCACCCCGCCGCCTCCAGCGCCGACATCGACTACCTCCTGGAGCATGTGAACACCGTGCTCGCCACCCCGCTCACCCGGGACGACGTCCAAGGCGTCTACGCCGGCCTGCGCCCCCTGCTCGCCGGCGAGTCCGACGCCACCAGCAAGCTCTCCCGCGAGCACACCGTCGCCCACCCGGCCCCCGGCCTCGTGGTCGTCGCCGGTGGCAAGTACACGACGTACCGCGTGATGGCGAAGGACGCCGTCGACGAGGCGGTGCACGGCCTCGACCAGCGGGTCGCCCCCTGCGTCACCGAGGACACCCCGCTCCTCGGTGCCGAGGGCTACCGCGCCCTGTGGAACGCGCGGGCGAGAATCGCCGCCAGGACCGGGCTGCACGTCGTCAGGATCGAGCATCTCCTCAACCGCTACGGCTCCCTGACGGAGGAGGTCCTCGACCTCGTCCAGGCCGACCCGAGCCTCGGCGAACCGCTCGCGGCGGCCGAGGACTACCTGCGCGCCGAGATCGTCTACGCCGCCTCGCACGAGGGCGCGCGCCACCTCGACGACGTCCTCACCCGGCGGACCAGGATCTCCATCGAGACCTTCGACCGGGGCGCGCTCAGCGCCCGCGAGTGCGCGGAACTGATGGCTCCGGTCCTCGGCTGGGACGAGCGCCAGGTCGAGAAGGAGGTCGAGCACTACGAGAAGCGGGTGGAGGCGGAGCGGGAGTCGCAGCGGCAGCCCGACGACCTGACCGCGGACGCCGCACGGCTCGGGGCGCCGGACATCGTGCCCATCTGACAGGGTGTCCGGGGGGTCCGCGTCCGGTGGGAACCTCGGGGGCGCGCGGAGGCGTCGTATCCCGGAGTGCGGACCCGGGGGCGTCACCCGCCCCGAGGTGAGAGACAATGGCCTCTCTTCCAGGGCGGGTTACCGCATCGCGCGGGAAGCGGCAGACGCGGCGCAGATCAGGGATCGCAGAGGGGACGCATGTCGGAGGCGGAGCAGTCGCGGGACAAGGCGAGGGACCCCAGGCGGGACGCCGCCGCGGGGGCCGCGACCGACGGCGACCGAGGAGCGGTTCCGGCCGCGCGCGAGTCGGAGCGAGACACGAAGGACGCGCAGGTCAGACGGGGTGCGCAGGGCCCGGAGGACGGGCGGGAGCCGGGGCGGGACGTCGAGGACGCGAAGTCCGGGGAGGTCGTGGGGACGGCGGGATCCGTGGGGTCCGCGAAGTCCCCGACGGCTGCGGAGTCCGCGCCGGACGTCGAGGTTCCGGAGTCCGTGAAGTCCGAGAAGTCCGTGGAGTTCGGGAAGTCCGCGGCGCCCGCGAAGCCTGCGGAGTCCGCGAAGTCCGTGAAGTCTGCGGAGTCCGTGGAGTCCGTGAAGTCCGCGCCGGACGTGGCGGTCCCGGCGGCCCGGGAGGCCGGGCCGGACGTGAAGGAGCCTCAGGACGCGCCGTCCGCCCGGGCGACGGGTTCGAGCGCGGCGGGTTCGGGTGCGACGGGTTCCGGGGCCGGTGGTGACGACGCCGTCGCGGCCGGGCGGCTGCGCGGCACCGAGCCCTCGACCGGACGTGCCGGTTTCGGGGCCGGCGACGGCGACGGCGAGAGCGACCACCGGACCGGTCCGGCCACCACGCGCGGCGGCGACAAGTTCCGCAAGGCGCCGGTCGGCGAGGGTCGGCTGCTCGCGGGCCGCTACCGGCTCGGCGCGGTCCTCGGGCGCGGCGGCATGGGCACGGTGTGGCGCGCCGTCGACGAGACCCTCGGCCGCACCGTCGCCGTCAAGGAACTCCGCTTCCCCACGAGCATCGACGAGGACGAGAAGCGACGCCTCATCACCCGGACCCTGCGCGAGGCGAAGGCCATCGCCCGGATCCGGAACAACGGCGCCGTGACCGTGTACGACGTCGTCGACGAGGACGACCGTCCGTGGATCGTCATGGAGCTCATCGAGGGCAAGTCGCTCGCGGACGCCGTCCGCGAGGACGGCACGCTCACGCCCCGGCGCGCCGCCGAGGTCGGCCTCGCCATCCTCGACGTGCTGCGTTCGGCGCACCGCGAGGGCATCCTGCACCGCGACGTGAAGCCGTCCAACGTCCTGATCGCCGAGGACGGCCGGGTCGTCCTCACCGACTTCGGCATCGCCCAGGTGGAGGGCGACCCCTCGATCACCTCCACCGGCATGCTCGTCGGCGCCCCCTCGTACATCTCCCCGGAGCGCGCCCGCGGCCACAAGCCCGGCCCGGCCGCCGACATGTGGTCGCTGGGCGGCCTCATCTACGCGGCGGTCGAGGGCAGCCCGCCGTACGACAAGGGCTCCGCCATCGCCACCCTCACGGCCGTGATGACCGAGCCGGTCGACCCGCCGAAGAACGCCGGCCCCGAGCTGGAGCAGGTCATCTACGGCCTGCTGGCCAAGGACCCGGCGCAGCGGCTCGACGACGCCCGCGCCCGGGTCCTGCTGCGGGCCGTCCTCGACGCGCCCGAGCCGGCGCCCGTGGCCTCGCCCGAGGTCACCACCGTCATACCGCTGCCGCCGCGCCCCGAGCAGGCTCCGACGGCTCCGGCGGCCGAGAAGGGTCCCGACGCGGCCGTGGAGCGGATGCGGGGCGCGCTGAAGTCCGTGCGGAACGCGGCGGCCTCCGCGAAGGCCGAGCCGGCCCCGAGGCTCGCGACCGAGCCGCTGCGGGGCGGCGGCAGGCCCGCCCCCGCCCGCGCGCCGCTCACCGACGTCGTGCCGCGCCGCACCCTGGTGATCATCGCCGCGGTCGCCGTCCTCGCCGTGCTCGGGACGATCCTCGCGGTCTCCCTCGGCGGCGGGGGCGACGAGGGCAACCAGGGCAAGGGCGACGGGGGCACCACGGCCTCGGCCGGCGCCACGGCCGGTGGCGGCGCCTCCGGGGGCGCCGGCGGTTCCGGCGGAGCCCAGGGCCAGTCCTCGGGCGGCCCCGGCCAGCAGGGCGGCGTGCAGCCCGGCGACAACGGCAGCACGGGGTCGACGGGCACCGACGGCACGACGGGGTCCACGGGCGGGCAGAAGGGCACCACGCCCTCCGGCAAGCCCGGCGGCGACACGGGCACGCAGCTGCCCGCCGGCTACACCCTCGTCACCAACGGCCCGTTGCACTTCGCGATGGCGATGCCGACGTCCTTCAAGCAGCGCTCGATCCCGGGATACTCGCTCGGCGCGATCTTCAGCGAGAGCGGCGGCTTCCCGCGCGTCCAGGTCGACTACAACGGCAGCCCGAAGGACGACGCGGCGAACGCCTGGGAGCTGGCCCGTTACGGCGTGGCCGCCACCAGCCAGGACTACAAGCACCTCGGCATAAGGCCCGTCTCGTACAAGGGCTACCCGACGGTCGCCGACTGGGAGTTCGAGCGCACGCAGAAGGGCATCCGCGTCCACGTGCTCAACCGGGGCTTCAAGGTGGACGCCACGCACGGCTACTCCATCATGGTCAGCTGCGCGGCGGACGAGTGGAACGGCGCGGCGTGCAAGACGCTGCGGGAGACGGCGTTCGCCACGTTCAGCCCCAAGGACTGACCGGTGCCACGTATCGTGAGGTTCGCGGACCGAACGCAGCCGAACAGAGTCGACAACTGCGCGGTGCCGGACCGGAACTGACGGACTCGCGTGATCCCGAGGGATCCGCGGGTCCACGGGGGACATCGTGCGCGCGTGGGGAGGCGTCGTGGACGACTACGCGGGAAGGGTGCTCGCCGACCGCTACCGCCTGCCGCTGCCACCGGCGGACGCCGACGCGTACGACCCGGTGGAGACGCGCGCCTTCGACACGTACAGCGGGCAGGAGGTCCTGGTCCGCCAGGTGCCGCTGCCGGAGTTCGTCGACGCCGAGGTGCTCGACGGACAGGGCGGTCCCGCCGGCTCCTACGGCGGCACGGGCGCGGCCACCCGCCGACCGGCCGAACCCGTCGTGCGCCGGGCCATCGAGGCCGCCCAGGCCGCCGCGCAGATACCCGACCACCCCCTTCTCGACCAGGTCTTCGACGTCTTCGCTGAGGCCGGCTCGTTGTGGATAGTGAGCGAGCGCGTGGCGGCCAGACCGCTGGCCGCGCTGCTCGCCGAGCGACCCCTCAACCCGTACCGCGCGGCCGAGATAGGCGCCGACCTCCTCACCGCCCTGCGCGCCCTCCACGCCCACGGCTGGGTGCACCGGAACATCACCGCCCGGACCGTGCTCGTCTGCGACGACGGCCGCGTGGTCCTCAGCGGCCTCGCGGTGGGCGCCGCCGAGGAGGCCCTCTGCGGCTACGCGACGGTCCCGGAACCACCGGACGAGTTCGCGCCGCCCCCGACGCCCGAGCACGAGGAACACGAGCCGACGGTGCCGGGACAGGGCGCTTACACGGCTGATCAGTACACCGCCGATCCGTACACCGCCGATCCGTACGCGCCTGAGGAGTACGGGACGGAGGCGTACGAGGCGGAGGGGTACGACTCCGAGGGGTACGGGCTTGAGGAGTACGGCTCCGAGGGGTACGGGACGGAGGAGTACGGCTCCGAGGCGTACTACGGGCTCGAGGAACACGGCTCCGAGGCGTACGAGGTGGAGGTGTACGAGGAGGGCAACGAGGGCGACGAGGGCGAGGAGGACGACGGGTTCGGCGGCGAGCCGTATCCGGACGGCACCGGCACCGGCACCGGTCACGGCCCCGACGGGCCCGCCGCCCCCGACCCCTACGGCGTCGACCCCTACGGGCGGGCCACGCCCCCCGTCGCCGAGACGCGGCCCGCGGTCGCGCCGCCCACCGCCGACGTGCGGGCCGCGCGGGCCGGGGCCATCGCCGCGTACCGCGCCGGTGCGCGAGCCGCCGCCCGCCTCGGCGAGACCGGGGCGCTCCCCGTCCAGCGCCCCGCGCCGCCGGAGTCGCCCGGACCGCCCCCGCCGCCGACGGCGCAGGCGTCCGGCGCGCCCGAACCGCAGTGGTGGGCACGGGTGGCCGACGACGAGGACGACGAGGACGACGGCGACGAGCCGTACGGCGGCGGCCCGCAGGCCGGCCCGCCGCCGCGCGTGATGCTGGCCGGCAGCTGGAGCGACGGCCCGCACGCCTCGCGGGACGGCTCCGGGCCGATCCCGGCCGGTGGCGGCCCCCTGCTGCCCGGTTCGGGCCGTCCGGCCCTGCCCGCCGGGTACACCGCGGCGACCCCGGACCCCGCACCGCTCCCGGCCCCCGTCGGCGCCCGGGACGAAGCGCCGGTCGCGATCCCGGCCCAGGCGCACCGGGGCCCGACCACGCGGCTCGCCGCCGAGCGGGCCCGCCAGACCCGGATCGCGGTCGTCGGCGCGGTGACCGAGCGCTGGGCGCCCGAGCAGGCAGGGCCCGTGCACGAGAACTGGCGCCTCGCCCCGCCGATCGGCCCCGCCACCGACCTGTGGGCGCTCGGCGCGCTCCTCTACCGGGCCGTCCAGGGCCATGCCCCGTACCCCGAGGACAGCGCGACCGAGCTGGTCCAGCTGGTCTGTGCCGAGCCGCCGGCCTTCGCCGAGGAGTGCGGGCCCCTGCGCCCGGTCGTGGAGTCCCTGCTGCGTCAGGACCCCACCGAGCGGCCCGACTTCGAGGAGCTGCGCGGCTGGCTGCGCTCCCTCGTCCGCTCGGCGCCGGAGCCGGACGCCGGGCTCGGAGTCGTACCGCTGCCGTCCTTCGACGAGGCGCGGCTGCCGATCGTGCGCCGGCGCGGCGAGCTGGTTCGCCGGTGGCGCGGGGGAGCGGGGGCGGGCCGTCACCGCCACAAGCGCGGCAAGGACCCGCGCCCCGCGAGCCGGGGCGAGGGCCTGCGGGGCCCCGTGCAGGAGGGCGGGTACGGCCAGGAGCACGGCTCCGCGCGCGTACAGCCCGATTACCGCGACGAGTTCCGTGACGAGTTCCGTGACGAGTTCGACGGAGAGCTCCCGCAGCGCGCCCCCCGCGCGCCCCGGTCCTCCACGCGCCCGTCGTCCTCCCGGACCTCGGGTTCTCCGCGCTCCCTGGGCCGTACGCTCCTGATCCTCGTCTTCCTGCTGCTCGTGGGAGCCGTCGCGTACGCCGTCCTGTTCATGCCGGGGAAGGACGAGCGGACCGCCGCGCCCACCACGCCCGCGACCGCGACGGGCCCGGCGTCCGGCCCGTCCGCGACCACGGAGCCGCCCGCCGAACCGACCGCGAAGCCGACCACGAAACCGGCCACCACCCCGCCCCCGGCGGGCCCTTCGGCCCTCGCGCTCGCCGCCGGGTACGACCTGCGCCAGGACCCGGAGGGCTTCCGGATCGGGGTCCCGAAGGGGTGGCGGCGCAGCCCGATCAACGACGCCGGACAAGTGCGCTACACCGGGGGCGACTTCACGCTGATCGTCGTTCCCGGCCGGGACAGCGTCCGGGACAACGGCGCGGACCCGCTGGAGTACCAGAACGCCAAGGAGCGCGAGCTGGAGCCGTACCGCTCGACCAGCTGGTCACGGGTGGAGAAGACGCGCCGGGTGGACATCGGCCGGACGCCGACGGCCGAGGGGTACTACACCTGGCCGGACAGCACGGGCCGCGAGGTGTTCGTGCGCAACCTCGCCCTGATCGACGGCGGTCGGTACCACGTCGTCCAGGTCATCGGACCGGAGAGCGAGCGCGACAAGGTGTCCGAGATCTACGAGCAGGCCACGAAGGCGTTCCGCCCGGGACGGTGACGCGCGTGTCCCACCGCCCCCCGGTCACAGTGCTGTTCCTATGACCGCCCCGAGGTTCCGCCGCCCGCACCCCCCTCCGTAACCTGGCTTCAGAAGGAACGGGCGGGGGCAAGTGGAACATTCTCAGAGCACAGGGGCGGGGCTGCTGCTCGCCGGTCGCTACCGGCTGGGCGAGTCCATCGGGCGCGGCGGCATGGGCAAGGTCTGGCGCGCCCACGACGAGGTGCTGCACCGCGTGGTGGCGGTGAAGGAGCTGACGGCGGGTCGTTTCGTGGCCGAGGCCGACCGGCTCGTGCTGCACGCCCGTACGCAGAAGGAGGCGCGGGCCGCCGCGCGGATCACGCACCCGGGCGTGGTGACCGTCCACGACGTCCTGGAGCACGACAACCGGCCGTGGATCGTGATGCAGTACGTCGACGGGCCCTCGCTCGCCGACGCCGCCAAGGAGGCCGGCACGATCGAGCCCCGCGAGGCGGCCAGGATCGGGCTGCACGTCGTCGGCGCGCTGCGCGCCGCGCACGCGGCCGGGGTGCTGCACCGGGACGTCAAGCCGGGCAACGTGCTGCTCGCGCGGGACGGGCGCGTCCTCATCACCGACTTCGGGATCGCGGCGATCGAGGGGGACTCGACGATCACGCGGACCGGCGAGATCGTCGGCTCCATCGACTACCTGGCGCCCGAGCGGGTGCAGGGCGGCGACCCGGGTCCCGCCTCCGACCTCTGGTCCCTGGGCGCCACGCTGTACACGGCGGTGGAGGGCACCTCGCCGTTCCGCCGCACCTCCCCGATCAGCACCATGCAGGCCGTGGTGACCGAGGAGCCGCCGCACCCGGCGAAGGCGGGGCCGCTGGCCTCCGTCATCGTGGCCCTGCTGCGCAAGGACCCGGCGCAGCGGCCGCGCGCGGACGAGGCCGAGCGGATGCTGCTCGACGCGATGGAGGGACGCGCGCCGACGGCGGCGCAGGCGTACGTGCCGACCCAGCGCGTGGCCAGGGAGGACCTGGACTCGGCGGCGAGCGCGCACGGCCCGGGCGGCGACGCGCGTAGCGCGGACGCCATGGGCGGAGGTGCGGGCAGGGGTACGGGCACCGGTACGGAGAGCCTGACGCCCGGCGAGCCGCGGAAGGCCACCGCGCAGTGGCCCCACCCGCCTCACCAGAACAACCAGCCCCACCCGTCGCACCAGTCCAACCAGTCCCCTCTGGCTCACCAGCCCCAGCCGTCACACGTACCCCCACAGCACCCCACGGTCGTCCCCGCCTCCCCGTCCGCCTCCGGCCGTGGCCGCTGGCGCACCGCCGTGCTCGCGGCGCTGCTCGCCGGGGTCGTCGCGGGCGGTGCCGTCTTCGCCGCCATGAACTACGCGGGCGGCGACCACGACGGCGGGGACGGCGGACGTACGACGGCGACCTCCCCCGCCGGCAAGGGCTCGGACGACGGCATCCCGGCTGGCTGGCACCGCGTCAAGGACCCGGAGGGCTTCAGCCTCCTCGTACCGGACGGCTGGAAGCGGCAGACGGAGGGCGACCAGATCGACTACACCCCGGACAACGGCCGCCACCGCATCCGCATCAGCATCGACCGCAGCCCCGACTTCGAGAACCCGTACATGCACGCCCTCGACCTGGAGGTCCTCCTCCAGAAGCGCATGGACTACAACCGGATCAAGCTCGACCAGGTCACCTACCGCGACCAGGTCCGCTCCTGTCTGTGGGAGTTCACCTGGACCGAGAAGAAGAACTTCCCGGGGCCGCGGCACGCGATCGACCAGATGTACTACGAGGACGACGGCACCGAGTACGCCATCTACATGTCCTCGCCGGAGTCGAGCTGGGAGACCACCCGGGAGCAGTTCGACATCGTCGTCCAGCACTGGCGCGCGCCGGGGGACTGAGGGGCGGAAAAATCTCCACGGGCGGCCTCCGGGGGCCGTAAGCCCCTGATCAGGACTTACGTGCCAGTGATCGCTGGCGCGATGTGTGTGGACGGTGAAAACGCGTTACCGACGGGTACCCAAAGGTCGGAACGCGGCCTACGCTCGGCCCCATGACGGACTCGCAGGCCCCCGCCGCCCTCACGGTTCCCGCCGACACCGCCGCCGAGGCGGCCCGCCCGGCCGCGCCCGCCGGCGCGACCAACCCGGTCGCGCCCGCGCCCGCCGGCGCGCGGACCGCCGCCGACGTCGTGACGCCCGAGCTGGTCGCCCGGCTCACGCGCGGAGTCGTCGGCTCCGGCCGGACCGCCAACCACACCCCCTTCACCGGGGAGAAGCTGGCGGACCTGCCCGAGTCCACCCCCGAGGACGTCGCCGAGGCCTTCACGCGCGCGCGTGCCGCCCAGCCCGCCTGGGCCGCCACCCCGGTCAGGACCCGCGCCGCCGTCCTCCTGCGCTTCCACGACCTCGTCCTCCAGCGGCAGGCCGAGGTCCTCGACCTCATCCAGCTGGAGACGGGCAAGGCCCGCCTGCACGCCCACGAGGAGGTGCAGGCGGTCGCCGTCGCCGCCCGCCACTACGGCCGCAAGGCCGCCTCGTACCTGCGCGCCAAGCGCCACACCGGCGTCGTGCCGACCCTCACCAAGGTCACCGAACTGCGCCAGCCGCGCGGGGTCGTCGGCCAGATCGCCCCCTGGAACTACCCCCTGGAGCTCTCCGTCGGCGACGCGCTCCCCGCCTTCGTCTCGGGCAACGCCGTCGTCATGAAGCCCGACACGGAGACCGCGCTCACCGCGCTCTGGGCCCGTGACCTGCTCATCGAGGCCGGACTGCCCGCCGAGGTCTTCCAGGTCGTCCTCGGCGAGGGCCCGGTCGTCGGCCCCGAGGTCGTCGCCCACGCCGACTACGTCTCCTTCACCGGCTCCACCCGCACCGGCCGCGAGGTCGCCCGGGGCGCGGCCGACCGGCTCGTCGGCGTCTCGCTCGAACTCGGCGGCAAGAACGCGATGCTCGTCCTCGAGGACGCCGACATCGAGAAGGCCGCCGCCGGGGCCGTCCGCGCCTGCTTCTCCTCCGCCGGACAGCTCTGCATCTCCATCGAGCGGCTGTACGTGCACGAGTCGATCGCCGACGCCTTCCTCGACCGCTTCGCCACCCGCACCAAGGCCATGCGCCTCGGCAACTCCCTCGCGTACGGGGCGGACATGGGCTCCCTCGTCGGCGAGCGGCAGCTGGAGACCGTCACGAAGCACGTGGAGGAGGCCGTCGCCAAGGGCGCCACGCTCGTCGCCGGCGGCGTCGCCCGCCCCGACATCGGCCCCCTCTTCTACGAGCCGACCATCCTCGACGGCGTCGAGGCCCCGATGGCCGTCTGCGGCGAGGAGACCTTCGGCCCGGTCGTCTCCGTCTACCGCTTCACGGACGAGGACGAGGTCGTCGAGCTCGCCAACGCCACCCCGTACGGCCTCAACTCCTCCGTCTGGACGAAGGACTCGCGTCGCGGCCACGCCGTCGCGGCCCGGCTGCGCACCGGCACCGTCAACATCAACGAGGGGTACGCCCCGGCCTACGGCAGCGTGCAGTCCCCGATGGGCGGCATGAAGGACTCCGGGCTCGGCCGCCGCCACGGCTCCGAGGGCATCCTCAAGTACACCGAGGCGCAGACCGTCGCCCAGCAGCGGCTGATCCCGCTCGCGCCCTCCTTCGGGATGGACGACGAGAAGTACGCCGCGTTCATGAGCGTGTCCCTGAAGGCGATGAAGGCCCTGCGCCTGCGCTGACGCCTGACGCCTGACGCCCTGTCCTTTTCACACCCTTTCCGTACGAGGAGAGCCATGGCCGCGGTACCCCCTACCCAAAATCAGGAACTCGCGGACGACCCCGCCTACGACTACGACGTCCTGGTCGTCGGCTCCGGCTTCGGCGGTTCGGTCACCGCCCTCCGCCTCACCGAGAAGGGCTACCGGGTCGGCGTCCTGGAGGCCGGGCGCCGCTTCACCCGCGCGACCCTGCCCAAGAACTCCTGGGACCTGAAGAACTTCCTGTGGGCCCCCGCCCTCGGCCTCTACGGCCTCCAGCGCATCCACCTGCTCGGCAACGTCATGGTGCTCGCGGGCGCCGGCGTCGGCGGCGGCTCCCTCAACTACGCCAACACCCTCTACGTACCGCCCAAGCCCTTCTTCGACGACCCGCAGTGGAAGGACATCACGGACTGGCAGGACGAGCTGCGGCCGTACTACGACCAGGCGAAGCGAATGCTCGGTGTCCGCCTCAACCCGACGATGACCCCCTCCGACGTCCACCTGAAGTCCGCCGCCCAGGCCATGGGCATCGGCGACACCTTCCACATGGCCCCCGTCGGCGTCTTCTTCGGAGACGGACAAGACGCCGTCGGCGGGGATGGGGTCGGAACGGCGAGGGCGGAGCCCGGCGGCGAGGTCGCCGACCCCTACTTCGGCGGCGCGGGCCCGGCCCGGCGCGCCTGCACCGAGTGCGGCGAGTGCATGACCGGCTGCCGCCACGGCGCCAAGAACACCCTCAACGAGAACTACCTGTACCTCGCCGAGAAGGCGGGCGCCACCGTCCACCCCATGACCACGGTCGTCACCGTCACCGAGGACTCACGGGGCGGCTTCGCGGTGAAGACCCTGCCCACCGACGACCGCAGGAAGGGCAGGGGCCGGACCTTCACCGCCCAGCGGGTGGTCATCGCGGCCGGCACGTACGGCACGCAGACCCTGCTGCACCGGATGAAGGACAGCGGACTGCTGCCCCGCATCTCGAACCGGCTCGGCGAGCTCACCCGCACCAACTCCGAGGGACTGGTCGGCGCCCAGACCACCGACCGCCGCTACCGCAAGCGGCACGGCAAGGAGAAGGCCGACTTCACCAGGGGCGTCGCCATCACGTCGTCCGTCCACCCGGACGAGAACACCCACATCGAGCCGGTCCGGTACGGCAAGGGCTCCAACTCGATGGGCAGCCTGACCGTCCTCCAGGTGCCCTACAGCGCGCACCGGGTGCGCGCCTGGTTCCTCAACCTCCTCAAGCACCCGACGCTCGCCGTCCGCTCGCTCTCCAACCGGCACTGGTCCGAGCGGACCATCATCGGCCTGGTCATGCAGTCCCTCGACAACTCCCTCACGACCTACCGCAAGCCCGGCGGCCTCGGAAAGGGCCTGCTCACGGCCCGCCAGGGACACGGCGCTCCGAACCCGGTCCAGATCCCGGAGGCCACCCAGGCCGCCACCCTCCTCGCCGAGGAGATCAACGGCTTCGCCGGGTCCAACGTCGGCGAGCTGATGGGCACCCCGCTCACCGCGCACTTCCTGGGCGGCTGCCCGATCGGCGCCGACGGCGCGACCGGCGTCATCGACCCGTACCACCGGCTCTTCGGCCACCCGGGGATCTCCGTCGTCGACGGCGCGGCCGTCTCCGCCAACCTCGGCGTCAACCCGTCCCTGACGATCACGGCCCAGGCGGAGCGCGCCATGTCCTTCTGGCCGAACAAGGGCGAGGAGGACCCGCGCCCGCGGCAGGGCGAGGCGTACGTACGGATCTCGGCGGTCGAGCCGAAGTCCCCCGCCGTCCCGTCCGAGGCCTTCGGCGCCCTGCGGCTGCCGTTCCTGGGGATCCCGGCGGTCCCGCCGAAGAAGGACTGAACGCCACCGGTGCACAGAAAGGGCGCTGCACCCCCCTCCGAGTGCAGCGCCCTTCCGGCTTTTGGTGTTGCTGCATAGATGACCTTCGACCCCTGCCATTGGTTGTAGCGGTTGCACAGGATCTTTGTGTGACGCGCGTCACTTCCCGTGGCGGGGTGTGGCGCCGGGTACGAAGAAGGGCCCCGCGCTCGCGATTCCGGTCGCGGCGCGGGGCCCTCGGGGTCGGCACCGGCGTCAGGGCAGCTGCGGTGCCGAGCGGGGCGGCGCCGGGGGGTTGCGCCGCGGGGGGAGGGGATCGGGGATGGCGGGATCGGGGATCAGGGGGACGGGGAGGATCGGGAGATCGGCCGGTTGCGGCCGGCCCCGGGCGTCCCCGGGACCGACCGCCCTTTCTGGGTGACCGGGCTGCTGTCCCCTGCTGTCCGGTCACGTGCGCTGGTGCGAGGTCCCACGACGTACCCGAGAGGTACGCCACACGCCCCAGCGAAGCCACGCGTGGTTTCTTTCGGGCCCGCCCCTGGCTGGCACGGACAACCGGACCAACGAAGCCCGACCGGAGCCGGTCACGCGCCGTACGGGTGAGAGCCGTACCGAACTCGGGTACGGGCACGCACCCGGATGCGTTCCGGGGGCCGTGTCCCTCAGATGCGGCCCCGGCACAGCTCCAGCATCGTCATCGCCAGCGCCGTGCCCGGCTTGCCCAGCGCGTCCCTGTAGTGGCCGAGGACCTCCATCTCGCGGGCCAGGTTCACCCGGCGGCCGCCCGAGGAGATCCGGGCCTCCTGGATGACGGTCGAGATGGCCATCCGCTCCTGGATGAGGCCGATGATCCGGTCGTCGAGGGCGTCGATGCGCTCGCGGGCGTCGCCGATCAGCGTCGCCGCCTCGTCGGTGCGGGCGCCGGTCTGCTCGGTGATGGTCTTCGTGGTCACGGCGGGGGCTCCTCGTGGTGTCGGGTCCGGAGCCCCGGGGCGACATCGCCCGGAGACAAGCAGAACGCCCCGGGCCTTGTCGGCCCGGGGCGCCTGGGAAGTCGCTTGTCAGTAGCTCAAGCAGCACGACCATGGCAGCCGGTGGGCCGGTTGCCATAGGTAAAGACGAAGGTCGGGTGCTTGCGCATGGCGACAGTATGGCCCCCTTCGTGCACCCCGTCACAACCCGGGTTCGGATGGTGAGACGAAAAGATTCACCGGCGCGCCGGTAGAATCGACAAATAGCCCCCCTTTCGAGGGAACCCTCAGGACCGCTCCGGACCCCTCGGGAAACCTCACCAGGGAAACCTCTCCTACCGCCGGAAGGCCGCCGTAGTGTCATCAGCGACTCCCGCTGCCGCGCCCGACGTCTCCAACCCGGACGTAGTCCTCGTTGTCGACTTCGGCGCCCAGTACGCCCAGCTCATCGCCCGTCGCGTCCGTGAGGCGCGGGTCTACAGCGAGATCGTCCCGTCCACCATGCCGGTGGCCGAGATGCTGGCCAAGAAGCCGAAGGCGATCATCCTCTCCGGCGGCCCGTCCTCCGTGTACGCCGAGGGCGCCCCCCGCCTCGACCGCGAGCTCTTCGAGGCGGGCGTCCCCGTCTTCGGCATGTGCTACGGCTTCCAGCTGATGGCGACGACCCTCGGTGGCACCGTCGACAACACCGGCGCCCGCGAGTACGGCCGGACCCCGCTGCACGTCTCCAAGGCCGGCTCCACCCTCTTCGAGGGCACCCCGGTCGAGCAGTCCGTGTGGATGTCGCACGGCGACGCCTGCTCCGCCGCCCCCGAGGGCTTCACCGTCACCGCCTCCACGGACGTCGTGCCGGTCGCCGCCTTCGAGAACGACGAGAAGAAGCTGTACGGCGTCCAGTACCACCCCGAGGTGCTGCACTCCACGCACGGCCAGCAGATCCTCGAGCACTTCCTCTACCGCGGCGCCGGCATCGAGCCCAGCTGGACCACGGGCAACGTGATCGAGGAGCAGGTCGCGGCCATCCGCGCCCAGGTCGGCACCAAGCGCGCCATCTGCGGTCTCTCCGGCGGCGTCGACTCCGCCGTGGCCGCCGCGCTCGTGCAGAAGGCCATCGGCTCGCAGCTCACCTGCGTCTACGTCGACCACGGTCTGATGCGCAAGGGCGAGACCGAGCAGGTCGAGAAGGACTTCGTGGCCGCCACCGGCGCCAACCTGAAGGTCGTCGACGCGCAGGAGCGCTTCCTCGACGCGCTCGCCGGCGTCTCCGACCCGGAGACCAAGCGGAAGATCATCGGCCGCGAGTTCATCCGCGTCTTCGAGCAGGCCCAGCTGGAGATCCTCCAGGAGGAGGGCCCCGAGGTCGCCTTCCTCGTCCAGGGCACGCTCTACCCGGACATCGTCGAGTCCGGCGGCGGCACCGGCACGGCCAACATCAAGTCCCACCACAACGTGGGCGGCCTCCCCGACGACATCGAGTTCGAGCTCGTCGAGCCGCTGCGCCAGCTGTTCAAGGACGAGGTCCGGATGGTCGGCCAGGAGCTCGGCCTGCCCGAGGAGATCGTCCAGCGCCAGCCGTTCCCCGGCCCCGGCCTCGGCATCCGCATCGTCGGCGAGGTCACCAAGGAGCGCCTGGACCTGCTGCGCGAGGCCGACGCCATCGCCCGCGAGGAGCTCACCGCGGCCGGCCTCGACCGCGACATCTGGCAGTGCCCGGTCGTCCTCCTCGCGGACGTCCGCTCCGTGGGCGTCCAGGGCGACGGCCGCACCTACGGTCACCCGATCGTGCTGCGTCCCGTCTCCTCCGAGGACGCCATGACGGCCGACTGGTCGCGCCTGCCCTACGAGGTGCTCGCCAAGATCTCGACCCGCATCACCAACGAGGTCGCCGACGTGAACCGTGTCGTCCTCGACGTCACGAGCAAGCCGCCGGGCACCATCGAGTGGGAGTAAGCCCTCCCGCACGCGCACGAGGCCGCCGTCCCCGCACCCCGGGGCGGCGGCCTCGCCGCTTCCCGGCCGGGATGTCCGTCCGGACTCAGGCGGGGTGCGGGGTGTGGGATGCGGGGTGCGGGATGGGGGGATGTCCGTCCGGACCCTGGTGACTTGACCGGCCGGGCGTTACCTTCCGGCGCATGAGCGTGATACCGGACCCCGTCCCCGTCGAACGGCTCCACTTCGCCCTGCCGCCCGTCCACGCGACGGCCGAGGAGGAACGCACCCACCGCAAGCAGCGGCTCGTCGGCGCGCTCCGGATCTTCGGGCGGCTCGGGTACGAGGAGGGCGTCTCGGGCCACATCACCGCCCGCGACCCGGAGCACCCCGACTGCTTCTGGGTGAACCCCTTCGGAGCCCCCTTCGAGGAGCTCACCGCGAGCGACCTCATCCTGGTCAACGGCGACGGACAGGTCGTCCGGGGCGGCCACCACGTCAACCAGGCCGCCTTCACCGTCCACGCCCAGGTCCACCGCGCCCGGCCCGACGCCGTCGCCGTCGCCCACACCCACTCCGTCCACGGCCGGGCCCTCGCCGCGCTCGGCGAACTCCTCGACCCGATCACCCAGGAGGCCTGCGCCTTCTACCAGGACCACGCCCTCTACGACGCCTACACCGGCGTCACCGTGGACGCCGAGGAAGGCCGCCGGATCGCCGTCGCCCTCGGCACCTTCAAGGCGATCGTGCTCCGCAACCACGGCCTGCTCACCGTCGGCACCTCCGTCGACGCGGCCGCCTGGTGGTTCATCGCCCTCGAACGCTGCGCCCAGGTGCAGCTCACCGCGCGGGCGGCCGGCAAGCCGGTGCTCATCGACCACCGCGAGGCGGTCGCCACCCGGGAACAGCTCGGCAGCGACCTCGTCGCCTGGATCAACTACCAGCCCCTGTGGCGCAGGATCAGCCGAACGGACCCCGAACTCCTGTCGTAACACCATCGCTTCACCCTTCTGTACGTCAATGAGATGGCGCGGCAATCACTCTCCGGCGGGGCGCACGCGGCGGGCGCGAGAGCCGCCGGTACGGCACAATTCCGTGGAATCAACGGTTGGTTGGCCCTTCGGGGCGCTCCGGTACGCATCCACGCGGGCCGTGAAGTGAGCTCGGGAGTGAGCACCGTGGCGGTTCAAGAGGCGAGACAGTACGGCGAGCACGCGACGGCCTGCGCCGGCTGCGCCCACTGCGGGCAGGCCGGGCACCGGCGCGCCGTCGCCGCCTTCCTGGCCCGGCGCGACGAGCTCGCCGCCGGACACGGCGTCCCCGCGGCCGTCGCCCACTCGCCGGTCGCCGCCCGCCAGTGGGTATCCGACGAGCTCGCCCAGTCCGCCCGCGCGGTGGCCGTGCGCGGCCGGGAAGCCGGGCTCGCCTGGCTCGACCGCGTACGCCGCGGCGGTCTCGGCGCTGTCTGGGGCGCCGTCCTCGCCCTTCTCCTCGGCCAGGCCCTCACCGCCATCGGCGGCGGCTGGACCGGCGCCCGCACGGCCGGCCTCTGCACCGCCCTGGTCCTCGCCGTCCTCCTCAGCGCCGCCGCCCACGTCCACCGCGCCCGGGGCGGTCTTCTCGCCCCGCTGATCGGCGAGGACAACCGGCTCTCCACCACCCGCGCCGTCGCCGCCGGCTGGCTGCTGTTCCTCGGCTTCACCCTCCTCTTCCTGGCCTTCCGGTCGCCCGGCGCGACCGCCTTCGGCCTGGCCCGGGGCGCCGGCCTGCTGACCGTCCTCGCCCTCGTCGCCTCCGTCACCGTCACCGCCCGTCTCGTCGTCGCACGGGGGATCGCGGCCGGCCGCCTCCAGAAGGTGCGGGCCGACCGTCCGCGCGCCGCCGACCTGGTCTGCGACGACAGCGGCCGGGCCGCCCTCGCCGACGTGCAGTACCTCCTCGTCTCCGGCGCCGTCCTCGCCCTGGCCGCCGTCGGTCTGGTCCGCGACCCCGACCGGCTGCCCGAGGTGCCCTGGTCCCTCGTGCTGTTCGTCGGCGTCTCGGCGGCCTGGCACCTCGCCGCGAAGGTCACCGAGGGCGTCCGCCCCACGATCCACTCCGTGGTCCGGTCCCGGGAGGCGGGCGACCTCGACGCCCCGATCCGCACGGGCGACGACATCGAGATCCGCGGCTGCGGCTTCGTCCCGCCCGGCGCCGGTGCCCCCGACCCGCTGACCCGTCTGGTCGTCCGCATCGGCCCCGTCCACGCCCACGTGCCGCTGGTCCCGGTCCCGGGCGGCTTCGCCAACCCCACCGACGCGACCCTGACCGTCCCCCTCCCGGCGGACGTGGAACCGGGCCGGGTGGAGGTCTCGGTCGTCACGGCGGCCGGCGTGGAGACCAACCGGGTCACGATCGACGTCATGGACTGAGCGTCCGGGCCCCCTTCCCGTGTCTCCGGCGCCGGGTGCGAGGAGAATCGTTCCGCGAACAGTCGTCCGGGGCGTGGAGAGGTGACCGACGATGACGGGACAGACGGACCGACCACACGACACGGGCGACGACCCGAGCCGGACCGGAGGCACCGGTGCCTCGGGCGGGACCGGCGGTACGGGCAGCCCGACCGGGGCCGGCCGCACCGGCGGCGCGGACGGGCCCGGCACCGGCGACCTGGGCGGGATCGGCACCGGCGGCCCGGGCGGGACCGGTGGGCGTTTCGCCGAGGGGAAGACCACCTTCGACCTGTGGAAGGCGACCGCCTCCCGCTACGCCCTCCTTCCGCTGAGGATCTTCCTCGGGGTCACCTTCATCTACGCCGGACTCGACAAGCTCACCGACTCCGCCTTCTTCGCCGACACGGGCAGCGGCTCCATCGGCGAGATGATGCGCGGTGTCCGCGATAGCTCCGCGATCCCCGCCCTCGTCGACCTCGCCCTCAAGAACCCGGCCGGCTTCGGCTACGCCATCGCCTTCGGCGAGCTCGCCGTCGGGCTCGGGACCCTCTTCGGTCTCTTCGCCCGACTGGCGGCGCTCGGCGGCGCGCTGATCTCGCTGAGCCTCTGGCTGACCGTGAGCTGGCAGGTGCACCCGTACTACCTCGGCAACGACCTGGCCTATCTGATGTCCTGGCTCCCGCTGCTGCTGGCCGGGGCCCCGGTGCTCTCGCTGGACCGGCTCCTCGCCGAACGACGCCGTATTCGATAGGCGACCCAGGTCGCGAGGGCGGCGATGCCGAGGCCGCCGCAGAGCACGGGGATCACCGCGTACCACGGGGTCGCCCAGGCGTCGGCGGCGTCGCCCGCGTAGGCCGCGGCCAGGGCGAGGGCGGTCAGGCCGACCAGCAGCCGGCCGGGGCGGAACTCATGAAGCAGCACGGGTGACCTCCACCTGTCCGAGTCCGACCTCCAGCGAGAGGTCCAGGGTGCCCGCCGGGGTGGTCCCGGCCGGCGGGGTGAGCGTCCGGGTCACGTCGCGGTCCGGCGCGATGTCGATGTCGCCGGCGGGCGCGCCCGGCAGCTGCAGATCGCCCAGGCCCACCTGGGCGTGCAGCTTCACCACCGCGCTCTTCGGGACGATCACCTCGACCCGTCCGGCGCCCACCCCGACGCGTGTCGCCGCCGTCGTGCCGGCCGGGAGCGGGAGCCGGGACAGGTCGAGCGTGCCGACCCCGGTGCCCAGCTCGTAGTCCGGCCGCACGTCGGCGACCGAGGCGGGCCGCCAGGTCTCGCGGACCCAGTCCGTGGTGATGCGCTCGGGCAGCGCCGACACCAGGGCCAGCAGACCCGCCGTGATCACGGTCAGGAAGACGGTGCCGAAGCCGGTCCGTCCGATGAGGCTGCTGACGACGAGGCCCAGGCCGAACACCGCGAGCGCGGCCGCCAGACCGATCTGCAGGCTGGTGCCCAGCGGGTGGGTGTCCCACGTCAGACCCGTGCCGAGACCGCCCGCGATCAGGGCGAGCAGGAAGACGAGCCCCCCTATGGAGAGCGGGCTCCGGCGCACGGAGGGCGCCGGACGCCCGGGCGCCGCCGGGTCGGGGCCCCACTGACTGCCCGGCTTCGGCACCTCGCCGTTCACCCGGCCGTCCTCGTCCAGGATTCCGTGCGGGCCCCACAGATAGCCGACGGCGATCTTGCCCGTCGAGCCGTCCTTGACGATCGGGTCCTTCCACCAGGAGGGGAACTCGGCGAGCGGCGGCGCCTTGGTCTCGGGCGGCGCCTCGGCGACCGTGAGGACGGCCGTCGCGTCCGCCCTGCCCTCGGTCTCACCGCCGACCCGCCGCCGCTGCGACCAGACCGCCGCCCCGCACACCGCGAGCGACAGCGTGAGCGTGAAGCCCAGCATCTCCCCGCTGTGCAGGGTCGAAAGGAAGATCCCGCAGCCGATCAGCGCCATCAGCAGGGCCGCCAGGGAGGCCCCGGACACCCGGCCCGTCAGCAGTCCGCGCCCTTCGCTCTCCTCCTCGCCCACGAGCGGGATCAGCAGCCACGCGAAGCCGTAGAACACCAGCCCCAGGCCGCCCGTCACCGACAGCACGCCGATCACCACCCGGAATATCACCGGGTCCAGGTCGAAGCGCCGCCCGAGACCTCCGCAGACGCCGCCCACGACGTTGCTTCCGCGCGAGCGCCGGAGCGGCGGGGCGGGATCGGCCTCCGCCGGGGGCGGGGCCTCGTGCTGCGAAGGCATCGAACTCGTCATGCCTCCATGGTGACGGCCCGTGACGTCCCGCGGCACCGGGGCCGACCCTGGCCCGACCCTGATATTCACGGGGCCTTCGCCCCCGAGTCCGTACCAGGGACGATCTCAGGGCCGACCCTGATGTCCGGGGCGGGCCGAACGTGTGACGATCAGTGCATGTCCGCAACCGCTCGTGTCACCGAGACCGACGAACCGCCCGTGCGCAGGCTCTACCGGAGCGCCGACGGGCGGTGGCTCGGCGGTGTCGCACGCGGCCTTGCGGGCCACCTCGGTCTGCCGGTCGTCTGGGTGCGCGCGCTCTTCGTGGTGCTGTCGTTCTCGAACGGCCTGGGCATCGTGCTCTACGCGGTCTTCTGGATCGTCGTCCCGCTCGGCGTCGGCGGAAGGTCCGCCCCGCGCTCCCTCTTCGAGACCACCTCGGACGGGCGCCGCAGACTGCGCAAGCCCGATCGGGGCCAGGTCGTCGCCCTGATCGCGCTCGGCATCGGCCTCGCGGCCCTCGTCGGGAACGTCAGCGTCGACAACGAGACCGGACGCTACATATGGCCGCTGATCCTCATCGCCGTCGGCGTCGTCCTCGTCTGGAGACAGGCGGACAACGCCCGCCGGGCCAGCTGGACCGATCCCGGGCGCCGCAAGCGCGCGTTCCAGCTCGTCCGCGGTCTCGTCGGCGTCGGCCTCGTCGGCACCGGTCTCGCGGTCTTCCTGGTGGTCCGCGGCTCCGTAGCCCAGCTCGGCACGGCCGTCACCGCCGCCGTCGCCGTCCTCACCGGCATAGCGCTCCTCGCCGGCCCCTGGCTGGTCCGCATGTCGCAGGACCTCAACGACGAGCGGACCATGCGCATCCGCGCCCAGGAGCGCGCCGAGGTCGCGGCCCACGTCCACGACTCCGTGCTGCACACCCTGACCCTGATCCAGCGCAACGCCGACGACCCCGGCGAGGTGCGCCGCCTCGCCCGCGCGCAGGAGCGCGAGCTGCGGAACTGGCTCTACAAACCCGAGGGCACCGGCAGGGACGAGGAGCCCGAGACCCTCGCGGAGGCGGTGAAGAGAGCGGCGGCCGAGGTCGAGGACAAGCACGGGGTGCCGCTGGAGGTGGTCGTCGTCGGAGACTGCCCGCTCGACGAGAAGCTGGCCGCGCAGATGCAGGCCGCGCGCGAGGCGATGGTCAACGCCGCCAAGTACGGTGGCGAGGGCGGGGCCGTGCAGGTGTACGCCGAGGTGGAGGGCCGTACGGTCTTCGTCTCGGTAAGGGACCGGGGACCGGGCTTCGACCTGGATTCGGTGCCCGAGGACCGGATGGGCGTACGAGAATCGATCATCGGCCGTATGCAGCGCAACGGCGGTACGGCCCGGCTGCGGTCACCGCAGGGCGGGGGCACCGAAGTGGAGCTCGAGATGGAGAGGGCGGACGGATGAGCGACGAGACCGGAGCGACGACCGGAACCGATGCGGAAGCGCCGGGCACGGAGCGCCGGGTGCGGGTGGTGCTCGTCGACGACCACCGGATGTTCCGAACCGGGGTCCAGGCCGAGATCGGCCGGACCGAGGTCACGGGCGTCGAGGTGGTCGGCGAGGCCGCCGACGTCGACCAGGCGGTCACGGTCATCACCGCGACCCGCCCCGAGGTCGTGCTCCTCGACGTGCACCTGCCGGGCGGCGGCGGGGTCGAGGTGCTGCGGCGCTGCGCGAGCCTGATGGGCGCGCCCGAGGACCCGGTCCGTTTTCTGGCCCTGTCGGTCTCGGACGCGGCCGAGGACGTCATCGGGGTGATCCGGGGCGGTGCCCGCGGCTATGTCACCAAGACGATCACCGGGACCGACCTGGTCGACTCGATCTTCCGCGTCCAGGAGGGCGATGCCGTCTTCTCGCCGCGCCTCGCCGGCTTCGTCCTGGACGCCTTCGCCTCGACGGACGCGCCGCCGGTGGACGAGGACCTGGACCGGCTCACCCAGCGGGAGCGCGAGGTGCTGCGGCTGATCGCCCGGGGATACGCGTACAAGGAGATCGCCAAGCAGCTCTACATCTCGGTGAAGACGGTCGAGTCGCACGTCTCGGCGGTGCTGCGGAAGCTCCAGCTCTCCAACCGCCACGAGCTGACCCGCTGGGCCACCGCCCGCCGTCTGGTCTGAGCGGGGTCTCAGCCGACCCGGGTGGCCCCGGCGAAGGGCATCTCGTCGATGGGGGCGATGCGCACCGGGGCGCCCGGCCGGGGGGCGTGGATCATCTGGCCGCCCCCGATGTAGAGCCCGACGTGGCTGATCCCGGAGTAGAAGAAGACCAGGTCGCCGGGGGCGAGCTGGGAGCGGGAGACGCGCCGGCCGGCGTTGATCTGGGTGTACGTCGTGCGGGGCAGGGAGATGCCGGCCGCGCGCCAGGCCGCCTGGGTGAGACCGGAGCAGTCATAGGCGGAGGGGCCCGTCGCTCCCCACACGTACGGCTTGCCGAGCTGGGCGCGGGCGAAGGAGATGGCCTCGGCGGCCCGTCCGCCCGGGGCGGTCACCGGTCCGCGCTCGCCGCCCGAGGAGCGGTCGGCCCGTACCGTCGGGGATGCGTCGGCCGTGCCCGTGCCGCTCGGGCCGTCGGTCCGCGTCGAGGTGCCGGAGCCGTCCCGGGCCGCGGCGGCCGCCTCGTACCGTGCGCGTTCCTCCTCGGTCAGCCGGGCGAGCAGCGCCCTGGCCTCGGCCAGCTTGCCGACGACGGCCGCCTTCTGCCGCCGCAGTTCCGCCTCGTGCCCGCGCAGCGCGGTCAGCTTCCCCGCCGATTCGCCGCGCAGCTGCCGGATCGCCGTGAGCTCGCGTCGTACGGCCGTGACGGCGGCCGCCTGCCGGTCCCCGGCCTTCTCGACGAGCGCGGCCCGCTCCAGGTACTGGTCGGGGTCGGAGGTGAGGGCGAGCTGGACCGCGGGGTCGAGCCCTCCGGAGCGGTACTGGGCGGCGGCCATGGCCCCGAGGGCGTCCCGGGCGGTGTTGAGGCGCTCGGTCCTGCGGGCGGCCTCGTCGCGCAGCCGGTCGAAGGCGGTGCGCGCCTCGTCGGCCTTCTCCTTCGCCCCGTTGTACCGCTCCGTCGCGACCTCGGCCTCCTCGTAGAGCCGGTCGACCTTCGCCTTGACCTGGGCGGTGGTGGGCCGGGGGTCCGCGTGTCCGGACCCTTCGAAGAGCGTCGCCGTCGCCGCGGAGGCGAGGGCGAGGGTGGCGGCGGTGCGGACCGCCGAGGTGCCGAGGGGGGACTGTTTGGACTTCCGGTGCGCTGCCACGAGGGCGGGTCACATCCTCTTCCCTGAGGGGGACGGTGCCCGCCGGGCCGGCGGCGGGCCGCACAGGGGAGCGGACCGCCGCCGGGTTTTCTCGGCGGGGGTGACCGACGCCGCCGGAACACCGGCGGTGGTGGGGAGCCGGTCACCTGGTGGAGGACGCTAAACCTGGGGTCACGGCCGGACGGGGAGTTGACCGCTATTGACGACAGTTGACGTGTCGGGGACCGATCTCTTTCGCTCGGAGTGAGGGGACGGGATCATTCCGGTGGCCGTCCGACCGAAGCGGCGGGGGGAGTGGACCCGGCCGGAGAGCAGTGCTAGGGCCCCGGTTAGGCTCCGCCCCATGGACGTACTCATCAATGTCTTCGTCGCCCTGCACATCATCGGTATCGCCTCCCTCCTCGGCGGCTTCCTCACCCAGATGAAGGCGATGGGCGCGGGTACGGCCCGTTTCAGCCCCGCGATGCTGCACGGCGCGCTGACCATGCTGATCACGGGCGTCGCGCTCGTCGGCCTCAACCAGGCCGACGACCACACCGTGAACAACCTCAAGATCGGCATCAAGCTGGCGATCCTCGTCGTGATCCTCGGCCTCGTCTACGTCAAGCGGGACGAGGAGAAGGTCGACAAGGGCCTCTTCGCCGCCGTCGGCGGCCTGACCACGGCGAACATCTTCATCGCGACCCTCTGGGTGTGAACCGCGACCCTCTGGGCGTGCGCCGCCGAGGCCTCCGCAGACCCTCCGGATGTGAGCCCTTCCACAGCCTCCGTCCCGAAGGCGGGCCCGGATGTCGGCGGGGCGTCCTAGACTCGTGAGGCGATGAGCAGCCTCTTTGACGACAGCTTCCTGGCCGGCCTCCAGAACCACTCGGAGGAGCCGCCGCCCCACCCCGAGGACGACGAGCACGGCTCCCCGCCGGCCGAGGAGGAGGTCCCGCACGACCTCTTCGGGGAGCACTTCGACGCGCCTCCGCCCGCCCGGGAGACGCACTACCGCGACGGCCACCCCCGGCCCGTCGTGGACCCCGCCGCGCTCCTGGAGGGGCTGAACGAGCAGCAGCGCGCCGCCGTCGTCCACACGGGCACCCCGCTGCTCATCGTCGCCGGCGCAGGCTCGGGCAAGACCCGGGTGCTCACCCACCGCATCGCCCACCTCCTGGGCACCCGGCACGTCCACCCCGGCCAGATACTGGCGATCACCTTCACGAACAAGGCCGCCGGCGAGATGAAGGAGCGCGTCGAGCAGCTCGTCGGACCGCGGGCCAACGCGATGTGGGTCATGACCTTCCACAGCGCCTGCGTCCGCATCCTGCGCCGCGAGTCGAAGAAGCTCGGCTTCACCTCCTCCTTCTCGATCTACGACGCCGCCGACTCCAAGCGGCTGATGTCGCTGGTCTGCCGGGACCTGGACCTCGACCCGAAGAAGTTCCCGCCGAAGTCGTTCAGCGCCAAGATCTCGAACCTGAAGAACGAGCTGATCGACGAGGAGGCCTTCGCCGACCAGGCCGCCGACGGCTTCGAGAAGACGCTCGCCGAGGCGTACCGGATGTACCAGGCGCGGCTGCGCGAGGCCAACGCCCTGGACTTCGACGACATCATCATGACGACGGTCCACCTCCTCCAGGCGTTCCCCGACGTCGCCGAGCACTACCGGCGGCGCTTCCGCCACGTGCTCGTCGACGAGTACCAGGACACCAACCACGCCCAGTACACGCTGGTGCGCGAGCTCGTCGGCACCGGCTACGAGGACCTCGGCCCGGCCGAGCTGTGCGTCGTCGGCGACGCCGACCAGTCGATCTACGCCTTCCGCGGCGCGACCATCCGCAACATCCTCCAGTTCGAGGAGGACTACCCGGACGCGACGACGATCCTCCTGGAGCAGAACTACCGCTCCACCCAGACGATCCTCTCCGCC
The DNA here is from genome assembly GCF_900105415.1 of Streptomyces sp. TLI_105. GTDB lineage: Bacteria > Actinomycetota > Actinomycetes > Streptomycetales > Streptomycetaceae > Streptomyces. The sequence goes on along the minus strand of NZ_FNSM01000001.1, from coordinate 3,256,254 downwards.
GCCAACGCCGTCATCGAGCGCAACGAGTCCCGCCGCCCCAAGAACCTGTGGACGAACGCGGGCGCGGGATCGCAGATCACCGGTTACGTCGCCGACACCGAGCACGACGAGGCCCAGTTCGTCGCCGACGAGATCGACCGGCTCACCGACGCGGGCGAGGCCAAGGCCGGGGACGTCGCCGTCTTCTACCGGACCAACGCCCAGTCCCGTGTCTTCGAAGAGATCTTCATCCGCGTCGGCCTGCCCTACAAGGTCGTCGGCGGCGTGCGCTTCTACGAGCGCAAGGAGGTCCGGGACGTCCTCGCGTACCTGCGCGTCCTCGCCAACCCCGAGGACAACGTCCCGCTGCGCCGCATCCTCAACGTCCCCAAGCGCGGCATCGGCGAGCGCGCCGAGGCGATGATCGACGCCCTGTCCCTGCGGGAGAAGATCACCTTCCCGCAGGCCCTCAAGCGGGTCGACGAGGCGTACGGCATGGCCGCCCGCTCGGCGAACGCCGTGAAGCGGTTCAACGCGCTCATGGACGAACTGCGCACCGTCGTCGAGTCCGGCGCCGGCCCCGCCGTCGTCCTGGAGGCCGTCCTGGAGCGGACGGGCTATCTCGCCGAGCTCCAGGCCTCGACCGACCCGCAGGACGAGACCCGCATCGAGAACCTCCAGGAACTCGCCGCCGTCGCCCTCGAGTTCGAGCAGGAGCGCGGCGAGGAGCCCGCGACCCTCGCCGAGTTCCTGGAGCAGGTCGCCCTCGTCGCCGACTCCGACCAGATCCCCGACGAGGACGAGGAGGGCCGGGGCGTCATCACCCTGATGACCCTGCACACCGCCAAGGGCCTGGAGTTCCCGGTGGTGTTCCTCACCGGCATGGAGGACGGCGTCTTCCCGCACATGCGCGCCCTCGGGCAGACGAAGGAGCTGGAGGAGGAGCGGCGCCTGGCGTACGTGGGCATCACGCGCGCGCGTGAGCGGCTCTACCTCACCCGCTCGTCGATGCGCAGCGCCTGGGGCCAGCCCTCGTACAACCCGGCCTCGCGCTTCCTGGAGGAGATCCCGCCCGCGTACCTGGAGTGGAAGCGGACCGGTCCGATGGCCAAGCCCGCCGGGCCGACCTCGGGGATCACCTCCTCGCTCTCGTCCTCCCGCTCGCGCTCCGGCCCCTCCGGCTTCGCCACCCGGCGCGCCGGCGAGAAGCCGGTCATCTCCCTCAAGGTCGGCGACCGGGTCACGCACGACCAGTTCGGGCTCGGCACGGTCATGGCGGTGCAGGGCGCCGGCGGGGACGCCCAGGCGACGATCGACTTCGGCGACGAGAAGCCGAAGCGGCTGCTCCTGCGGTACGCGCCGGTCGAGAAGCTGTAGCGAGGCGGTACGAGAAGGGCCCCGGCATCCTGTGCCGGGGCCCTTCTCGTGGGCACTTCTCGTACGGGGAAGGCTCAGCCGAGCGGGTTGAGGCCGTGGCTCAGCAGCCAGGGCAGTGGGTCGATCGCGGAGCCGCCGCCGGGCCGGACCTCGAAGTGGAGGTGCGGGCCGGTGGAGTTGCCGGAGTTGCCCGAGTAGGCAATGACGTCGCCGGCCTTGACGTAACCCGAGCGGATCTTGGTGCTGCTGAGGTGGCAGTACCAGGTCTCGGTGCCCTCGGGGGAGGTCACGATCGCCATGTTGCCGTAGGCGCTGTTCCACTGCGTGCGGACGGTGCCGTCGGTGGCGGCCATGACGGGGGTGCCGTACTGCACGGGGAAGTCGATGCCCGTGTGCAGCGACATCCAGTTGACGCCCGACTGGCCGAAGCGCGCGCTGAGCTGGTGGAGCTTCACCGGCAGCAGGTACTTGGGGCGCAGCGCCTCCTTGCGGGCCGCCTCCTCCTCGCGCTTCTTCTTCTCGGCCGCCTGGCGGGCGCGGAGGTCGATGCGCTCCTGGGTGCGGCTGGCGCGGTCGCCGAAGTCGCGGGCGTCGGCGCTGAGCGCGGCGAGCTGGGTGTCGAGCGCGCTGTTGGCGGCGACCTGCTTGACCGAGGCCGGGTCGGCGGCGGCCAGCGAGGTCGTGTCGTCCTTCTGTCCGCCGGTCGTGTCGGTGCCGGTGAGGCCGCCGACGGAGGCGGCGGCGATGCCGGCGACCCCCATGACGCAGGCGGAGGGGACGGCGACGGTCAGCAGCGCGGACCGTTTGGCGGGGGTACGGCGACGGGCGCGGCTGCCGCCGGAGGAGCGGCGTACGGAGCGGCCGGCGAGGGGCGGCTCCGTACGGAGCTCGACGGCCGGTTCGGCGGTCGGCTCGTCCTGGTCGTAGGCGTCGCCGTCGACGTCCTCGCCGTCGAGGGCCTCCGGAGCTCCGGCGTCGGCCGGGTCGTAGGTCTCCTCGGCCTCGTACGTCGGGTAGGCCTCGTCGGCCTCGTCGGAGGCGAGCCCCTGGTGTCCCTGGTGCCCTTCGTGTCCCTGGTGTCCCTCGTGTTCCGCGGGGACGTACTCGAAGGCGAACTCGGCCGTGTGCTCGGCCTGCGGGGTGTACTGGTGGGGCACGACCGGCTCGGGCTGCGGGGTCGCGTGGTTCCACGCGGTCGCGTCGAAGGCGCCGGTCTCGGTCGCGAAGGCGGGGGCGGCCCACTGGCCGGTGGCGTCGTAGGCCTCGTAGCCGTACGTGCCCTGGGCGGCGTACGCGCCGGTGTGGGCGGTCTCGTACTGGCCGGTGTGCTGGGCCTCGGTCCAGGCGGAGGCGTCCCACTGCCCGGTGGTGTCGTACTGCGTCGCGGCGGTCTCGTACGCGCCGGTGGTCTCGTAGGAGCCGGTGGTGTTCCACTGGCCCGTGGTGTCCCACTGGCCGGTCGTGTCGTACTGCCCGGTGGTGTCGTACTGCCCCGTCGTCGCGTACGTGCCGGTGGCCGCGTACTGGCCGAGGTCCCACTGGCCGCTGTGGTCGGCCTGACCGCCGGGGTAGGCGCCGAACAGCGGGTCGATGGCGAAGCTGCCGGTGGTGTGGGCGCCGTCGCCGGCGTACCCGGCGTGGGGGTGCTGGTCGTTCACCAACGTCTCTCTCGCCTCGGCAGCAGGACCAGTCCGGGGCGGGCCCGTGAGGGGTGTCCCGGGGGTAAGCAGTGGCGCGACTGTACCCGGCGGTACGCGCGGCGGACAATCTTCGGAGGGGTTTGGGCCCGCAGGAAACGGGCAATCGGTCGCGTTTCGCCAGGTGGGGTGGAGAGCTTTGGCCTTGTGTTCGATGAACGTTCGAAGAACGGTGTCGTGCGGTCAGGCGACGGAGGTGGCGCCGGGCTCCTCCTCCCGCGTTCCCACGGCCACCGGCCCGCCCGCGTCGAGGGCCTCCCGGACCCCGGCGGCCACCGTCGGATGCACGGGCAGTGCGAGATGGCCGATGCCGCTCACCCGCACGTTGTGCACGAGCAGGTCGGGATGGTCGAGGCGGGCGGTCTCCGCCGGCACCATCACCTGGTCCAGATCGCTCCAGAAGCTCACGAACCGGGTCCGGCAGCCCGGCGCGGGCCCGGCGAGCTCCCGCAGGACCTCCGAACCGGGCCGCATCTGCCGCACCAGCGGATGCGCGTCGGCGAGCGGGGCCACCGTGGTGCCCCCGTGCGGGGTGCCGAGCATGACCAGGGTGCGCACCAGGGAGTCGCCGCCCAGTCGCTGCACGTAATAACGGGCGATCAGCCCGCCGAGACTGTGCCCGACGATGTCGACCTCGGCGTGTCCGGTGCGGGCGCGGACCTCGTCCACCCGGCGGCCCAGCAGCTCGGCGGCGGCCCGCAGGTCGCAGGTGAGCGGGGAGTAGTTGAGTGACTCCACGCAGTCACGGCCGTGTCGGAGGAGGGAGCGGCGGAGCATGACGAAGACCGACCGGTTGTCGACGAAGCCGTGCAGCAGGATCACCGGCCGGTTACCCGGGGCGATCGTCGTGGGCCGCGGGGCGGGGGAGAGCCGCTCGGCGACCATCCCGGACGGGTAGAGGACGAGATGGCCGGTGAGGATCGCGACTTCCAGCGCGGTGGCCTTCATGAGGGCGGTGACCTTGGCGAGCTCCATGGCCGGCCTCCCGAACGGCACGCGGGGCCGAACGGCACGCCGGTCCACCATGCGCCGCGCCGCCCGGACGGCGGCGCGAGGCGTGGTGACCTCGTCACGGCTCCCTTCGCGACCGGCCCCGCTTGCGGCTGGTGGGCCCAGGAGGCGGGCCCGAAAGCGGGGACGACGCAGAGCGAACATGTCCCATCTGTGATTTCCCCCTCGGACGCCGTCGCGAAACGGTTCCGGTGCGGGATGCTGGGGATAACGTTCGTTCACCTCCCCGGCAGTCAGGCGCGGGGGTCGCATGTGGAGGCAGTGATGGGTGTGAGCGGTCCGATCCGTGTGGTCGTCGCCAAACCGGGTCTCGACGGCCACGATCGCGGAGCCAAGGTGATCGCGAGGGCGCTGCGCGACGCGGGCATGGAGGTCATCTACACCGGGCTCCATCAGACCCCCGAGCAGATCGTCGACACCGCGATCCAGGAGGACGCCGACGCGATCGGCCTCTCGATCCTCTCCGGAGCGCACAACACGCTGTTCGTGAAGGTCCTGGAGCTCCTCAAGGACCGCGACGCGGAGGACATCAAGGTCTTCGGCGGCGGCATCATCCCCGACGCGGACATCCCGCCGCTCAAGGAGAAGGGCGTGGCGGAGATCTTCACGCCGGGCGCGACGACCGCGTCCATCGTCGAGTGGGTGAACGCGAACGTCCGCGTCGCCGCGTAGTCCGCTGCGCTGTGCACGTGCGCCCCGGCCGACAGGGCCCTCCCCGCCCGGGAGGGCCCTGTCGACGTCCGGGGACGTTCCGGCCGGGCCGCCTCAGGAGCCGGGCGCCGGTGCGGGAGCGGGGGATGGTGCGGAGCGGGGGGACGGTGCGGAGCCGGGCGGCGGTACGGAGCCGGGGGACGGTGCGGAGCCGGGTGCCGGTGTGGGGCCGGACGGTGGTGCGGAGCCGGGCGGTGGTGCGGGGGCGCCCGGCGGTGACGGTGCGGGGGCGCCCGCCGGGGGCGGTGGGGTGAGTTCGGTGTGCATCGCGGCGCGGAGGCGGAGGGTGGAGACCAGGCGCTGGAAGGCCTCCGACCAGTAGTCGCCCGCGCCGGGGGAGCTGTCCTCCGCCTCGTCCGGACGGGCCGTCAGGGACTCCAGCCGGCGTGCCGCCTCCGGGGCGAGGCAGCGCTCCGCGAGGCCCATCACCCCGCTGAAGCTCCACGGGTAACTGCCCGCCTCGCGCGCGATGTCGAGCGCGTCGATCACCGCGACGCCGAGCGGCTCCGCCCACGGGACGGCGCAGACGCCGAGCAGCTGGAACGCCTCCGACAGGCCGTGGGCCGCGATGAACGAGGCGACCCAGCGCGCCCGTTCCTCCACGGGCAGCGTCGACAGGAGCTGGGCGCGCTCGCCCAGGGACGAGGTGCCGGGGCCCGTCGCGGGCGGGTCGCCGGGGGATCCGAGCAGCGCGCGCGACCACGCCGGGTCCCGCTGGCGCACGGCGGCCCGGCACCAGGCCGCGTGCAGTTCGCCCTGCCAGTCGTCGGCGACCGGCAGCGCCACGATCTCCTCCGGGCCGCGTCCCCCGAACCTGGCCGGCCAGGAGGGCAGCGGCGTCGCCTCGACGAGCTGGCCCAGCCACCAGGAACGCTCGCCCCGGCCCGCCGGAGGCGTCGCCACCAGGCCGTCCCGTTGCATCGCCGCGTCGCACTCGTGCGGGGCCTCGACGGCGATCGTCGGAGTCGGGGCCGTCCGG